>NZ_JAUZVB010000001.1:1004403-1339204 GCF_031844365.1 Exiguobacterium sp. BG5(2022)
TCCCGTGAACTTCTTCATCCGCATTCATCAAGTCAATCAAGTCAAGCAATTCCTTCTCGCTAATCGTCTCATCAAAACGGAGGACTTGTGAATCGATTCCGATTTCTTCTGCCGCCCGTTCCTTCCCGCGTACATAGCTATGACTTGCTGGGTCATCCCCAATCAACACGACTTTCAGTTTCGGTACGATGCCACGTGCGCGAAGTGCTGCCACACGTTCTTTTAACGTTTCTCGATATGATGCTGCCACTTGTTTCCCGTCGATCACTACTGCCATCTCTCTCATCCCCCGTTGTCTTTAGGTTTTTCTGTAGTTGGTCTGGTGTCTTATCTCTATTTTTTTAGTCTTCTTTAATGATGTTACCGAGTACGCCATTCACGAGTTTGCCGGCTTCTTCGTCCGCGAACGATTTCGCGAGTTCGACCGCTTCGTTGATGGTGACGTTTTCTGGAATCGTCTCGACGTATAACAATTCGAACGTTGCCATTCGAAGAATCGTACGCTCGACGTTTCCGAGGCGATCTAACCGCCAGTTTTTCAAGTTTTCAACTAGTAACGCATCGATATCTTCAATATGTTCTAGCGTCCCTGTGACGAGTTGTTCGTAAAACGGATCAGACTCTTCTCCATCCAATGCGAACTCGATTGCTTCGTCCACCTCTAATTTAGATACTTCGATTTGAAAAAGCGTTTGAATCGCTTTCTCTCGTGCTTCATGACGTTTCATTCAGTTACTCTCCTTTTACATGCTTTCATTGTGATAGTTTAGCATAAAGCACTCATAAATTCAGTACAAAAAACCAGGAAACCGAAATAATGTTCGGGCTTCCTGGTTCATGTTATTTTGCCAATGACATTTCTTTTTCAACGAATTTCGTATCGAACGTACCGATGCGGAACTGCTCATGTGCCATGACTTGTTGATGAAACGGAATCGTCGTTTTAATTCCCGAAACCGTAAACTCATCCAAAGCACGCAACATTTTCAGAATGGCCTCATCACGCGTTGGTGCATGAACAATCAACTTCGCTACCATCGAGTCATAGAACGGCGGGATCATCGCTCCTGCATAGAGTCCGCTATCGACACGGACACCCATACCGCCTGGAACGATATATTGGTCAATCTTCCCTGCCATCGGACGGAAGTCCATAAATGGGTCCTCCGCGTTGATTCGACATTCGATGGAATGTCCTGAGAACGTAATGTCCTCTTGTGAGATGGCAAGCGGATGTCCGAGCGCCACTTCAAGCTGCGCTTGAACGAGATCGAATCCTGTGATCATCTCGGTGACGGGATGCTCGACTTGGATCCGGGTATTCATCTCCATGAAATAAAACTCGTTTGATTCTGGAACGTAAATGAACTCGATTGTTCCCGCTCCCGAGTACTGAATGGCTTTTGCCGCTTTGACGGCAGCATCCCCCATCAATTGACGTGTCGTTTCATCAATCGCAGGTGACGGCGCCTCTTCAACTAGTTTTTGCATGCGACGTTGGATTGTACAATCACGTTCACCTAAGTGAATGACGTTACCGAATTGGTCGGCAAGAACCTGCACTTCGACGTGACGGA
This sequence comes from Exiguobacterium sp. BG5(2022), assembly GCF_031844365.1. Classification (GTDB taxonomy): domain Bacteria; phylum Bacillota; class Bacilli; order Exiguobacteriales; family Exiguobacteriaceae; genus Exiguobacterium; species Exiguobacterium profundum. Next base: position 1,005,981 of record NZ_JAUZVB010000001.1, read on the forward strand.
ACGACTCGATGAACTTTTCGAGATACACGTCACCATTCCCGAACGCCTGCTTCGCTTCTTTACGTGTCGCGACCAATCCTGAAACGAGTTCGTTCTCGTCTCGAGCGACGCGAATGCCACGTCCTCCACCGCCGGCTGTCGCCTTGATGATGACCGGATAGCCCATCTCACGCGCGAGTTCCATCGCTTCTTCGTCTGTGACGACACCACTTGAACCTGGAACGACAGGAACCCCTGACTCGATCATCGTTCGTTTGGCTTCATCCTTGATTCCCATTTTGCGAATCGCATAGCTGCTTGGGCCGACAAATTGAATTCCACACGCCTCGCACATCTCAGCGAACTCGGCATTTTCAGCCAAAAAGCCGTAACCCGGATGTACCATCGTCGCATCCACGGCGCAGGCGACTGATAAAATATTTGGGATATTCAAATAGGAGTCCTTCGATGGATTCGGACCGATGCAATAAGCCTCGTCAGCCAAATGAACATGTAACGCTTCACGATCTGCCTCAGAGAAGACAGCGACCGTCGGAATATTCAATTCTTTTGCTGCACGTATGATTCGAACCGCGATTTCCCCGCGGTTAGCAATTAATAATTTCATAACGACCTCACTTCACGCTGAAGAGCGGTTGACCGAATTCGACGAGATCGCCATCGGCGACTAACACCTCTACGATTTCGCCACTGATTTCCGCTTCGACATCGTTAAACAGTTTCATCGCCTCTAGAATACAAACGATTTGTCCTGACTCGACACGATCGCCGACGTTCACGAACGCTTCTTTATCCGGGGCCGGACGTGAATAGAACGTTCCAACCATCGGAGAGGTGATAGTACGATAAGACGCCTTTTCTTGCGTCGGTTCTTCTGTTTGTTCATTTACTTGAGGAGCAGGCGCAGGCGGTGCGAATGCTTGTGTCTGCATGATAGGCGCGCTCACTGTTTGTTGCGCTTCTTTCTTTAATGACAGTTTGAAATCAGATGTTTCAAGCTCCATTTCATGGACTGATGATTGGTCCAATAATTGAATAAGCTCTTTAATTTGATCGATTTGCATCTTTCTTACCCCCTGTTTATACCTGGTACTAATCTCTCCTTCACTATAACTGGTCAGACCAATGAATGCAACGAGAAAAAAAGAGCGCCCATTCATTCGAATGAGCACTCGTAAGGATTAACCGTTATAACGACCCATGAACTCTCCAGTACGTGTATCGACTGTCACTTTTTCACCTGGTTCGATGAAAAGTGGCACTTGAATGACATGTCCTGTTTCCACTGTCGCGTTTTTCTTCACGTTCGATGCCGTGTCACCTTTTACGCCTGGGTCTGCTTCGACGATTGTCAAGACAACGCTCGTTGGAAGCTCGATTCCAAGAATCTCCCCTTCGTAGTCCGCGATGCTGACTTCCATGTTCTCAAGCAAATATGGAAGTGCTGATTTGACTTGAGCGCTTGTCAATTCAAGTTGCTCGTATGATTCATTGTCCATGAAGACATACGTGTCGCCCATTGGATAAAGATATTGCATGCGTTTACGCTCGATGTGTGCGCGTTCGATTTTTTCTCCACCACGGAACGTCGTTTCTTGGATTGCACCGTTACGCAAGTTACGCATTTTCGTACGAACGAATGCCGCTCCTTTACCCGGTTTTACGTGTTGGAACTCGATGACTTGCCAAATCGAACCGTCAGACGTTTTGACCGTCAATCCTGTTTTTAAATCGTTAACTGATACCATATTGATTTCCTCCTAAATTCAGATGAAGCTTATGCCTCGATCGTAATTAACTCTTTTGGCGACTGTGTCAGACGGTAGCATCCGTCTTCTGTGATGACGACATCGTCTTCAATCCGGCAACCACCGACACCGTTGATGTAAATACCCGGCTCGATCGTTACGACCATACCAGGTTCGAGCACCGTTTCCGAACGGAACGATAATCCTGGGGCCTCATGCACTTCCATTCCAAGACCATGTCCTGTCGAGTGGCCGAAGTACTCGCCATATCCAGCTTCTTTAATAATATCGCGTGTCAATGCATCCGCTTCAATGCCAGTGATTCCGGCACGTGTGCCTTCTACACCAGCAAGTTGGGCACGAAGTACCGTATCGTAGATTTGACGCAACTCATCCGAAATCGGACCGATTGCAAGCGTACGCGTGATATCTGAGCAGTACCCTTTATAGTAAGCACCGAAATCAAGCGTAACCAATTCTCCAGATTCGATGACTTTATCACTTGCCACACCGTGTGGTAGCGCCGAACGGAGACCCGAGGCGACAATCATGTCGAACGATGACGAGTCAGCACCTTTTGAACGCATGAACATTTCGAGTTCGTTCGCGACTTCTCTCTCGGTACGACCAGGACGAATGAACGTCTGGATATGGGTGTACGCCGCATCAGCGATTGCCGCAGCTTCCTTCATAATCTTAATCTCTGATTCATCCTTAATCAAGCGCAGTTTTTCTACGATTCCAGACGTTTCAATAAGTTGAGCGTCGACATCTTTTTCATAGGCACGATATTGCCCCACTGTCATCGCATCCTGCTCGATGCCAAGGCGCTTGATGGATTCACGGGACACGACATCTGCTACCGACTTGATGAGTGATGTATCAAGCTCAATGATGTCGTACCCTTTTACTTGATCGTTCGCTTGTTCCGTGTAACGGAAGTCCGTGATGAAACTTGCCGAATTCGACGTGATGACGATGACACCGCTCGACCCGGTGAAACCAGATAAGTAGCGGATATTCTCACGTTTTGTGACGAGTAATGCATCAATCTCGTTTTTTCCTAACTGTGCTTGCAGTTTGTTTACGCGTTCAATCATGTCGATTCCTCCAATGTTCGATTAGTGCATGCAGCGCTAACGTATAGCTCGTGAGTCCAAAACCGGTAATGACACCGATACAGACGGCAGCAAGTTTCGACTCATGCCGAAAAGCCTCGCGTGCATGCACGTTCGAGATATGTACTTCAACGACTGGGGCAGCGATAGCGGATATGGCATCCCGGATCGCGATTGATGTATGCGTATAGGCACCTGCATTCAATATGACACCCTCATAATCAAAAGCGTCATGTAGCGCATCAATTAAATCTCCCTCATGATTCGATTGTTTAAAGGTGAGTTCGACGTCTTCTGGAGCGCGCAGCATCAGTTCTGCCGCCAAACCTTTCAACGACACCTTGCCATATACATTCGGTTCACGACGACCCAGTAGATTTAAATTCGGTCCATTTAAAACTAAAATCCGCAACCTTCTTCCCCCTCGTTCGTCAAGTCTCATCTATTGTAACAAATTTATCGAAAGAACGTGAATCGAGCCTTCTGCCCTTTCGTTTTTTTTACAAATCACGGTATAATTCAAGTACAACATTTGAATTTGAAGAATCGAGGAAAGTGAATGAATTCCAAACCAACCATCCCAGTCGGGGGACAGGCGCTCGTGGAAGGCGTCATGTTTCAAGGCCGCTCTGAAAGCGCATCTGCCATCCGGCGAAAAGATGGCTCGATTGAAACATTCGAGCAAGCACGTATTCTTGTCCCTTGGGTCCAATCTTTAAAAAAAGTACCTTTCTTGAGAGGGATTGTCGCGCTGTATGAATCGTTAAAGAACGGTTCTGCACATATGAACTTTGCGAGCGATCGATATGATGTCGATCCAAGTGAAGATACGAACACGAACGAAGACCAAAAACAGAGCATATGGATGATTGCCTTCATCGCAATCGTCGGTGTCATCTCGTACGTTTTTGGTAAATTGATTTTCAATGTGACGCCAGCACTTCTCGCGGCCATGTTTCAAGACGTACCTTTATTTTCCGGACATGTGATTCAAAACCTCCTTGAAGGGGGAATAAAATTAGTATTGTTACTCAGCTACCTTTACTTGATATCATTGACGCCACTCATTAAGCGTGTCTTCCAATATCACGGCGCTGAGCATAAAGTCATCAATTGCTATGAGTCCGGGCGTCCGGTCACGGTTGAACAAGTACGCCAAAGCTCGCGATTGCATTATCGCTGTGGCTCAAGCTTCATTTTATTCACCGTCTTCGTCGGGATTGGCGTTTACATGATTGTGCCAATCGATCCGCTCTGGTTGCGACTCATCAGCCGAATCGCGCTATTGCCGGTCGTCATCGGAATCTCATTTGAAGTCCTGCAGTTTACCAATCGTTTCCGCGACCATCGCTTTCTGTCATTCCTTGGCAAACCAGGCCTGTCGCTCCAATTATTGACGACACGAGAGCCAAATGATGAGCAGATTCAAGTCGCGATTGAAGCATTTGAGACATGGGAACGAAAAGAGTTAGGAGAATCGGTCATTCATAGAGAGGGATAAGAGGAGGAAGCACCATGATCAGACAAAGAGTCGGTTCGATCGCTGCAACAATCGTGTTTATCCTTGGCTTCATCGGGGTCGGGCATATGCTTGCCACCGATCCAGGTCGCCTGTTTAGACAATTGTTGTTCATCGGGATATTCGGGTTAGTCTTTTATGTGATCTATCGCGTCTTCATGGCACCACGTATGTCTGCAGAAGATGCACGCTATCGTAAAACCGCGCAAGCCTCAAAAAAACGAATGCAGGGAAGTCGTGGTCCTCAAGTCAAACCTTCCGCTTCCGCTAAAAACCGGAAAGGGAAGAAACCTGGTTCAAACGTCACCAAGTTATCTAAACGTTCAACCGTACATCGTAGCAATCCACCACACCTAACAGTGATTGAAGGTAAAAAAGGGAAGAAGAAAAAGAAAGCAAACATGTAAAAGGAGCGCCACGGCGCTCCTTTTTATGTTGTTTCTACATATCCGATATATGGCAGATTCCGATATTGTTCCGCGTAATCGATCCCATACCCGATGACGAACTCATCAGGAATCTCGAATCCGACATAGTCTGCGTCCAACTGAACGAGTCGACGCGCCGGCTTGTCGAGAAGCGTACAAATTTTCAACTGTTTCGGTTGATGGAGCTCCATATGTTTACATAAGAATTTCAACGTCTGTCCCGTGTCGATGATGTCCTCGATAATGACAACATACTTTCCTTCCACATCTAAATCCAAGTCCTTTCGAAGTTGCACACTCCCACTCGAGACCGACTTTTTCCCGTAAGAAGACGTCGCGACCGTATCGAGCTGAACGCTCCCTTTCATGTATCGCATCAAGTCTGCCGCAAAGACCATCGAGCCTTTTAATACGGCGACGATCACAATCGGTATCCCCTCTGCATCGTTCTCAATCTCTTCAGCCAATTCTTTCACACGTTTTTGAATCTGCTGTTCATCAAACAGTTTTCCTTTAATTTGAATCTCCATTTATCCGGCGAATGTTCGCCGTCACCCCCTATCTATTCAATCCACGATTCATCTTAACATAATGACGACTAAAAAATATACATTCTAAGATAAATATGAATGTTTCGTTCGTATTTTAGCGATATTGAGCAAAATAAAAAGCATCAATCGAGTTAGATTGATGCTTTTTACATATTATTCTTCTGAAGCTCGTTCTTGTTCCCGAAATTCTCTAAATTGATTCATGAGTTCAGGCTTATCTTCAAAAAATTCCACAAACTGTGTCATGCAGTCGAGCGTGTTCGAACTGAGATGGTGTTCGATACCCTCGACATCCTCGTACACATCTGATTCATCTACTCCGATTAGACGTAAAAAAGACTCGAGCATCGCATGACGCTCGACCAATCGCTTCCCTACTTTTTGACCCTTTTTTGTAAGCATGAGACCACGATACTTTTCATACACAAGATATTCTTCACGGTCCAACTTTTGAACCATTTTGGTGACAGAGGAGGGATGGACCCCTAAATGTTCCGCAATATCAGATACACGCGCATAGCCTTTCTCTGACATCAATAAATAAATACGTTCTAAATAATCTTCCATACTCGGCGTCGGCATGGGCACGACCTCCCCTAATGTTCCGGTTTCCATTCCTTATTTTATCCTAATTAGAATGAAATCGAAAGGGAAAGCCCCGATTGATTGAGTCAATCATTGTCTCATGACCTTAATTTCATTATAATGAGATATGGTAACTTTGAAAGAGAAGGGAAGAACATCTATGGGACTCGAAACAATCCTCGTCATCCTCCTATGGGTTGCCTTGATCGCCTACATCGTATGGCGTTTCATGCCAGCTCGCGGGTTGAAAAAAATGAAACAAGAAGAATTCCGTGCCTCACTCCGTAAAGGTCAGTTAATTGACGTGCGTGAACCGAACGAATACAAAGGTGGACATATCGTTGGTGCCCGGAATATCCCGGTCGGCCAAATGAAACTACGTATGAAAGAACTGCGTAAAGATCAACCGATTTTAATTTACTGTCAAGGTAGTTCACGTTCAAACCAGGCGGCTAAACTCCTCATGAAGAACGGATACAACAATATCTACATGCTCGAAGGCGGCTTCAAGAACTGGAAGGGCAAGATTAAAAAAGCATAAAAAAACGGGCGGGTCGATACAATCATCGACTCGCCCTTTCTTTATTTTACAGATGACGCCTCACGACGCTCATATTTCAAGACCGGTTTACGGGCAGCGAGTGTCTCGTCCATCCGTTTAACGACCGTCGTATGAGGAGCAGTCTGAACGATTTCCGGATTCTCTTCCGCCTCTCTGGCAATTTGGAGCATCGCATCACAGAACGCATCGAGCGTTTCTTTTGATTCTGTCTCTGTCGGTTCCACCATGATACATTCCTCGACATTTAATGGGAAATAGATTGTCGGTGGGTGGTAACCGAAGTCAAGAAGGCGTTTAGCGATATCGAGTGTACGAACACCAAGGGCTTTTTGACGCTTCCCTGACAAGACAAATTCGTGTTTGCAATACGTATCATATGGCACGTCGAACGCATCTTTTAGTCGCGCAAACATATAGTTGGCGTTGAGGACCGCTTCACGGGATACCCGCGTCAATCCTTCTGCGCCCATTGTCTTAATATAGCTGTACGCTCGAACGTTGATCCCGAAGTTTCCATAGAATGGTTTGATTCGCCCGATTGAATGTGGTCGGTCGTAATCGAGACCATATCCATCATCTGTTTTCGTCACAATTGGAGTCGGTAAGAATGGAATCAAGTCACGCTTCACCCCGACTGGACCTGAGCCTGGACCTCCGCCGCCGTGAGGCCCTGTGAACGTCTTATGCAAGTTCAAGTGGACGACGTCAAAGCCCATGTCCCCAGGACGTGCGATTCCAAGAATCGCGTTTGAGTTCGCGCCATCATAATACAGCTTCCCGCCAGCTTCATGAACGACTTTTGAGATTTCAAGGATATCCGCTTCAAATAGTCCAAGCGTATTCGGGTTTGTCAGCATGAGAGCAGCCGTATCCGCTCCAACTTTTGACTTCAAATCATCCAAATCGACGAGACCGCGCTCATCCGACTTGACGGTCACCGTCTCGAATCCAGCAACGACTGCGGACGCCGGGTTTGTCCCGTGCGCCGAATCTGGTACGAGTACTTTCGTACGAGCCGTATCCCCATTACGCTCATGGAACGCTTTAATCAACATAAGCCCCGTCCATTCCCCATGGGCACCTGCCGCTGGTTGGAGTGTGACTTCGTCCATCCCCGTGATTTCAGCGAGTTGCTCCTGTAAGTCCACCATGAGTTCGAGCGCACCTTGAATCGTCTCAACCGGTTGCAACGGGTGAATATGTGCAAATCCAGGAAGACGAGCCATATCTTCGTTCACTTTCGGATTATATTTCATCGTACACGAACCGAGCGGATAGAAGCCTGAATCGACCCCATGGTTTCGAGTAGACAGAGACGTGTAATGGCGAACGACATCAAGTTCAGACACTTCTGGAAGTTCCGCCGCCTCTTTCCGAATCATCGTAGCCGGTAACAACGTCTCAAGGTCAACCTCCGGGACAGTCGGTGTCGGCAAATTATATCCAGTTCGTCTTTCACGTGATACTTCAAAAATTAGCGTTTGCTCGTGTTGCATTATTTCATCCCCCCAACCACTTCGACAAACTGATCAATCTCTGATTTCGTGCGCAATTCCGTCGCGCAAACCAACATTTGTGTCTGACGCTCCCCTTCATACGTACCAAGCGGTAGCCCACCGATCATGCCGCGCTCGAGTAGATGGCGCGATACTTCTTCTGCATCACGTCCAAAATCCACGACGAACTCATTGAACATTGGTCCTTCGTCCACGATGTTGAATCCTGCAGCTTTTAACGCTTCTTTCATATAATGAGCGGTTTGAATATTCCGAACAGCCATATCACGAATTCCGTATTTCCCTAGAGCGGACATCGTGATTGAAGCAGCCAATGCATTAAGTGCTTGGTTTGAACAGATATTGGATGTCGCTTTATCACGGCGAATGTGCTGTTCCCGCGCCTGAAGCGTCAACACGAATCCGCGTTTGCCGTCCTCATCGACCGTTTGACCGACTAGTCGGCCCGGTAGTTTACGCATCAAAGATTTTTTGACCGCGAAGTATCCACATGACGGTCCACCAAAACTTTGCGGAATACCGAATGGCTGTGCATCTCCGACCGTGATGTCCGCACCGAGTGCTCCTGGTGACTCAAGAATCCCGAGGGCGAGCGGGTTGCTCGAAACGACGAATAGCGCGCCGGCTTCATGAGCCAATTCTGCTAATTTTTCTAAGTCCTCAATACGACCGTAGAAGTTTGGATATTGTACGACAAGACACGACGCATCCGTCAAATCGAGGTCAGATACATCCGTCACCCCGTTCTCCACATCTGTGTAATCAACGGATAGACCTGGTCCGTCAGCATACGTACGGATTACATCCTTCGCTTCAGGATGCACTGCACCGGAGACGACGACACGTTTTTTCTTCGTCTGCGCGCTCGCTAGGTAAGTCGCCTCAGCGAGAGCAGTGATTCCGTCGTACATCGAAGAGTTCGCGACGTCCATCCCTGTCAATTCACAAATCATTGTTTGGAATTCGAACATCGCCTGAAGTTCACCTTGTGAAATCTCAGGTTGATATGGCGTATACGCCGTATAGAATTCAGAACGCAAAAGCATGTGGTTCATCACACTCGGCGAAAGATGGTCATACATCCCTGCTCCAAGGAAGCTCGGGTATGATTTCGTATGTTTGTTTTTATCAGCTAACTTCGTCATATGACGAACGAGATCAACTTCCGGAAGCGGAGCCCCGATTGCCGCTAATGATGCTTGTTCGCGAAGTGTTTCTGGAATATCTGAAAGAAGCGCTTCGATTGAATCGACGCCGATTGTCTTTAACATGTCTCGTTCATCTTGTTCGGTCATCGGTAAATAACGAAATTCCATTCTGTTCATTCTGAATCCCCCTGTATCATTTCGTTCGTTTATAGAAAGGTGTCGGTACGCGTTCGGCTTCAATCTTTTTGCCACGGATGTCGATGACAAAACGCTCTTCATCTTTGTAACGTGCATCGACTCGTGCCCATGCGATTGATTCATTTACAGTCGGAGGTATCGTACCGGTCGTGACAACGCCGATTACATTCCCATCCAATTCGACTTGCGCCCCTTGACGGGCAATCCCACGACCTAACAATCTCAATCCAATCAATCGATTCGGAATGTTTTCTTTTTGAGTGACGAGTGCTTCCTTACCAACAAAGTCAGTATCTAGCTTGACGGCAAAGTTGAGATTCGCTTCGAATGGTGTGATCGACTCATCCAATTCATGACCGTAAAGCGGCAAGCACGCTTCGAAACGTAATGTATCGCGTGCGCCCAGCCCACATGGGGTAACACCCTCGGCTTCAAGCGCTTCCCAGATGGCAGAAATTGCTTCTGCTCGAGCATAAATCTCGAAGCCATCTTCCCCAGTATACCCACTTCTAGAGATGATCGATGGCACACCCGCCACGTCACCGTTCATGAATTTGAAGAACCCGATTTCGTCGAGTGCAACATTTGTGATGCTTTGAAGAACAGATTGTGCATTCGGTCCTTGAATCGCAATCTGACCATACTCATCAGATTCATTTGTCACAACCACGTCTCCCTTAACGTGTCGACGAATGTGCGCTTCATCCTTTTCAATATTTGAAGCATTGACGACGAGCCAATAAGCGTCCTCATCTAATCGATAGACAAGCAAATCGTCCACCACACCGCCGTCTTTGAGACAGAGAAGATTATACTGGGCTTGACCAACTTTAATCTTCGAGATATCATTCGTCACCAAGTTTTGAACTTGCTCAAGCGCGTCCGGCCCTTCGATTCGAATTTCTCCCATGTGAGATACATCAAACATCCCCACGTTTTGACGTACAGCCAAATGCTCTTCTTTAATCGAAGAGAACATAATCGGCATTTCAAATCCCGCAAAATCAACCATCTTCGCCTTCGGTTCGATTAATTCGAACAAAGGCGTACGTTTCAAAGTAACCTTTTCCATAATATCCCCCAATCCCGAACATAAAATGCTTTTGTTTTTGAAATCTTTCGTTTTCCATTCCACTTTAACAATTTTTATTCCTTCTGCATAGGTAAAAAGGCGAAAAAGAAAAAGGATGAAAAACGAAAACGTTTTCATCCTCATTATTTCATATTTTCGACTCGGTGGAAACGTCAGAACGTTCAATTCCAGCTGTCCGTTTGATTTCATGGGTTAGCTCAACGGCAGCTTGCTTTAATTCAATCGATTCATTCTTCGCATTGATCCCAAACTCTTTTATTTGAGTAACAGATCGATTGACCGCATCTACGTGTCCCTTGATTTCATTGACCTGTTGACCAATCACGTCTGCCCGAATTTTAAAACGTTCCGTCAGACGATTCAAACGACCAAATTCTGGTTTCATCTTGTTTTTGAACAAGAGATAACCGTATATCCCAAGTCCGATTAATGAAAATACGATGATGGCGAAATTAATCCAGATCATACTTTTTCCCCCTTTATACGGATGATTTGCTTGGCGATGTCTTCAGGCGGTTGAGATGCATCGATGGATACACTCGCTGTTCGATATAATCGATCGCGTCGTTGAAACAACGTCTGAACATCCTCCCGTCCTTTTTTAACAAGTGGTCGTGCAGAATCTTTGATTCGTTCCCAACACATGTCGAACGGAAGATTTAAATGGATCATCGTACCACGTTCTCGCATCCAACGTATATTTTCAGAGCGCTCCACCACTCCGCCACCTGTCAGGATATAGTCAGCAATGACTTGTTGCAGTACTGTTGATTCAACATCACGAAACGCAGACTCACCATAGCGGTCAAAATATGTAGCGATCTCCATTCCAGTCATGGACTCAATGACTAAATCAAGATCGATGACCTCCCCATATTCTTTTAGAAACGAGAATAAGGTAGATTTACCTGTACCCATAAACCCCACGATATAAAACGGGTTATCATTCATAAACCATCACCTCTTTATGCCGTTCGCCGGATGTTAACACAATGTCCACTTCAGTACGATTAGGTGCAATCGGACGACACGTCAGAGTTCCCGTCGGTTTATGCAACGTTAACGGTCGTTCAGCGCAACGCTCCTTCGCCAGTAACAAATGCGATTCAAAACGAATCGCTAAGATTTCCTCTGACAGTCGCCTCGTCGTTCGTTCCACATCAGTATACCAAAATAACGTGGCGCCGAGTAACCAAACAACAATGGTCAAGGTGATGACGAGAAAGAAGCCTGCTTCATGCACATGACATGCCGCTCTCTTCTGAACGATGAATCTTTCCATGAGATTCGAAATCCCTTTCCGACCGTTTCGACATGATACTGGTCGATTCCTCTTAAAAAGAGTAAGTTTCCTCCTCCATCTCCGACCATAACCAAATTGCCATTTACTTGTTTGATCGTCCATGACCATCGCTCCTCATCCGATTTGACGAAATCACCCCGTAACCGTCCTTCGTCAACACGACAGTTCTCGCTATCCATCAGACGGCGCACAATCAGTTGAGGTGTCGTATGATGATTCCATTTAGGCTGTTCATAAAGATGTTGACCGAGCGTGAGCAGTTCCACTAAAAGAAAAAGAAACATGGGAAGGATCAGCAAAACGAACGTCATTTCAATCATCGTAAAGCCTTTTTCATAATGTCGGCAGACAAAATCCTTTCTCACACACTTGCTCACGCCCTGTCGGTTCAGTGGCTTCAAGCAGAACCTCTCCTTGTAATCGTTCATAGATGAACAGCGTATCACTCAACCGTTGGATTCGTTCGTTCCCCTGCATGACAAATGATGTCAGAATGAAAATCCACCCCATGACCACCGCAAGACTGACACTTAGCTCCCATAATGAGAAACCCGATTCATCCACTTTCACGAATAATCACCTCCGGTTCATAAGTCCCGATTCGAAATTTGAGCGTCACCGATGTCTTTCCACTGACGAATTTCCACTGTCCCGCATAAGAAGCTGTCGCTTGTGAAAAGGTCAAAGTGTTGTACGTCGGAAGATATACATCCACACCATCAGGAACATCAACCTCCCTGACTACCTCTCGCCCACACACAATCAGATAAGTTTGTTGTTTCGAAATCCAAATCAATCGTGGTACACAATCTCCCTCTTCTGAAATATAGGGAAATTGCCCAGCTTCTTGAATATTTGCTACCAATGAGTCCGTAAAATTGTAGAGCTCCATTCGTTCGAACGGTCTCGTACTCGGTGCACTGATCAATAGTAAGAACGACAGCACGACAAGTACCCAAGTCATTTCGACCAAGGTGTAGCCTTTCATTGTTTTTTTAAGGAGCCGTCAGTCGGTGAATACGTATAGGCCGAGGATTGACAGCTATAAACGAGTGGATCTGCAGCCGACGCACGCTTAATCACTTCTAACGTTTCAGGATAGGCTTTATGTTCCGCGTAATGCAAATTGATTTCAGATTCAACGATTCGAACACTACCTTCGCAACTCACTTGATCAGCACGAGATTTCCCGTCCGACAAAGAAGGGACAAGTAACAAGAGAAGAACTGATATAATGAGTAATACTGCCGCCATCTCAACTAATGTGAACCCACGCTCTTCCTTCATTTCATCTTTCTCCTTTCACAATTGAGCCATAATGAGTTTGACCGGTAAATAGAGTGTGTAAAAAAGAACACCAATCATGACACTGAGGATGCCGTATAAAGACGGTTCAATTTTCTCAATCAACCCCCGACAATATTGCTCCATCTCTTCGAATACTAGATCTCGATGAAGAGACATCAATTTACCAAGTTCCCCACTCATCGAACCCACACCTAATAGACTCACAACCTCATAATCGATAAACGGTTCACACCTTGTCGCCGCTTCAATTCCTTCACCTTCAGACATGCGATGGTGAATACGCTTGGCCATCTCTGCCATTTCCCCCTCTTCCTCGGCTAGCCGACTGATAATCTGCCTGATATTTGTTTCAGTATGTTGGAGCAAGGACAATTCACTGACAAATACATAGGTCATATAGAGTGTTTTCCCACGTCTCCATACGTAAAAAGGGAGATCTCCTCCTCGACGATGAAATCCATATATGAGAACCGCGATTACCACGAATATAGAAAACAACATAGGAAAGAACCAATTCGACAATAGAATCGACGCTATGCCGTCATGCGACGAGACATCAAGCATCCCCATTAATTTTGGGAAAATGTATAAGGCATAAATCATGCCTAATGCAAGTAGGATGAAAAAGATAATCAACGGATAGCGAATTAGCCTCCGCAACTCCTGCTTTAATCGTTGTCGCATCTCGAGTACCATTGCCACTTGCGACAATCCATCCATGAATCGTCCGTTGCGATCCGCCGTATGTAAAATCTCTTGCATTTGCCGATTCGTGATCAAGATGGAAAATACTTCAGACAAACTCACGCCCGCTTCTAGACGTATCCTCATCTCTCGAATACAGTCTTTCATTTTTCCCTTCTCATGAAGTTCAAGCGTCTCCATAGTCACTTTCAATGACACACCTCGTGATTGTAGACGAAGAAATCGATGAATCAGTCGGATCGATGGGATTACCGGGACGTCGACCATTCGCAAGTCACCTCCTGATTTCGAGTCAGTACACACCAATGTCTTTCCACGGTCGCCTTACCAAGAAGTTGCATCAGCCGCTTTTCCCCATCCTGAATCGATGCGGTATGAAAGGTTGTAATCGTCAAATGACCACTGAGCGCCGCATCGTATGCGACCATCAATTCTTCATCGGTCCGTACCTCGCCAATCACGATGATATCCGGGTCGGCACGAAGCGTCTCTTTCAACAAGTGTCGATGGCTGAGTCCAGCCTTAGCATTCACTTCCAGCTGAATGACACCATCGACCATTTGTTCAGGAGGATTTTCAATCGTCACAATTCGCTCATGCTTCAGCTGATTCAACAGGGCATACAGTACCGTCGTCTTACCTGCTCCGGTAGAACCCCCAATAAAGAAAAGACCATGATGTGATGCCACGACTTTCTGAAATCGTTCCACATCGTGTGATTGTAACAGGTGCTGGAGTTCAAACGTGTCATGGGGAATGCGCCAAGACATTAACGTCTGGGCGAACGACGGGAGAAAGGTCACCCGGATGACATCTTGATTCAATTCATAGACCCCGGATTGTGGAATGCGTTGATTAGATTCAGGTAGTGAGCACCAATATCGCATATGATATGTAAGACGATCATACAGCTCTGCATCCATCGATTGAAGCGCAGCAAGCTTACTAGCAGAACGGACTTGAACCTTCACTTGGTTTGCATCGGGTATAAAATGAAGATCACTCGCACCGATTTGACGTGCTGCATCTACTAAATCCTCAATGAGTTCCTTCATCTCGTTCACCTCGATACAAGCATAAAAAAAAGCCCACTATGTTGAAAGTGGACTTGTTTTATGAAACTTGAACCGCTGCAGTGTTGTGGCGACGTGCATATGTTTCGATTGAAACCTTGTCATATCCGACAATCACTTCTTTTCCATCAGTTAAGATTGGACGCTTCAAAAGTTTTGGGTTTTCGCTCATCAGCTTCAGAAGCTCGCTTAATTTCAAATCCTCCACGTCAACATCAAGTTGTTTGAAGGCCTGGCTTCGTGTCGCAAGGAGAGAGTCGACTCCTTCCTCACTAATTGCAAGGAGTTGCAACAATTCATCAACTGTTGGTGCATCTCTGAAAATGTGACGCTCACTCACTTGAAGTTCTTGTTCCTGTAAAAACGCTTTCGTCTTCCGACAAGAAGTACAGCTTGGATACGTGTAAAACATTAGTTCTGATGCCATTTTTATGTTCCTCCCTCATTCAACTTTCACTTCGCTCGTTTTGTATAAGTTGATTATACATCTCTATACCCCTTTTGTACATGTTTTGTGCAACTTTTTTATAAATTTTGTACAACTTTATTTACCGAAATGATTTCACATATTTTTCACGATTATTTTGCTCAATTATCACGTTTCCATAGCATTTTTTCGAATGTGTTGGTAAAATAGTGAATGAGAATGGAATAATGCACGTATGGGGGGATTAACATGGCAAGAATGTTTCGTGTCCTAGGCTTTTGGACTGGACTAGTAGCGGCACTTGCTTTCGTAGGCGCACTAGGCGGCGACCAAAGTAGTAGTGAACATACTGGCGACTTTATCGTTATGGGACTTGTCTTCTTAGCACAAACGATTTTCTTCGTCGCTCTTGGTTACTTAAAGTTAACTGAAAAAACGTATGTATATGTCTTTGGTGCGTATTTGACAATTTTCTTCGTTGTCTTTACGTATTGGAGCAACTTCCAAATGTAAAAAAAGATTGTCTCGCCGGAGACAATCTTTTTTTATGTGAAGAACGGATTTGTCCGCTTTTCTTCTTCTAGTGTCGTCTGAGGACCGTGCCCCGAGTACAGTGTCGTCTCATCAGGAAGGAGCTGCTTCATCCGATCGATGGATCCCATTAATGTCGACTGGTCTCCACCAAACAGGTCTGTCCGTCCGACGGATTGCTTAAAGATCAAGTCACCACAAAAGGCGATTCTTTCATCATCCATAAACAATACGACACTCCCTGGGGAATGACCTGGTGTATGATAGATTCGAAATACGATGTTCCCAATTTCCAATACATCGCCTTCGTATGTTTTTTCTGCCGGTTTCATTGAAGGCATCGGCAAGTTGAACGCAGAAGCGCCATTCTTTTCGCCATCTGTCAGCCAATCTGCTTCTAAGCGGTGTACATAGACCGGCGCCTGGTAACGTTCACGGAGCGCATCAATTCCTCCGATATGATCGAAATGTGCATGAGTTAACAGGATTGCGGATAGTGTACCGAAACGTTCGATCGTGTCGAAGAACCTCGGGTCATCCGTTCCGGGGTCAATGACGACGACTGTGCCGTCTTTTTCAATGACATAGCCGTTCTCTTGTGCCAAGCCAGACGTAATCTTTTTAATTTGCATAGGATTCATCCCCTTCTTATTCAAAACAATATTGTGGCAAAATTGTTTCGATGTCAACCTTTGCTCGACAGCGACTCTATAATCGGATAAAATAATAATGATATTTCAGTGAAATTTTTATGAATTTCATGACGTATAATTAAAGGGGGAACTCGTCATGCATTTGTATGAACCGTTCGGATGGATTTCCGTCATCGTCGCGATTGTGGCTATTTGGGGAATGCTTCGTTCATTCCAAAAGCGCCAATTCTTTCCGCTCGTATTTGCAGGTTTAACTGTACTCGTATTCGGATTCTTTGGTGTCGCCACGTTGATCTATGGTGGAATTCCAGGTTAATGATTCGCATACGCAATCATCAAGCGACTTCGGTCGCTTTTTTTATGCCTTTCTATACGTTCATTCCCTCTACATAAAACGGACCAAATCACTATGTGACTTGGTCCGTACTTGTTATTCTTCAGTTTGTTCTTTGAAACGGAGTAGATCGGAGTAAATCAAATCATCGTTCATTTGCAAGATTTTTTCCGCTTCTTCCGTCATCGGACCACATAACGATGTGTCTTCGACAACTTCACCAGAAGTCGCGTTATAACATGTCGACTGTGTCCAAACATATTCATCCGTCACGACCGTTCCATCGCGGAAAATCGCTCGACTGTTTCGATTTTCAGAGAATAAGTCGTTTCCGAATCCAATCGTATCTGACGTGTCGATTCCGAGTAAGTGCAAGATGGTCGGTTTCATGTCGACATGACTACCGATCGTCTCATGCACTTCCCCTTCTTTCTGGTCAGGCAAGTGAATGGCAAACGGAACTTGTTGCAACTTCGCCACGTCGAATGGTGTCAACTCATCTTTGCCGAGTAGCTCGGCCATCGCACTGTTGTGGTTCGTCGAAATACCGTAATGGTCACCGTAGACGACAAAGATTGTATCTTCCCACATTCCGTTCTCTTTCAACTGGTCGATGAAGAGACCGAGTGCGTAATCTTGATAAGCTAGTGCTTGCGGGAAGTTGTTCAATGTAGTTGAGCTCGTTTCAAATTTTGGTACAAGCTCATAGTCTTCACTTGGCATCGTGTACGGGAAGTGGTTCGTCAATGTGATGAACTTCGCGTAGTACGGTTCAGGCAATTCTTGAAGCATTGGAATGGATTGCTCGAAGAAGCTATCATCTAAGAGACCCCATTCTGTCATATCTTCAGGATTCCCGAGGTCATAACTCTTTTCATCAAAGAATTGATCGACGCCAATGTTCTTGTACATTTGATCACGGTTCCAGAACGATTTGTTATTCGCATGGAACACGGCTGAGTAATAATTTTCGTCCTTGACCAACTCTGGGAGCGCTTGATATTCATTATCGGCGTTCGTAAAGTATACAGCACCACGCGGGAGTCCATATAGTGAGTTATCGAGTGCGAACTCAGCATCAGAAGTCTTCCCTTGACCGACTGTATGGTAGTAATTCGGCCAGTAGTGAGACTCTTCAATCAGTTTGTTCAAGTTCGGCGTGATGTACTCTCCATTCGGTGCCTTCATGTTGTGAGTAAAATTCTGCGCAGATTCGAATGAAACCACGATGACATTTTTCCCTTTATATTTTCCGAATAAATCCGGATTCGGCGCCGCATAGTTTTGACGGGTGAATTGTTCAATCGTTGCGAGTTCTGATTCATCCGCCATCGCTTTTTGAGCCGATGTTTTCGTTTGGAGCATGGCATCATACACATGGAAGTTAAATGTTCCGATGTTTTTCACCAACAGCTCACGGTCAAATGAACGAGTCAACAATTCAGGTCGTTCCGTTTCTGCTAACGAAAGGTTGAACAAGAAGACAGAGACCGCTACGACGAATGTGACTAGCGCACGTCGATGTGAAGCTGCATTCTCTTTCATGTTCATTCGCCATAAGATAAACGGAAGGACAAACACGTCACCAAGAATGATTAAATCTTTCCATTCAAGAAGCGAAGTGAATGATGTCGATAACGTCTCCATGTTCGATGGTTGCATGATGACAGGCATTGTCAAATAGTCCGTGAATTCCCGATAATACACGGCGTCCGCAAACAAGATAAACGATGCAATCGCATAGAGCGTGTAGAGCACCCATTTTTGTTTGTTTCCTTTAAAGAAGAAATGGAAGGCAAACAAGAATAGTGTCGAACTGATCGGGCTAATCAGTAAGATAAAAGCTTGTGCGGTGTTTTCAATCGGAATGTTGAAGAAAAATTGATAGACGATATACGTCTTCGTCCAAAGCAATAACGTAAAAATCCAAAATAGACGATATTCTTGAAACGAAGCGCGGACCGTGTCGTTCAGTCTCGTCGATAGCTTCGAAAAGCGTTGAGATGAATTCATCTGACGGTCTCCTCCTCTTTTCAGTTTTCGGCATGTTTTAGTTGCCATTCTTTTTATATTTGTTCATTCATTGTACAATTCGGATTGAATAGTACACGTCCAGTATCAAGTCCAAATCTTACCCCTTTTTTAATAAAAAATCAACTGTGACGTTACAAATTTTACAATATCCCATACCCTTTCCCACAAAAAAACACGCCTGCAATGTGCAGACGCGTCCGTTTCATACTCGTGTCGGAAGGAAGTGTTTCCGTGCCAGCCAAGCACATCCAATCACACCGGCATCGTTTTCGAGTTCAGCGATTTTGAATGTTGTCGACTCGTATACCCGCTCGAGCGCAAACCGTTTGAACTGTGCATCAAGCGGCTCCAATAACGCGTCACCAGCTTTTGAGACACCTCCACCGATGACAATCATTTTCGGATTGAGCGTGTTCGCGATGTTTGAGATGGTCAAGCCGAGGTATTCCGTCATCTCTTCAATGACTTCTGTCGCGATCGAGTCACCAGCCTTATATGCTTCAAACACGTCACGTGCAGTCACTTCTTTTAACTCGTTTAATGAAGTATCTTGATTTTTACGCTTCTGTAACGCCAAACGCGAGATGCCGGTCGCTGAAGCAATCGTCTCAATACACCCGAGGCGACCACAACCACACTTCACAGCTTTCGTTTCGTCTCGTTCCACGGTGATATGCCCGATTTCTCCGGCCATTCCTGCCGTCCCATGAACGATATTTCCGTTCGTGATCACGCCACCACCGACACCTGTACCGAGCGTGATCGCCAATAATTCTGATGCCCCTTCGCCGGCACCTTTCCACATCTCACCAAGGGCCGCGGCGTTCGCATCATTTTCGAGCACGGCCGGAAGACCGACTGCTTTTTCGAACTCACTCACGAGAGCAAAATCTTTCCACCCGATGTTCGGAGAATATTCGACAACTCCTTCTGAGAAGTTGACGAATCCTGGTGCCCCGATTCCCGCACCCGCAAAATCTTCTTTCTTCTTACCTGATGTTTGTAAGTATGTTTCAAAAGAAGCTGCGATGTCTTTTGGAATATGTACACCATTCTCTCGAATATCCGTTTTGACTTCCCACTTATCCGAAATGATGCCGTTCATGTCTAAAACGGCCATCTTCACCGTCGTACCACCGATGTCGATACCTAATAACCATTTCATACCGTTCACTCCTCATCTCAACTAAATCGCTTTCATTGAATAGTGTACACTATTATCCCCTTAGTGCAACCCTTTGCACTAAGGGGATTTCTGTCAATCTGTTGAATTTTTTAATTCGTGGGTCAAAATGATTTTGGCCGTATCGTACACACGTTGTTCGATGATGCCCCCTTCATACAATTCGTCGAGTTCCATCATCATGAGTGAGATTTCAGCATCCCGTTCTCCGATGTAAATAATGGTACCGAACGATTTTAAAAACTGTTGGACATCATAAAAGTTTTTCATGCTTCTTCCTCCATCGTCGATTGTACATAACGATTTAACAATTCTCGTGTTGCTTCCATTGATGACACATGCGTTCGCTCATAACTATGGCTCGATTCGATTCCTGGCCCAACCAAAGCATGTCGCACATCATACCCTGCTCGAATCGCTGCCGAAGCATCTGAACCATAATACGGGTAAATATCTACCTTATATGCGATCTCATGAGTTTTACACAACGACGTGAACTTCCGTCGTAATCCGATATCATACGGTCCGGACGAATCCTTGGCACAAATCGAGACTGTATACTCATCCGAATGCTGTCCATCCCCAAGCGCGCCCATATCAACGGCAATGTATTCTACGACATCTTCCGGGATACCCGCGTTTCCTCCAAATCCGACCTCTTCATAATTCGAAATCAAGAAATGAACGGTATGCGGTAAGTCATAACGGACCAAGTCTTTCGCAAGGTCCAATAGAATGGCGACAGAAGCCTTATCATCCAAGTGACGTGATTTCACGTATCCTGAAGATGTCACTCGAAAGCGAGGATCGAATGAAACGAAGTCTCCGATTTCAATCCCTAGTTCTGTCACGTCTTCACGAGAATGTACTTTTGCATCCAATCGGACTTCGATGTTTGATGCAGATCGCTCCGCTGAGTTCGTGTCTTTATAGACGTGAACACTCGACTGATGAATCAAGATTGTGCCTTCAATCGCCTCTCCTTCTTCTCGGTGGACGAGGCAGTTCTCTCCTTCAATCGCCGTCCATGCATATCCTCCTACTTGAGTCAAACGGAGACGCCCGCTCGGTAAGATGTCTTTGACCATCGCACCAAGAGTGTCCACGTGTGCCGTCAACAGACGTGCCTTGCCAGAGCGACCTGAAAACGTTGCCAGTAGTGCCCCTTTATGTAGACGTGACGTCTTGACACCCAGTGCATTCAATTCTTGCTCAGCGAAACGGATGGCCTCTTCCGTCATACCGGAAGGACTCGGGATGTTAACGAGTGTTTTTAATGTTTCAATCATTGAATTCTCCCCTTACCAAAATCCGTACCCGACGAATAGTCCAAACAGCGAGATGGTGAGTACGGAAAATAAGATTCGTTGTACGCGGTTCTTCTCATCCGGCAGCCCGACGACTCCAGAAACGACAAAACCACCAATCAGACCACCCGCATGTGCGAAATGATCAAGACCTGCACCTAATACAAAGGCAAGTCCTACATTTAATCCTAACATAATAAAGAGCGGAGGTCCGAGCGTCTTCATGAAGAGAGAACGATCACGTAACCCAAAATATAAGAGCGCACCGACCAAACCAAATAGCGCTCCTGAAGCGCCTGCTGATATCGATTCGCTGAATGCAAACGATGCGGATGTCGCTAATATTCCACTTAGCAGATAGATGATTAAAAATCGTATGGAGCCATACATCCGTTCAACGAGCGGACCGAGCGACCAGAGTGCAAACATATTAATCGCAAAGTGGAACCAACCAATATGCAGGAACATCGGTGTAATCAAACGCCACCATTCCCCTTGTTCAATCAACGGGTTCACTTTGGCCCCGAATGCGATTAACGTGTTTGGATCAAGAGTCGAACCGACCGATTCCGCTAACCACATGACTAAAAAAGTGATGAACAGTAGCCCATATACCACTTGTGGTTTCCCAAAGGAAAATCGTTTCTTCAGCTCTGCTTTCTTTTTTCGGTCGAGGGAGACCGCTAGCATTCGGAACCGGTCCTCTTCCATAGTCGGTGTGCAAATCGAACGAGACAATGTCACTTTCGCAGGGATTTGGAACGTCAACGAGTCCACACGCTCTTCATCCACAAGGCGCTCGCCATAGACATGAATGGTCAATCGCTTCCGCCCGATACGAGATAAGCGAAATGCGTTCAAAATCGCGTCTATATCCGTCCCAACATGATTCGCCCATGCTTTTTCAGTCTGAATGAACAAATCATACCGATCACCTGCTTTTGTATCGAACAAGATGACCGCACGGGAGGGTTCGAGTATGCCTTCAATTCGCCCACCGTTTTCGACCTTTCGATATATATCTTCCCAAAAACAAGTTGTCGCCAACGAAACCCCTCCTCTCTCTCAATTCTATTGTAAATCACGAGACGACAGACGACCAAACGATGATTCGTTCTATATGTACAAAAACCCGTAACCATATGGCTACGGGTTTCAAAAGGATGGAGATTACAAGACAGGTTCCATCGTTTTCATGAGTACGTTCGCAGAATGTTGCATTTTCTCATGCTCTTCTTGTGACAACTCAATCTCAACGACTTCACGAACGCCTTGACGGTTGATAATCGCTGGTACACCGATATGGATATCGTGCAATCCATACTCACCATCAAGATGGGCACCGACTGTCAACAACGTATTCTCGTTACGAAGGACAGCCTTGACCAACCGAAGGAGACCGAGTCCAATCGCATAGTACGTCGCACCTTTACGTTCAATGATATGATATGCTGCGTCACGAACGTTAACATAAATGTCTTCAAGGTCTTCCCAACTATACTCATCATGCTCTTCAAGTAGTTGCTCGACCGATTTTCCATATATACGAGCGTTGCTCCAGGCAGCAAACTCAGTATCACCATGCTCACCCATAATGTAGGCGTGACAGTTACGCGGGTCGACGTTGAAATAGTCTCCGAGCATGTAACGCAAGCGAGACGTATCAAGCACTGTTCCTGAACCAAAGACACGATGTTTCGGAAGACCAGAATATTTCCATGCGAGATGTGTCATGATGTCGACCGGGTTTGAAGCAATAATGATAATTCCGTCAAAACCAGAGTCCATGATGTCTGAAATCATAGATTTCATAATCTTCGCATTTTTTTCAACGAGATCAAGACGTGTTTCACCTGGACGCTGTGGTGCGCCAGCCGTGATGACTACGATGTCAGCGACGCCACAATCCGAATAGTCCCCTGCCCAGACGCGCATTGGTGATGAAGCGAATGAAACCCCATGGTTCAAGTCCATCGCTTCTCCTTCTGCCTTGGCTTTATTAATATCGATGATGACAAGTTCTTCACATAGACTAGCTGTCGTCAACTGGTAAGCAAAACTCGCACCTACTGCCCCTGCCCCTACAAGTGCGACTCGTGTTACTTTAGCATGATTTAATGTTTCCATAATGATTCTCCACCCTTCAAACAATCTGTTTCATGTTTTTGTTATCTCTGTTACAAATAGATTGTAACATCATTCACAAACTCTAACTACAGCGGAAACCGTTTTCACTTTGGCGATATTGTGACAATATTCACATTCATTTGGAACACCTTCATTTTCTGTACTACCCTCATCCAAACACAAAAAAACAAATCATCGTCGCCCCACAAACCGAAAGAAAATTTACCGCATCATTTCCGAGAAAACGCCATCCCGACACGTATGTCGTCGGCACGTCGTGATGTATTTTTTGCTCGGTCAACTTTCCACAAACAACACAACGAAACGTTCGTTGGACGGTCGCACCAAGTAGCGTATCAATCATACTACCAGTTAATCCAATCACCCATAATAAAAGAAGAAGCGTGATGCTTAAGTCAATGAAAACAAGAGAGGATATGACAATCAACATTGCACCAAACATCGACATGACGGTACCGAATGTCGAGACGGCCCCACTCGTTCCCGGTTCGACTCGCTTAAAGGTAAACATGAACCGAGGTTTCCGCTTCGAGAGGACACCAAATTCAGATCCCCACGTATCGCTCGTCGCTGCCGCGATGGACACGACATACATATAGAGGTAGACTGGATCATTTGTAAACTGATAACCGAGTGCACATAAAATCCCGACCCCACCGTTAGCCAACACTTGCATGGCATCACGAGCCCCCGTCTTCTCGACAATCTCATCTACTCCTTCTTTATCGCGAGAGCGATATTTCGAAGCGAGAGAAGAAGTCGAAAAAAACACCCCAAGCAAGTATAGACCGAACCATCCGAAGGAGAATCCAATCACCGTACCGGTCACTATCGTCAACAGTGCCCCAGAACGAGTCAACGAGCGTAACCGATAACCGAGATAGGCGACGAAACAAGTTACAGCGAATATGGCGAACACTGAATCATCTCCTTCTCTGTCACGATCCATTGAACGGGTAGGTCGTGCGGCTCAGTTGGTACATGATCGACAATCTGAACGGTATATGCCAAAGCAAGCGTTCTACCGTTATAGGTTTTTAAAAAGCGATCATAATAGCCCCCACCCCAACCGATGCGATAACCGGTTCGATCGAAAACACGCCCCGGAACAAGACAAAGGTCGATCACTTGCGTAGTCGCTGGAGTGGTCGGCTCTAAAATATTCATGACTCCCTCTTCCAAATCATCAAATGAATGAATGATGTGAAACGTAAGTCCCCGCTCCGTTACTTTCGGGACGCAGACCGTTTTTCCTTCTTTAAAGGCCATATGAATAATCGGGGACGTATCAATTTCTAGAGGGAGTGACAACGTTAGCGCGATTGTTTGACTTTCAATCCATAAGTCCGAGGCAAATAATGATTGGTGAATGACTTCGTCCGCATGATGTCGATCCGCCATTTGTTTGATGTATTGATGAATCGTGCGCCGGAGCGCTGTTTTCTCTTCCACAACGTATTCCTCCTTACAAAAAAAGCCGCCACATATGTGACGGCCGGTCCCTCATTACTTCACTTCGCGGTAAAGCGTGTGACGACGGAGACGTGGGTTGTATTTGCGCAACTCGAGGCGCTCAGGGTTGTTACGTTTGTTTTTCTTCGTGATGTACGTGCGATCGCCTGTTTCTGTGCAAGCTAATGTAATTTTAACGCGCATTTCTTTCACTCCCATCTTAATGATGTTGTATCAAGTGCTTTTGCTTTACAGTCTAAGCATACTCAATTATCCTACCAAGTTTCTTGTGAAAAAGCAAGGTTATTTCACGTTCTTTTTCATTGATTCCTGTCCATACGGAGAAGTCTCAAGAGGTAGGCATGTGTTGACGTTCTCACTCACGTTATACCATTGTTTCAGGTCGTGAATCGAGATCTCTTCACCGACATAAACGCGTTCTGATGCAGAAAACACGCTGTTTTCGATTCGATGGATTGCATCGAACAAACCACCGTGACCATGCGGATTGCGAGTCGCTTCAAAGGACAACATAGTTGAGTATAACGGAATCGCAAGGGATTGCGCAAGTTCTCTTGCAGCAGGAATTGTCATCCAATCGAAGTGATGAATCACTTTGAAGGAAACACGTTTCGAAAGTTCATGTACTAGTTTTACATAGGCGATATTTTGTGTAGCCACCTGGTTCATAACATGCTCTAAAAATGGGCTAGTTGGGCGAACACGATACACATGTATGTTTCCTTGACGTTCATACTCAGGCAACTCGTCATGATATGGCGTTAATACATAGACGACTTCGCCATCGTCCGCTCTCGCCTCGATTTCATCGATGACCCGTCTTCCGAGTCCCCCTACGATATGACCGTGATATTCAGGCGTGAGTACTAAAATAGCTGATTTTTCATCTTCGCGCTCGATTGTCACATAGTAATCGTGAGGAGATAAGAACGAATCAATATCGATGTCTTCGTCTTGAAGAAATGGATATGCAGCGTAATGATCATGTAGCAACTGTTCGGATACTCCATCCTGATAGAGTGCCGTTTCCAGTTCTGCAAAGAGTCTTGTATGTTCACGGAACCGTTCGGCGGCATACTGTGCCGTCGTTTGTCCGTCCAAGATGAAGGCCCAGTCACTCGACACAGCCAGTACATAATGACGGATCAATTGTTTCAAAGCACGATTTGTCAATTCCGATTGATTCCGATAGTCCGCCACATCTTTCACAAGTTGCATCTCCATCATGTGCAAATGACGAAGCATCCACTCATTTCTCTCGTTGATCCAAACTTCACCATAACCCTTGCGTCCCCATGTATTCATCGACACGTGAACCGTCTGTAAATCCTTAAAATGACGTTCAAGGAAGAGGGCTGGCGTGATGGTTTCAATCCCAAATTCAGCAAGTCGTTCTGCTACTTTCCCAAGGAACTCCGGTCCCTCGAACCACCAGTGACCGAACAATTCCGCATCGAACGGGGCTGTCACTAAAAATGGCGGGAATGTTTGAGCACCGTGCGCTTCAAGGTGTGATTCTAACGTTTTGGCGAAATCGGTCGCATGGTTCTCAATTTGATGTTCCGCCCATTCACGCACATAGAAGTCTTTTTGATCCGTGTCCCCCGTAATCCGATGCATTTTGAGACCCGTATCAAAACGGATCCCTTCCGGATGCATGAAGGATTGGATATAATCCCAATCCCGGTCGTAAGCCAAATCACGGTAAAATTCACGATAATCCGGATGACCCGGATATCCGATCATCGAACTCCAGATTTTACCTGAGATGATTTGATCCCGCGGAAATAACGCGACCCCATGTGGTGAATACACAGGGGCTCCAATCCCTTTCTCAGGTGTCGGATCTGCATCAAGAAGAGCATGTTCATCGACAAAGGTGTAGCGAATTCCCTCTTCATAAAGAATCCGGTCGACCCCTGGTGTATAAGCACACTCTGGTAACCATATGCCTGTTGGACGGAACCCATAGTGACGTTCGAAACAGTTCAAGCCCGTCCGAATCTCAGCACGTGCCGCCTGTTCCGTGAAGAGGTGTGGATTAAAGCCATGGGTCGCCGTACATGTCACCATGTCAATATAACCTGCCTCACGATATGTACGGAACGCCTCGTTCAAATTTTTATTCCAATGAAGGAACGTATTTTTTAAATCGTGGTATCGCTGACGATAAAAATGTAACGTTGCTTTTTCTTCGTCTGTTCGGTCCTCAGATAGTTCGAGGGCAATCAATTCGAGCATGTCATCCAAGTGTTCTACGTAGCGATCCTGAATGAGAGAATCGGCAAGCATTTCAACGACAGGCGGGGAAATACTAACCGTCCAATGTAAGGGACGCTTCAAGCGATCGACTTGCCAAAGAATCGGGATATATGTCTCAGAGATGGCCTCGTAAACCCATCTTTCTTCTAATCGGTGTTTCTCTTCATGCCTAACGTACGGTAAATGAGCATGAAGGACGAGTGAAAAGTACCCAGGTTTCATAATAAAAAGTCCTCCTTAACGCACGAGTCGGTATGCTGCATATTTTGGTAATGTATCGAGTAATTCTGGAGAATCGACTTCCCCATATTGCCAACGTCGGACCGGTTCTGCGAATCGCCCGACTCCTGCGGGTTCTGCTCTTGGCGTGTCAAGCGGATTTGAGGCGACAATTGGGAGAAACTCTCCTTCCATCGTCCGAATCCCAAATTCAAACACATATGTCGTATTCGGGTCGAGAGGGCGAACGAACCAGCTGTTCGTCATTTCAGGAAGATCGAATGTATAGGAGCGATTTGCGTGACCGCTATTATAATCAAGTAACGTAACATCAAGGATGCGGAACGCCTTCGGCAATTCTTCCCAGCGTCGCATGAATTGAAGCGCTAACGTTTCTTTCACGAGATCAGATACTTCCCAGCATACATACACTGCGTTTGGAGACTGTACGACCGCATGCATGAAGTCCACGTTGTACCGATCGGGTAGCTTCCAATATCCCTCCGGACCCTTTTCAAGAAGTGGAGAAGTCGACACGTTGGCCGTCTCTTTCGCCGATGCCACTTGTTTGCGTGAGGTCGTCACCGACGTCTTCACTTTCTTCGTTTCACGCTTTTGTTTCACAGGGGCAACCGCCTCCACTTCCTGTTGCTGATTTCTCCATTTCCGCCATGCGTATTGGACTTTGCCAATCGGGACGTCTAATTCTGCCGCAATCTGTTTTAACGTAAGACCTTGTTGTTTCAAGGATACGATTTTCTCTTCCATCTCTATATGGCTCCCTTCATGTAAAATCCATGTAGACTATTATTCGCTCCTTGAGTTTGTATTCCTGCCCAAAAAAATAAAGAACAACAGCACTGTTGTTCTTTACCACTAATCTTATTGATTCAAATCATAATGTTTCCCTTTTTCGAGAAAAATTAAATGTTCTCCGAAGTTCGTCACATGATCGCCCATCCGTTCGAGGTATCGAGCGATGTTCGAGAATTCGTATACATCGTTCGTCCCAACCGTCATGGCCGGAAGAGAACCGATATATTGTTTAATCACCGTTAGATTGATGTCATCAATCACGCGGTCCATCTCATTGAGTTCACGAACACGGCTCACTTCACCTTTACGATAGGCACGTGTCGCCAGTTCAAGCATGTCAATCAACTGCTCGGCCATCTTCTTGAGCGGTTGGATGTCAAGCACATAAGGAACGTGCTCGATTCGTGTCACTGCTTTCGCGATGTTTGTCGCATAGTCCGCAATGCGTTCAAGGTCTGTCGCTGATTTCATCGTCACAATCAGACGTCTTAAGTCAGTCGCGACTGGTTGCTGTTTTGCAATCAATAGAATCGCTTCATCATTGATTGTCAACTCCAACTCGTCTAACTCGTTATCGTTATCAATCACGGTTTTAGCCAATTCGAGATCATGTTTTTCCAACACTTCGATTGCCGTCGCCGTTTGGCGCATCGTCAAGTTTGCCAATCGTACAACTTTATCTTCTAATTCAGTCAACTTCGTATCAAAAAATGTGCGGTTTTGTGCCATCAATCCAGTCTCCTCCTTAACCGAAACGGCCAGAAATATAGTCTTCCGTCCGTTTGTCAGATGGATTCGAGAAAATCTTATCTGTTACATCGAACTCGACAACTTCTCCATTTAAGAAGAATGCCGTTTTATCCGAAACACGGGCAGCTTGTTGCATGTTATGTGTCACGATGATGATTGAATATTGTTCTTTCAACTCTTGTACCAATTCTTCCACTTTCAATGTAGAGATCGGATCAAGAGCAGACGTCGGCTCGTCCATTAAGATGACATCCGGTTCAATCGCTAACGTACGCGCGATACAGAGACGTTGTTGTTGTCCACCTGAAAGTCCGTACGCATTCTCATTCAATCGATCTTTTACTTCATCCCAGATTGCCGCACCACGTAATGAACGCTCGACAATTTCATCGAGTACTTTCTTATTTTTGATTCCGTGCGTCCGCGGTCCGTATGCCACGTTGTCATACACCGATTTTGGGAAGGGGTTCGGTTGTTGAAATACCATCCCGACCGACGTACGTAAGTCTTCTACTTTATATCCACGGTCGAAGATGTTACGACCATGATACAAGATTTCACCGTTCGTCCGAACCGATGGAACGAGTTCGACCATACGGTTTAGAGTCTTAATGAACGTCGATTTCCCGCACCCAGATGGTCCGATGATTGCCGTGACTTCATTCTTTTTAATATCGAGGTTGACGTCAATCAAAGCCTGGTCTTCTCCATACCACAAGTTCAAATTGTTGACGACATAGGCGCTATCTTTTTTCATCTCAGTCGTTGTCGGTTCTGTCGTAGTTGTATTCACGTTTTGATCTCCTTTGTTGAGCTCTTGTTGTTTCATCATCTCGAGCTTCCTCCTCATTCATCTGCAAAAAAGACTTAGTGTCGATTTGTATATTTGTTTCGAATATAGATTGCAACCGAGTTCATCGCGATGAGCATCGTCATGAGTACGATGATCCCTGCTGCTGCTAAGTTTTGGAACTCTGCTTGTGGTCGGCTCGTCCAGTTGTAAATCTGGATCGGGAGGGCCGTAAAGTCAGAGAAAATGTTACTCGGTGTCGTTGAAATGAACGTTGCCGCTCCGACCATGATGAGTGGAGCCGTTTCACCAATCGCACGAGAAACCGCTAGGATAATTCCCGTAATGATCCCTGGCAACGCCGAAGGTAACACGACGTTAAATGTCGTCTGCCACTTCGATGCCCCGAGCGCTAGTGAAGCGTGTCGTAATTCCATTTTGACTGCTCGTAGCGCTTCCTGTGAGGCCACGATGACAATCGGCAAACTCATGAGACCGAGCGTCAAGGCACCGGCCATAATCGAGTTCCCTAATTCCATGACTCGGACGAAAATCGTCAATCCAAGCAATCCGAATACGATTGACGGAACGCCAGCCAAGTTCGAAATATTGACTTCAATAAATGAAGTCATGCGATTTTTCGGAGCATATTCCTCCAAGTAAATCGCCGCTCCAACACCGATGACGAACACCATCGGCACGATCAATAGCATGAGCCATAATGATCCAATCAACGCAGGATATAATCCAGCCTGTTCAGGACGGCGCGACGGGAAGTTGCGCAAGAAATCGAGGTCGACCCATCCTGCACCTTTTGACACGATGTCATAAATCAATGTCGATAAGACGACGAGTGCAAAGACGAGTCCCGCCAAAAAGATGTACTTAAATATTTCATTCAATTGTAAACGTCGTTTAATTCGTTGAGACACGGTCTCACGATTCATCAAGTTCTTCGTATTCTTGAACTCACTGTTCGGTAAAGCCATATTAGTACTCCTCTCTGAAGCGGCGCGTCACCCAGTTTGCGAATAGGTTCATCAATAGGGTAAAGACGAACAACAACGCACCGACCGCATAGATACTGTAATATTCGATTGTGCCGTAACCTGCATCACCTTTTGCGATTTGAACGATATATGCTGTCATCGTCTGAATCGCATTGAGCGGATTGAACTCAAAGTTCGGCTGTGAACCACCCGCGATCGTTACAATCATCGTCTCACCAATCGCACGGCTCATACCGAGAACGATAGAGGCAATGATCCCAGACGTCGCTGCAGGCATAACAACTTTCGTCGCCACTTCAAGACGTGTCGCACCTAAACCGAGCGCACCGTCCCGAATTTTCTTCGGAACAGCACTCATTGCATCCTCAGAAATCGAGGCAATCATCGGAATAATCATAATCCCGACGACAATCCCTGGGCTGAGTGCATTGTAAATTTGAAGTCCTGGGATGAGTGCTTGCAAAATCGGTGTAATGAATGACAAGGCGAAGAAACCGAATACGATCGTCGGCACACCGGCCAACACTTCTAGAATTGGTTTCAACACACGTCGTGCCCGTTCAGAGGCGTATTCACTTAAGTAAATCGCAGACGCCAAACCGAGTGGGACGGCTACAATCATCGCAATCACAGTAATTTGGAGTGTTCCCATCACAAGGGCCCATACCCCGAAGCGCTGATCTGCACTAAGCGGGTACCATTCTGTCGATCCTAAAAATTCTGCGACAGGGACTCGTTCAAAGAACTTGAATAGCTCAAAGCCTAATGTGAACGCAATACCAATGGTCGTGACGACCGATACGAATGCGCTCAAGAATAATAAGAACGGCATGATTTTATCAAACACGTTCGTCGTACTATATTTCTTTTGTTTATTTTGTTGAATCATCTCTCGAATCGAAAGCTTATTGTTCGGTTCATTCATCTCGTGTATCGCTCCCTACCTCTTCATACTAGAAAGCATGGCGAGAAGGCGAGACCGTGTCTCACCTTCTGCCACCTATCATCTTATTCTCCAGCGATTTCGTCGATCATCTTCATGTTTTCGTCGTAACGCGCTTGTTCCATACCGACATATCCTACTTCTTCAGAGAGCGCACCTGCGTTTTCGTTCATGAAGCGTGCGAATTCTGCAACTTGCTCTTTGTCTTTCAACGAAGCGTTGTTGACGTACGTGTAGATTTCACGTGAGAGTGGATAAGAAAGATCATTGATTGTTTCTGGAGTTGGCTCTACACCCTCGACTGCCATGGCACGAAGCGTGTCTTGGTTTTCGATGTAGTATGCATATCCGAAGAATCCGATTGCACCTTCCGTTCCAGCTACACCCGTGACGAGGACGTTGTCATCCTCTGACAATTGTGCGTCTTCACGAATGTCCGTATCGTCAAGAACGGCTTCATTGAAGAAGTCAAATGTACCTGAGTCTTTACCTGGTGCGAAGAATGAAATCTCCTCATCTGGCCAGTCAGAGCGAACGTCTTTCCATGTTTTTACGCTTGGGTCCGTCCACATCTTATTCAATTCTTCAATCGTGATATCTTGTGCCCAATCGTTCGCTGGGTTTACAACGAGCGAAAGTCCATCAAGTGCAACCGAGAGTTGCGTGAATTCCACACCGTTTTTCTCAGCTTCGGCTGCTTCTTCTTCTTTGATTTCACGTGATGCGTTCGAGAAGTCTGTCTCTCCCGTCACGAAACGTTTGAAGCCACCACCCGTACCAGAGACACCGACTGTCACTTCAACTTCTGGTTGTTCAGCTGAAAATTCTTCTGCGACTGCTTCCATGATTGGGAATACAGTTGATGATCCATCCATGACCACTTTTCCTGAGAGCGCATCGCCGCCTTCAGCAGCGCCACCTTCTTCATTGTTCCCACAAGCAGCACCTACGAGTGCGACTGAAGTGATTGAAGCGAGTAAAGCTGATTTTTTCATCCAAGACATTTGTGACGTCCTCCTTGAGTTTGCTTTGATTTTTGTTGTGGATTTGTTGTTCTGTCCTACAATTAATATCCTAATGAACTTCTATTAACGAGAAATAAACGGAACGTAAAAGAATTGTAAAGACAAAAAAAGAAGTCACCGAAGTGACTTCTTTTACTGAAGCATTGCATTGACGTCTTCTAGATTAAAGTAAGCTTTCATGATGTCGTGCGCGACACGCGTATTGATTCCTTCCGCCTCAAGTCCAGGCATGATGATCGCCCAAGCGATTTCCGGATCATCGAACGGTGCCCAACCGACATGGTTTGAGTTCAATGTCTTAATCGGTTCTCCGTTCGCATTTCGTTTCGCCTGACCATCTGCCCCTTCCGCGATTGCTTGAGCAGTTCCGGTTTTACCTGCAGCCGTCATACCGGTCTCCTGTAAAATGCGAGACGAACCGGACGCAGATTCAACCCCTTGACGATATCCTTCACGGACACGTTGAATGTATTCATCCTGGATATCGACTTTATTCAACGCATTCGGTTGGAACGTGCTCACGACTTGCTTATTGTTCTCATCAAGCGAACCCGGCTCAATGATTTCTTTCAGCAAGTGTGGTTGTACACGATAGCCACCGTTCGCCAATGCTGACGTATATTGCGCCAATTGAATCGGAGTATAAGAAATATACTGTCCGATCGACATATCCATTAGAAGCGTGACGCGGTCCGGGATGCTACGGAATCCGGTCGACTCAAACGGCAAGTCGATCCCTGTTTCGATTCCGAGACCGAATTGTTTATAGTAGTGTTCCATCGTTTCGAACGCCTGCGTGACATTTTCCCCGACAATTTGACCTGTCGAGTAATAATCAGCCAGACGCAAAGCAATTTGGAACATATAGATATTCGATGACATCGCGAGTGCATCTAAGTCGTTGATGTTCCCCATATTCCGGTAGGAAGCTTTCACTGACGAACCAATCCGAATCGGAGCATCATAAATATATTCTCCCGGTTTCACGACACCTTCTTCGAATCCATAGGCGACCGTCGCCCCTTTGATGGTTGATCCGATTTGGCTGGCGCGAAGAACCGTTCCGGTCGATACATCCTTGAATTCGTTCGTTTCCAAATCGAGTTCTTGTCCAGATAAGGCGAGCAATTCACCCGTTTGTGGATTCATGACGACAGCGAATGCTCGGTCGAAATGAGGACTTCCAGAGCGCCCTGCGCGAATCGCCTTTTTCAAGATCTCATCGATTTCTTTTTGGAACTCGATGTCGGTCGATAAGACGATGTCTTTCCCTGGATTCCCACTCACTCGTGTCGGTTCACCGACCGGCTCCCCTTTATACGTCGTGAACACATCATAGGCCGGCGTTCCCCGAAGGACGTCTTCATACTGTTGTTCCAAGTAGGAGGTACCAACCCGGTCGTTCAACCCGTAACCCTTCGCCTGATAAGATGCACGTTGTTCCGCCGGAATTTGACGATAACTTCCTAGGAAACTCTTGAACGTCTCATCATACGGATAATCCCGTTGATAGTAAGGTTCGACACTCACTCCAGGCAACTGCTCTAAGTTCTCTTCGATGACCGCCATCTCTTTCGGGCTTGCACCGATTTTGATGACCTGTGGGTCGAGTGCATAGCCACTCTCCATATTGTGTTTAATGGCGATGATTTCTTCTGTCGCATCATCAAACGTGATCTCTTCTTCGGTGATTGAATCAAGCAAGAGCCGGTCCACGTCTTGGTTAGACAATGCGGCTCGCTCCTCTTCCGATAATTCTTCCAATAACGCTTGAGTCCGTTCTTGCGCCAATTCCGGATTCGTTGCAATCCAGTAATCCTTTCGGTCTCGCTCCGTCATTTTACGGTCTTCTTTTGGAATGTCGACGATTTCCGCCAATTTTTTCGCGACGTCTAAACGTTCATCCGTCTTTGTCACTTGAGAGCGGCGATACATGACCGAGTAGTTTGAAATCGTATCCGCCAGCACTTGACCGTTCCGGTCGTAGATTTTACCTCGCGGCACTTCATATTTGATTTTACTCGACTCCGTTTTCTGTACTTCCCGAGCAATCAGTTCACCATTCACGATTTGTACGACACCCAATCGAAAAATGAGGGTCGCAAATAGAATGAAGACGATGAAAAATAGTAAATTTAAGCGTAACGGTAAGTGGTTTCGCCGTTTTTTCGGCACTTTTACCCGATTTTTTGCCAAGTCCGTTTACTCCCTCCACGTTCATTTCCTTCTATATTATAGAGGACAGGAATCCCTGTCGTTTTGTCCGAATTTCACTATATCATAATTTGTTTACAAATTAATGAAAACCACAAAAAAACCCGAGATTCGTATAAGAACCCCGGGTAAGACCAGTTTATTTTGCGTCAGCGTATAATTTCGCCACATAATCCCAATCGATGACATGGAAGAATGCGTTGATATAGTCAGGACGACGATTTTGGTAGTTCAAGTAGTAAGCATGTTCCCATACATCAAGACCGAGGATTGGCGTAACACCTTCCATGATTGGTGAGTCTTGGTTTGGTGTAGACGTGACTTCGAGTTTCCCGTTCTTCACGACGAGCCAAGCCCATCCTGAACCGAAACGAGTCGTTGCAGCTTTCGTGAATTCGTCTTTGAACGCATCAAAGCTACCGAACGACTCATCGATTGCAGCAGCGAGATCGCCAGACGGTGTGCCGTTCTCATTTTTCTTCAAGAGCTTCCAGAAGAACGAGTGGTTCCAATGACCGCCACCGTTGTTGCGGACAGCTGTTTGAATGTCAGCAGGAAGCGAATCGATTTTTTGAAGCAAGTCTTCGAGTGAAGAGTACTCCACATCTTTTCCTTCGAGTGCATTGTTTACGTTTGTGACGTAAGTGTTGTGGTGTTTCGTGTGGTGGATTTCCATCGTGCGTGCATCAATGTGTGGTTCGAGTGCATCATATGCGTAATCAAGTTGTGGTAATTCAAATTTAGCCATTACTAAAATCCCCCTTAAAAGTGTTTTGAACAACGTTCGTCTTAAATGTAACAGATATGTGACGGTCGACTCAATTGTAATGCTTTATTCGACATCTTCTTCTGGCAATGCCCAAACTGAAATCGACCCCGCCGACACTTTAAATACCCCAAATCCTTCTTCATCAATCTCAATTCGATCATTCAATGTATTCGTTAAATCGACCCATGTTTCACCGGCACGTTCTTCCCCGACAAACATTCTCTTTTCAGATTCATCAGAAGTTGAAATGAGGACGGCACATCCGGAACGTTCGATTTCCTCCACACCTTTTCGTACCCACCCGATGACGTTTGCATCATCAAAGTAATCATCCTGCTCCCCGTACGCTTTCTCTCGGCGCGCATATAGGAGCGTATCAATGGCGAGCTTCATCCCATCAGTCGGGTGAGGACCGTCTATACCGTAGTAATCGCCATAGAAGACACATGGATAACCATCTTTACGAAGTAAGACAAGACCATAGGCGATTTGCTTGAACCAATCTTTCACCCATGACTCAAGCGCCTCCTCGGGTTGTGAATCGTGATTATCTACGAACGTCACGGAATGAAGCGGGTGTGACTGAACGAGCGTATCATCAAAAATGGTTCGCATGTCAAACGCGGCCCCTTCCTCCGAGGCTTGATGTAATTTGTAATGGAGCGGGACATCGAATAAATCGACATGGTAATCGATATTATCGAGAAATTCACGACAGGCATCAAGGTCAGATTTCCAAAACTCGCCGACAAAATAGAATTGGTCACCTTTCTCTTCCCGCATCGTCTGACTGAACTCTTTTACAAAGTCATAGTTGATGTGTTTAATGGCGTCAAGACGGAATCCATCACATTTCGTCTCCTCGATGAACCATTTCCCCCAATTCAACACTTCTTCACGCACATCGGGATGGTGGTAATCGATGTTCGCAAACATTAAATAGTCATAGACACCGAATTCATCGTCGACGTTATCATTCCATCTTTTGTTTTCTCCAACAATAAAGAAAATACCGGAACGATCAGTCGCCGCATCATAATCCGTTCCGTTAAAGTGCGTGAAGTCCCATTTGAATGAAGAGTATTTCCCATCACGAGCTTCGTAATCAAATTTTGTCCATCCCTCGATTTCGAACGCTTCATCTGAAAGGACTTTCGTACGGTCGTCGGGATCTACTTCTAACACTTCAAACTTCTCGGTCGCATCCGCCCCGGCTTTATGGTTCATGACGACATCCATATAAATCTGCATCCCGAGTTCTTGTTGGCAATAGGCTGTCGCTTCAAGTAGTTCTTTTTTCGTACCGTATTTCGTGGCAATCGATCCTTTTTGATCGAACTCACCCAAATCATATAAGTCATAGATTCCATAACCGGTATCTTGATCACTTTGCCCTTTTGTGACAGGTGGTAGCCAAAGTGCAGTGATTCCTGCTTTATTTAAGTCGGCTGCTCTCTCTTTTAGTCGCTTCCAATGCTTTTGATCTGCCTCGACATGCCATTCAAAAAATTGCATCATGGTGTGGTTTCGTTCCATTTTGTCCGCCTCATTTCATATTTTTCAAAAAACAAAATGCTAACGAGTATTTACCCAGCAATTTTAGATTGAAAACAAAAAAGCGACGTTCACATTGTGACGTCGCTTACGAATGGACCCTGTAGGACTTGAACCTACGACCGGACGGTTATGAGCCGTCTGCTCTAACCAGCTGAGCTAAGGGTCCTTATAAATAGCGGCGGAGGGAGTCGAACCCACGACCTCACGGGTATGAACCGTACGCTCTAGCCAGCTGAGCTACACCGCCATGTTGTTATACAGTAATAATATACTGAATATGTCTTGGAGTGTCAAGGAGTATTCCTTGCCGAATAAGAAAAAGCACCCCAAATTTCATTTGGAGTGCTTCTGATTTATACGGTTACTTCGTTTGCATCTTCAAGTGTGATTTCCGTGATGTTCATAGCATGGTCACCGATTCGCTCCAAGTTCGAGAGCATATCGACGAAGAACATACCTGCTTGTCCATCGCAAGCACCTGTGTTCAAACGAACGACGTGGTTCTTACGGAATTGACGCTCGAGCATGTCGAGTTTCGCTTCCATTTCAATGACTTTACGTGCTTCAATCATGTCGCCGCTCCCCAACGTTTGAAGAGATTTCTCTAACGTCGCACGTGTGAGGTCGTACATTTCAGTCAATTCTTTTTGTGCATCTGCCGAAAGCGTCACTTTAGTAGCTGTCTTATAATCAATCAACTCGATGATGTTCTCAACGTGATCACCGATTCGCTCGATATCGTTGATGGCATGCATGAGTGTTTTGTGTTCTTGTGATTCTTGTTCTGTCAAATCAACGGCAGCCAATTTCACGAGGTAATCTGTAATTTTCGCATTCAACGAGTTCAATGCTTCTTCGATATGTGCCGACTTTTCAGCGTGCTTCTTGTCGCCAGTCGTCAAATAGTTGCGTGCTTCATCGAGACCGAGTTTTGCGAAATCTCCCATGCGGATGACTTCGTATTTCGCTTGCTCGACTGCAATCGAAGGTGACTGTTGAATGAAGATAGGGTCTAAATGTTGTGCTTTCGTATCGACGATTGAGTCTTCACCTGGGACCAATTTCGTCACAATCCAAGCAATCGTTCCGATGAACCAGAACTGGATCAATGTGTTGACGACGTTAAACGTACCGTGTGCAAATGCGATTTGCATCTTATCCTCAATCGCCAAGAGATCTGTGATCCAATAGATATAGTTTGTGAACGGAACTAATAAGATCATAAAGATTGTCGTACCAATCAAGTTAAAGATGACGTGTGCCGCTGCTGCACGACGTGCGGCAACTGATGCACCAATCGATGCCAAAATCGCTGTGATCGTTGTT
This sequence comes from Exiguobacterium sp. BG5(2022), assembly GCF_031844365.1. Classification (GTDB taxonomy): domain Bacteria; phylum Bacillota; class Bacilli; order Exiguobacteriales; family Exiguobacteriaceae; genus Exiguobacterium; species Exiguobacterium profundum. The sequence continues at coordinate 1,044,608 of NZ_JAUZVB010000001.1, forward strand.
CCGATGTTATCACCGAACAATACCGGTAAAGCAGCACCTAAATCGATGGAACCACCAGCATATAGTTCTTGCAAGATTCCAATCGTCGCAGACGATGATTGAACAATCACGGTAAATACTGTACCCACGATGACACCGAGGAACGGATTGTCACTCATTGATTGCGTCAAGTCGATGAAATATTCGCTTGAACGAAGTGGTTTCATCCCACTTCCCATCAATTCAAGTCCATAGAACAACATCCCGAAGCCAAAGAAGATTTGACCGAGGTGTTGTAATTTTTCTTTTTTAAAGAAGAACAACAATACTGCACCGATTGCAATAATCGGGAGCGCGTACTCACCGACATCGAATCCGATGATGAACGCCGTCACCGTCGTCCCGATGTTCGCCCCCATGATGACCCCGATTGCTTGACGGAGTGTCATGAACCCGGCGCTAACAAGTCCGACCGTAATGACGGTTGTACCTGAAGATGATTGAATCAATACAGTAACGATAATCCCGGCGAGTACCCCAAGGAATGGATTCGTTGTATACTTATCAAGGATGTCTCGCAGGCGATTCCCTGCAGACTTTTGGAGTCCGTCTCCCATCGATTTGATCCCGAAGAGGAAGATCCCTAGACCTCCAAAAAACATGAATAACATTTCTTGCAAATTGTATTCCACGATTTTTGTACTCCTTTTAATTAAGAATTGGTTGGATTTGCTTGGTTTTTAATGCCCTACTCATTATGCCTTCATCGGCAGTATCATGTAAACACGTTTAATGTAAAAGTTTTATTAAAACACTGTACCACTTCATGCATCTTATTGACTTCTGTAATATAACAGATTGGAGTTTTTAGTATGTTGTCCACTATTTTGACGTTCCTCCGAACAAGTCTTGTCCCATCTAAGCAAGTATTGCGTCTTCGTTTAGCCCCGCTCCATGCTTATATGGGAGCCACTCTCGTGTTGACGCTTCTGATCACTGTCTTGGACTTTATTGTGATTCGTCCTGATTTTTTCGTTCCGATGTGGCTATTCTTACACGGATTCGCCATTTTCTTTTTCTATTTACTTTGGGTCGCCATCATGGCTTTATATGTTCAGTTGGTTACAAAAGTCTACTCGAAAAACATGTGGGCCTACCGTCAAGCTTGGTCATATGCCGTGGCGATGACATTCGTCCCTACCGTTATATTAGTGGTGTTGTACCACATGAACCCGTCTCTTATATGGATTGGTTTCATCATTGGACTCGGATATATCACCTACCCTTTAACGAAAGTGCCAAAAAAAAAATAACGGCAAGCGTCTTCGTAAACGCTTGTCGTTATTTTTATGCCGGAGAAAGTTCCTCGAGCGTCTGATTCAATGCTTCACTTTGGTCACTCAAGTCAGTACCTGCAGACTGTAAGGCAGACTGCACATTGGACCATCGTTCGACACCGTTGTTCAGCTCGAATAACTTTCGTTCGAGTAACGAACTGATTTCTCGCAACCGCTCATTCGATTCGATTAATTGCAAAAGCTGTCTCCCCGTATGTGACGTTTGATCCGAGATGGACTGAAACTCATCTAACTGAACTTTGATTTCATGGTCGATTGTTCCGATTCCAATCTCTACTCGATAAACAGCATCTTTTAATAGATGCACTTCTTTGATAAAGTCATTGACTTCAAACAACAGGTCCTTTCGTTCTTCGTTCAATGCTTCGATTGCATCTACCGCGAGGAGTGTCGCTTCATTCGTCATTTTTGCTAACTTCCCAACTTCATTGGCAACAACAGCAAATCCTTTACCATGTTCTCCTGCGCGGGCTGCCTCAATCGATGCGTTAAGCGACAACATCTTCGTAGCTGTCGACACCGATAGGATACTCTTTAGCGCCTCATCCGCTTTTGAAGAGTTCGACTCACTCTCTTCAAGCTTTTGTTGAATACTCTCCACTTGTTGCTCAACATAATCACTCGCCTCTTTCACAGAATAGAACGTTTCAAGTTCTTCATGTAATATGGATTTCAGTCGATTGCCACGGTCGTCCACACTCGAAATTTGATGTTCCAGCATTTCGATTTGTTGTGTCACTTCTCTCATTTTGAATGTAGAATCGCTTGTCACCGACTGATATGAATGACTCGTATGTTCTACCGTAACCGCAACTTCACGGAATTGTTCAACCTGATGATGGCTGTTCATCAGTTCTTGTTGGAAGATTGGAAGACTTTGATGAAATGCACTCGCTGTCTTCCCCATCATATCCATGGACTGATTCCATAATTGAATGAACGTGTTGAACTCGGTTTCGAGTATATGGATTTCTTTGGATTTCGCTCCAAGTGCCACGTCATCGAAACGACGCGTTTCAACGGCACGGCGCAATGAATGGGCCAATATACTCAAGGGTTTGACTTCACGATGAATCAATCGCGAAAAGAGGATGGCCATCCCAATCATCGCAATGAATAAAATGAACGTGATATATTTTCGCAGTTCAGTCATTGGACCAAGCGCAGATTCTTTCGTGACAACGAGAACGTAATCTGCTTTTAGCTCAGGGATCGAGACCGATGCCATTAGTAAACCATCTGTCTCTTCTACTTCAGATGTTGTCGTTTGTGAAACTTTCCCTACAATCTTCTCTGTTTTCATTCCTTTTGACCCACTCAATTGCTCAACAGACTCTCCACGTACTAAAAATTGCGCTGCTTCAAAATCATCTCCCGATAGAATAGAAGCTTGTTGCATATAAGTAGATTTTAATGACCGGTTGAGTTGCTTCTCGTTTGCTACATATGCACTGTACGACGTCTTCACCGATTCTCGCATGACCGTAACTTCTCGCATAAGGCGCTGCTCGATTTCTGCGGACAATAGTTGTTCAGACTTTAGGGCGAACCAGCTAAACGTCACGATAAAGACAAGTAATATGATTGGCATGAGCGTCCATTGGAGGCGGTGCCCTATTTTAAAATGACGATTTAGTCGAGCGTTTCGTCCCGTACCCTTCATTTGATTGCGCTTGAAATTCATCTTCACGTTAAGCCACCTCTTTTTCTAATCTCGCCTATATATCGGTCTTGAGACGGTGGAAAATTATGAAGTAGATGTTAAGATAGCGTTAGAGTTTGTAAAGAGCACACATCCGTCACGCATCCTAGATGCTTTTTCACATTCTTTTCGTTATGATAATGAAGAAACCTTATCATCTTAAATCGATTGGATTCTTTCCAAAAGAAGGAGATTACGTATATGTCAGAAATTTTGCATCGTTCATTAACACGTCCGGTCCGCGTCGGTAACTTGATTATCGGAGGATCGAACGAAGTCATTATTCAATCTATGACCACTACGAAAACGCATGACGTCGAGGCAACAGTCGCCGAAATCAAGCGTCTTGAGGAAGCTGGTTGCCAAGTCGTTCGCGTGGCTTGTCCAGACGAACGTGCAGCTGACGCACTTGCAGAAATTAAGAGCCGCATCAATATCCCGCTCGTCGTCGACATCCACTTCGACTACAAGCTTGCTTTAAAAGCCATTGAAAGTGGCGTCGATAAAATCCGGATTAACCCGGGTAACATCGGTCGTCGTGAGAAAGTAGAGGCCGTCGTCAATGCGGCGAAAGCAAAAGGGATTCCAATTCGAATCGGTGTCAACGCCGGCTCATTAGAAAAACAATTCCTTGAAAAGTATGGATATCCGACCGCGCAAGGTATGGTCGAGAGTGCGATGCACCACGTGAAGATTCTCGAGGATCTCGGCTTCTATAACACGATCATCTCGCTCAAAGCTTCAGACGTAAACCTTGCACTCGAAGCCTATACACTCGCTGCGAAGACGTTTGATTATCCTCTTCACGTTGGCATCACAGAGTCAGGTCCACTCTTCTCCGGTTCACTTAAATCGGCTGCAGGACTCGGTGCGATTCTCTCTCTTGGAATCGGTTCAACAGTTCGAGTTTCACTTTCAGACGACCCGGTTGAGGAAGTAAAAGTTGCGAAAGAAGTGCTCAAGTCATTTGGACTTGCAGCAAATGCCGCGACTTTGATCTCTTGTCCAACATGTGGACGAATTGAAATCGATTTGATTTCGATTGCAAAAGAGGTAGAAGAATACATCCAAAACATCAACGTCAACATTAAAGTTGCCGTTCTCGGATGTGCGGTAAACGGTCCTGGTGAGGCTCGTGAAGCGGACATCGGAATCGCAGGCGCACGTAATGAAGGACTTCTCTTCCGTCACGGAAAGATCATCCGTAAAGTGCCTGAGGCGACGATGGTCGAAGAATTGAAAAAAGAAATCGATGCGATCGCTGCTGAAAAAATGGCGGAACGTGAGCGCGAAGAACAAGAGCTCGCAAACCAATCAAATTAATGAATCTCATGCCCGTACGGTTGCAACCGTACGGGTTTTTGATAGAATAGAGGGCATGTGAGGAGGAGTGATGAGATGCGAATCGGCATTGATTTGGATGGAACCGTTACAGATCCTAAAAGTTGTTTTATATATATGAATGAATCACTCGGCTATTCGATTGACTATCATCGTGCGACCGAGTACGAGTTGCACACGTATACGACGATGGAGCAACATGAATTTTGGAAGTTTATGATTGAAGAGGGGCATGAAGAAGCGATTTACCGTCGTTCACTTCCGCACTCTGATGTGTTGGATGTGTTATGGGAATTAAAGCAGCAACATCACCTGCATTACGTCACCGCCCGAAGTGAGGCGGTTCGACCGGTTACCGAAGAATGGATCAAACAGCATCGTTTGCCGCTTGATTCGTTGGTCATGACCGGTTCTCACGATAAAATCAATGTCGTCAAAGACTTGTCACTCGAACTGTTTATGGAAGACCGGTATGAGAATGCCATCTCGATTCATGAAGAAACGTCAATTCCAGTACTCCTATTCGACGCACCCTATAATCGTAAGACGTTACCTGAAGGCGTAACTCGCATTTCGACATGGCGTGAGGCGTATCACCATGTCGCGCAATTGGAGAAACAAATCGTTCTACAGCAACGTTAAAAGGCAAGCCCGACACAATCGGGCTTGCCTTTTAAATTCGTCCGAGCTCTTCGATTATATCGCTTGCGAGTACACTTGCGGGGTGTATACTCTGGCTAATGGACTTGGCAGCGAGCGCATGCCATAGCACCGCTTGCTCGTTCGGTGCCGAAGGCTTTTTTCTTCTAGCCCATAGCGCAAGGAGGATTCCGGTCAACACGTCCCCACTTCCACCTTTCGCTAACGCCGATGCTTCAACGGTATTGACGGCACCTGTTCCGTCAGGTGTAACGATGATCGTATACGTTCCTTTTAAAATCAAATGGACTCGGTGTTGCTTCGCGAACTCACAAGCGATGGAAAACCGATCTGCCTCGATCTCTTCAACCGATTTTCCGGTCAATCTTGAAAATTCACCTGGATGCGGTGTCAGCGTAAGCGGCCCCCGGGTTTCCAATCGTTTCGTCGATAGTGCCCCAGCGTCCAAGATGACAGGACAAGACTGCTGTTTTGCATATTGCCAAATGAGATTCAACGCTTCCCCTTCGACCATACCGGGACCGATGGCAAGTGCATCGTACGGTTGTTCCACCACATCGGTGTGTTGCTGATACATCGCTTCAGGCAGTGTTGAGATAAGCGGGATCGCTTCACGTGGAATGGAGAGACGTAATAAGCCGATACCAGAACGAGTTGCAGCACGACCACCCAAGAATGGCGCACCGAGAAAATGACGACTCCCCCCGATAAGCATCCCATGTCCATATGTCGTCTTATGGCTGAATTGATCGCGTTGTAATAGAGATCGGTCAAAGTCAGCATCGGTCAACACCTTCCAATCGGATGTATTCGGGAGCCCGATGTCAACCCGTTCCACCTTGCCATAGAACGGAGCCGTCCGATTTAAGAATGTCGAACGCTTGAAACCGTGTAACGAATACGTATTTGTCGCCCGAATTGCCAAGTCATCAAAGTCTCGAGTGTGATCACTCGGTATGCCTGACGGTACGTCTATCGAGATGACAGGTGTCGATTGGCGATTCACCCATTCAATCACTTCCCGCGCTTGACCAGTCACGGGACCGGACAACCCAACGCCAAACAAGGCATCAATGATGATATCTGTTTGGATTGGCCGTTCCACAAGGCGAAGGAATGAAGATGCATAGGAAGCATGGATTGCAGCCGCCTCCGTTTGACTTTTCCCTAACGGTGACCACACGCTGACCTCATGCCCTTTCATAGCAAGCTCTCGAGCGACGACCCAACCGTCCCCACCGTTATTGCCTGTGCCACAAATCACCAAAATGGTAGACTGCGAATCGATTCGAATGTGAGGCACAATCGCCGAGGCCGCTCGCTCCATCAACACCTCTTCGGGCATCCCATTTTGAATCGCTGTGCGATCGATCTGCTTAATCTCAGCAGCTGTATAGATCATCTAATCTCCCCCTTCGATACAAAAAAGGGATTGAATCAAATCAATCCCTTTTGCTTACATTCTTTACAATACCCATATATCTCAAATTTATGATCGACCACTTCAAATTCAGGGTCGAGCGCCTCTACAAAGCGCATCGGACATAAATCGAGCAGTTTCGTCTTTCCACAGCTCCGACAAATCAAATGATGATGGTGATGTGCCGCACTGCAGGTGACTCGAAAGGATTTCTCACCATCGAGTTCCGTCGCTTCAAGTAATCCTTCCTCCGCAAACGACTTCAAATTTCGATACACCGTGTCAAAACTCATCGTCGGATGTTTGTCTCGCATGTACTCGAGTACTTCCTTCGCACTGATATATCGGTCTTCTTCAGAGAGATAAGCATACATTTCAAGACGTTTCGGCGTCACTTTTAAAGAAGATGCACGAAGACGGTTCAATTGTTCAGTCTCATTCATGTTGTACCTCCTTTTTCTTGAAACTCATGACTTTCTCAAGTGCCATGACGGCTGCTAAAATACTGACCGCAATCAATACGATGACACCGCCTGGAGCGACATCGAGATCATACGCAAGGACGAGCCCACCGATTGTCGCGACCTCTCCGAAGATGATGGACCAGAGAATGGTCTGTTTGAAGCTCGATGTAAAGCGTAGCGCCGCTGCGACGGGTAACGTAATCAAGCTTGATACGAGAAGCGTTCCGACAATTCGCATGCTGACGGCAATCACAAGCGCTACGATGAACATGAATAACAGATGCAGCATCGTACTCGGTAATCCCGACACTTTTGCCTGTTCTTCATCAAACGACAAGAACAACAACTGCTTATAGAAAATAAGAATCACAAAGACCGTCAAGACGGCCACACTGACAATCAATGTGATGTCCGATTGACTCACAGCAGAGATCGATCCGAACAAGAGTGTGGATAAGTCGACCGAGAATCCTCGCGATAGCGAGATAAAGATGGCACTGAGTCCCATTCCTGCGGACATCATGATCGGAATGGATAGTTCCTGGAAGTGCACATATTTCCCTCGAAGCCAGTTGAGCCCTAACGCCGCCAATACAGAGATGAGCGTTCCCATATATAAGGGGTTGAGATCAGCGAATAGAGCGATATATTGTCCGAGAAATAAACTGAATGAAATTCCGGCAAGCGTCATGTGTGACAATGCATCGGCAATCAAGCTCATCCGTCTCACCACGATGAATGAACCGATGAGCGGTGCGGTAAACCCGATCACAAGTGCTGCAATGAACGCATAACGTAAAAAACTATATGTCCAAAGATCCGTGATCATGTCGTTCCCTCGTGAACAAGTACTTTAACAGGATAAGGTTTGATGGACGATGCGAGTTCTCCGAGCTCGCTGTATTCTCTCAATCCACAATTACATGCCAATCGTCCGCGGTCGAGATGGACGACTTTCGTGACAAGATCGGTCACCACGTTTAAATCGTGGGTGACGAGGACGAACGTACAAGTCGTATGTTCACGAAGCATATGCAAGACTTCATAAAAATCTTGTAAGTGTTTTTGGTCCACACCGACGGTCGGCTCATCGAGAATCAATAGATCAGGCTGGTTGACCATCGCCCGAGCGATAAAGACACGCTGTTGTTGTCCTCCGGATAAATCTCCAATTTTCCGATGACGAAATTGCCACATGTTGACCGTTTGTAACGCATTTTGAATCGCTGCCTGGTCTTCCATCTTTAAACGTTTGAATAAACCGAGACGTCCATATCTACCCATCGCGACTACTTCTTCGACGGTAACCGGGAAGCCCGAGTTAAAGGAAGCCGCTTTTTGGGAAACGTAACTGATACGAGACTTATCTTTAAACTGCGAAATGGGCTTACCGAACAATTCGACCGACCCTTGCTGTGGGTTCAGTAATCCAAGAATGGTTCGAATCAAAGTCGACTTCCCAGAACCGTTTTCTCCGACGATTGCGACAAAGTCCCCTTGCCGAATATCAATCGATACGTTTTGTAAGGCCGGTGTCCCATCATAGAAATAAGACACCTCGTTTAGTTTGACGACAGATGTAGTCATCTAATCCCTTCTCTCATATGTTAAATCGTAATCATTTCTACTTTCTAGGCGTTTGTATTATACAGAATATCACGCACACCTTCAAGCAAGACCGGTTTCACTTAGTCAAATGTTAAAATTCACGTAAATCGTATGTTCGTTCAAAACCTTGTCGATTACACTAGTATTATGAAGGGGATGGTTTTATGGAAAAGAAACTGGCAGTTATTGATATCGGATCCAACTCGATTCGAAACGTCATCTTCGAAGTGAACGAGGAAGGACAATACTTTGAACGGTTAAATGTGAAAGAAGTCGCGCGATTGTCCAGCCATATTAGTGATGCGAATGAGATGACTGAAGAAGGGATCGCTTCGCTCATCGATACGTTGCGTCACTTTAAAGAGTTGAACGACCATCATCACGTTACCGATGTGCTCCCAGTGGCGACGGCAGCCATTCGAAACGCAAATAACTCAGATGAGATTTTGCAGAATGTCAAACAATCTACAGGGATGACCATCCGCCTGTTGAGCGATTACGAAGAAGCCTTTTACGGATATTCGGCCATCGTCAACTCCACCTATGTGGAAGATGGATATTCCGTCGATATTGGTGGGGGATCAATGGAAGTCACATACTTTCAGAACCGAGAGCTCGTCTTTTATCACAGTTTTCCGTTCGGTGCCGTGACGTTAACGAAAGAATTTATGAAAGATGAGACGATGACGAAAGACGAGCGGAAAGCGTTGACCGCATACTTAAAGAAGGCATTCAAAGAAATTGAATGGCTCGAACCTCATGGTGTCCCACTTGTCGGTGTCGGTGGGACGGCTCGTAACTTAGTCCGGGTCGAACAGACCATATCGAACTTCCCGCTTGAAGGAATTCATCAGTATACGATTTCTGCTGAACAGTTGGAGGGCGTCATAGATGAACTCGTCGGAATGTCAAGCAAACAACTCGGACGTTTGGATGGGCTGTCAAAAGACCGGGTCGACATCATCGCGCCTGCCGTGACAGCAATCGGCGAACTCGCTAAATATTTGAAAGTACCTGAGTTCACGATGAGTAACAATGGACTCCGTGAAGGTCTCTTCTATGAAAACTATTTACATGAGCATGATAAAGTTCGTTTTGCCGATGTGAAAGAAGAAAGTTTTCGTCATTTTGAAAAACAATACGACGTGAACCCGACTCGTCATCAACATCTCATCCGATTGGCTAGACAGTTGTATACCGGATTAATTGAAGTGAAGGCGATTAAACCGAAACCATTTGAGCCTGGTCTTCTTGAAGGTGCCTGCCGCCTTGCCTATGTCGGTGAATATATCGATCACAACAATAAAAGTGACCACACGTTCCATCTGATTACCACAAACGATTTCAAAGGACTAAACAACGAGGATCGACTCGCTCTTGCCCTCGTCACATCCTTCAAATCAAAACGAGTATTGGAACAACATATCGAGGCTTTCCCGAAATGGTTTGATCAAAAGTTATTGAAGAGTTTGGAGTTGCTCGGGTCGATTGTGAAACTCGTCGATGCCCTCGACTTGACGGAGCGTCAGATCGTGACGGACATCCATGTTGCTAGTACAAAGGACGGTCTCACACTTACGCTAGATACGAATGGTTCTGCACGTTTTGAGTTGCAGCGAAGCACTCGCCATAAAAAGCATTTAGAACGCGCAATTGATCAATCGATTGAGATTGTCTTGAGCGAGGAGGAGTAACCATGTCCGAATATACGAATGAACATTTTAACAACCGTGAACTCAGCTGGCTCGACTTTAACGAGCGTGTCCTCGAGGAGGCGATGGATGAACGAAATCCATTGATGGAACGATTGAAATTTTTGGCGATTTTCAGTTCTAACCTTGATGAATTTTATATGGTACGAGTCGGTGGATTGAAAGATGAGGTCCTCGCCGGGTTCAATCGTCCGGAAGACAAGACGGGCCTCACTCCAAAACAGCAGATCAAGTCCATTTCGATGCGAGCGCAAGAACTCGTCGAGACACAATATGCGACATATAAAAAAATCACGAAACAGCTATCGAATCAGCACGTTCGCTTCTTACGGACGAAACATTTGAACAAGACCCAACAAGACTTCGTGAAAGAGTACTTTCGAACGCACGTATTCCCCGTCCTGACACCGATTGCAGTCGATGCCTATCGTCCGTTCCCAATGCTCTTATCCAAGTCACTGAACATTGCTGTCGAGATTGCCTCGAATGGCGAAGGAAAAAAACGACTCGCCCTCGTTCAAGTGCCATCCGTTCTTCCGCGGTATCTGGAACTACCTACTGATGATGAAGAACATACCGATTTGATTTTACTTGAGGATTTGATCATTCAATTCATCGACTCACTCTTCAAAGGATTTGTCGTCGAGTCCACGATGCCATTCCGAATTACGCGGAACGCGGACATGCCGTTTCACGAAGAGGGCAGTCGTGACGTCTTGAAACAAATTGAGAAAGAATTGAAGAAGAGAAGATATGGGGTTGCCATCCGACTCGAGGTACAGCAACGATCGTTACGAAAAGAACTGTTGTTCATGCTACAAGACGTCCTTGACTTACATGACCGGGATATCTTTATCGTCGACGGTCCGATCGACTTGACCTTCCTGTTTGGGATCTACAATCAGATCGGGATGGAATATGATGACATGATCAATGAAACGTTGATCCCATTTATCCCAGAAGGTCTTGAATCGGGCAAAGATTTATTCCAAAGTATCGCTAAACAGGATTATCTGCTCCATCACCCGTATCATTCATTCGATCCAATCGTCCGTTTTATCGTTCAAGCCGCCAAAGACCCGAACGTCTTGGCAATCAAGCAGACACTCTATCGCGTCTCCGGGGACTCTCCCATCATCAAAGCCTTGACTGATGCAGCCGAGAGCGGAAAACAAGTCACTGTCCTCGTCGAACTAAAAGCACGTTTTGATGAAGAAAAAAACATTCAATGGGCGAAGCAACTTGAGAAAGCCGGAGCTCACGTCATCTACGGCTATAAAGAACTGAAGACACACTCAAAAATCACCCTCGTCGTTCGCATTCTAGAAGGTGGTGTGTTGCAACGGTTCATTCATCTTGGTACCGGTAACTATAACGATTCGACCGCCAAGCTATACACAGACATTGGGCTCCTCACGACAAATGAAGAACTCGCTGAAGATGCAACGAACTTTTTCAACTGGTTATCCGGTTATGGGGAACGACCATCTTGGCATCAGTTCGAGACGTCGCCTGACGACATGAAAGACTTCTTCTTGAATAAAATCGATGATGAGATCAAACTGCATGAAAAGTACGGCAACGGTCGCATCGTCGCTAAGATGAACTCGATCACGGACCGGGCCATCATCACAAAATTGTATGATGCTTCGTCCGCGGGAGTGAAAATCGATTTGATTGTCCGAGGCATTTGTTGCTTACGACCGGGAATTAAAGGGGTCTCTGAAAACATCAAGGTCATCTCGATCATCGACCGATATCTCGAACATTCCCGAATCTTTTATTTTTACCAAAATGGAAAAGAAGACTTGTACTGTTCCTCTGCGGACTGGATGACACGAAATATGAAAAAACGGATCGAAATACTCTTCCCTATCTTGAACGCATCACATAAAACATACATCAAAGATATGATGGCCCTTCAACTCGTCGATAATGTGAAAGCAAGAAGACAACGTTCTGACGGTCGCTATGTATACGTGAAACGAGAGACCAACGAGGAAGAGATTCAATCTCAAATTATCATCCATCAATATACGGGTGGTCGATGGAACAACATACCTAGCGTATTCGAACGAGAACCGTCAAATTGGGCGGAACGCGAAGTGCTCCGCCTTCGGGCCGAGAACGAGAAAATGACAGATGACTGATGTTAGACTTCTCAAATAAGAAAACTCGTTGTATAATAAATTCGATTCAGTTATTATGAAGCGCTTTCATTTAGAGACGGAGGAATTATTTATGCAGGAGATTTTATTATCATTACTCGCCGGCTTGATTTGTGGTGCCATCTTCACCGCACTCAAACTGCCACTGCCTGCCCCACCGGTATTGCCAGGAGTTGTTGGGATTTTCGGGGTATTCCTCGGAATGAAGGTTTATCAATTTGCTGTAGCGAACTGGCCATTCTAATAAAAGATGCCCTCGAAAAAGGGCATCTTTTATTATTTAGTCTAATGTATGAATGGCTTTATGACAGGTCGGACAAACCCAGATGCCACGTTCCTCTGTCAAGTGATACTCAATCAAGTGATACGCCTCTTGCCCAAAGCGTTCAGCTAGGTCTTCATGACAGTTCGCACAAGTCGTCACGTTCGACTTTGGTGCTAGAAGTTTTTCTCGAAACAAGTGCGCCTCATATGACGCTTTCGTCCATTTAGACGATGGTACATGATAGCCGTCATTCCATTTTGTTCGAATCGACTCGTACGGTTCATCCCCCTCATACATTCCCACTTGCAAGAGCGGATGATGAAAATGAAGTTGTAACAGGTCGACTAAGGAATACAGCGCTATCCCTTCCTGTTTCTCTCCGAGCCAATACGGATCGTCTGGTCGCTCAATCGTCTCTTCAAGTAACACCTCTGCTTCCGCCACGATGCCATGCCCCATCACTTCGATAAATGCTGTCGGTGTCGTCACGGACCCCTTTACATAAACCGGACTTTGTTCAAGAAAATAAGTCGGGAATGCGTTCCAGACATCATATCGCTTTGGATCGACTTGTAGGACGTTCATCGCTTATTGATGAGCGAGCGTGAATCGTTCACGCCACTCGGCATCAAATTGATTGGCACGGAACATTTCAATCTCTTGTTTATATGGAGCGACTTTTGTTTTTTCGCTAATCGGGATATATGGCGTTTCTAGAATTTTCGGTAGATGCGCAAATGCCTCGTGATGAATGACACGATTCAATGTATCAAACCCGATCTCTCCGTAGCCAATGTTTTCATGACGGTCTTTTTTTGCACCGCGCACATTCTTCGAATCATTTACATGAATCACTCCGAGACGGTCGAGTCCGACGATGCGATCGAATTGTTCAATGACGCCGTCTAAGTCACCGACTAAGTCATATCCTGCATCATGGACGTGACACGTATCAAAGCAAACTGAGACTCGATCATTGTGCGTCACGCCATCAATGATGGTCGCAAGCTCTTCAAACGTCTTACCAAGTTCGCTTCCCTTCCCTGCCATCGTCTCAAGCGCAATCTTCACTTTTTCATCACCCGTCAACACTTCATTCAATCCTTCGATGATTCGAGCGAGACCGACTTCTTCTCCCGCTCCGACATGAGCGCCTGGGTGAAGAACGACGTGACGAGCCACTTGGAGTGCTTCTGCCCGTTTTAATTCCTGAGTCAAGAATGAAACAGCCAATTCAAACGTCTCTGGTTTCGTCGTATTCCCGAGATTGATGATATATGGTGCGTGAACAACAATCTCTTCGATGTCATGTGCGGCCATATGTTTGAGTGCTGCCTCAATATTTAAATCTTCAATGGGTTTACGGCGTGTGTTTTGGGGCGCACCTGTATACACCATCATCGTATTCGCCCCGTAAGAGACAGCCTCTTCACTCCCTGCTAACAACATCTTTTTACCTGATACCGAAACGTGTGAACCTATTTTTAACATCCTCATCTTCCCTTCATCATCTTCTCTCTCTAGTGTACACAAAAAGAAGAACCGACTCCAAGAAGTCGATTCTCCCAAACATTATCGTTTATTTTTCTTACGTGCTGCACGGCGATCCGAGCGTTGCTGTTGCATATGCTCACGTGATGCCGTCTCTTTCAACTTATACTTGAATTTCTTCTTATAGCCAGGCTTGACTTTCTTCTTCGCCTTCTTGATTTCACCGGCCATCCGACTATGAGCCGTGTGTGAGACCTTCATCTTACGGTCTGTTTGGCGACGACGACGTGTCTTGATCGGTTGAATCGAACCGTTGCGCAAGTCCACATGAGTGAATTCGAACCCACGTTCTTCAAGTCTGTTGATCGGTCCATTCTCATGGTCCTCATATAGTGTGTACGCCTCACCTGACGCGCCCGCACGTCCCGTACGACCGACACGGTGCGTATAGAAATCAAGATCTTTCGGAATCCCATGGTTGATGACGTGAGAGACTCCTGAAATATCGATACCGCGAGCCGCCAAATCCGTGGCAATCACGTATTGGTATTTCGCGTCGTTAATATCTTTAATCGCCTGTTTACGGCGACGTGCCTGCATATCTCCGTGCAATGTACCGACGTTAAGTCCAGCCTCACGGAACGATGTCTCTAACTCATCCGCTTCTTGCTTTGTGTTTGTGAAGACGAGACAAACGAATGGATTGATTGCTTTCGCAATCTCGACAGTCAATTCTTTACGGTCACGGTGACGAACGGGGATCACGTGGTGCTTGATTTTTGGTGCGACGCGATGCTCGGGGCTCGCCTCTGCAAAGCGTGGGTCATGAAGGTATTTCTTCAAGAACGGTTCAAGGTTCTCAGGAATCGTCGCTGAGAAGACCATCGTTTGCAGTTTTTCAGGAAGCGCCTGTGCGATGCGGTCGACCTCGGGCAAGAATCCCATATCGAGCATTTGATCGGCTTCATCGACGACAAAGTGTGTCACTTTGTGCGGGAATAACGCCTGTGCTTTCATGAGATCAAGGATTCGTCCCGGTGTCCCGATGATTAACTGTGGCGGATTTTTCATCTTATCGATCTGACGTTCGCGGTCTGTCCCTCCGACAATCAAACTCGATTTGATGTAATCTGGGTTTTTAATAAGAATCGATTTCAATTCTTCATGAATCTGCCAAGCGAGTTCGCGTGTCGGTGCGACGACGATTGCTTGAACTGAAGCATCTTCTGGATTGATCGCTTCAACGATCGGTAACAAGAACGCAAGTGTTTTACCCGTTCCTGTCTGTGATTTTCCAATAATATCTCGACCATTCAAGGCAGCCGGAATAATCCGGGCTTGTATATCGGTCGGTTTCGTAATGCGCTTTTCTGTTAACGCATCAACCATAAACGGTAGCAATTTGAACTGTTGGAAGCTGTTCAATCGATACACCTCCTGTTTCTTTCCACTTTTCCTAGCATAGCGGAATCAAATGATTTGTCAATCAATCTTTTGCCACACCTTCATATAAATAACTCGATGAATAATAGTGTTTGGCAATTTTCTTTCCATTTAAATGTTGTTCGAGTGCTTTGAAGCCGACTTCCATCATCTCGTTCGGTGACTGCACGACAGTGGCATTGACCTTCCCATTTTGAATGAGCGGATAGATATCTGAAATCCCGTCGACCGACACGATCGTCTTGTCCGTCAAACCATGACTTTCTAAAGCCCGGACGACACCAAACGTATTATCATCATTATGTGAAAAGATTGCATCAAACGGAATCTCTTCTTCTAACCAACGTGACATCTCGATTTCAGCTTGGAATGTGTCATAGTTCCCGGTGATGGATGCAATGATCTGAAAATCGTCGCCATGTTGCTTTTCGTACTCTCGGATACCAAGACTTCGGTCCATCGTGGAGCGAACTTTCGGCGTCCCCCTCACTTCGACCACGCGAATCGGACGTTCGAGCTCACTATACTTGGCAGCAATTTGTTCGGCCGCCATCCGACCGATATCGACATTGTCGGAAACGACGGATGTGAGTACACTCGGATGATCAATCATGCGGTCAATCGCAATAATCGGAATGTTTTTTCGTTTTGCGCGTTCTAATGAGGGTTGAATGAACGTGTCATCGAGAGTCGTCAAAAAGATGGCCTCGACACCCCGGTCAATCAATGAATCTAGTTTTTCTTTTTCAAGGACACGCGAGTCTTCACTCGTGGTCGGAATCGGGATGAACCCTTTTTGGTTTGCTGTATGCACGAACGAGTCCAGTAGTTTATTCGCATGCTCATGTTTATCACTGACAAACACGAATCCGACTTCTTTTTCATTCGTTTTTTGCTCTGGGAGTTGAATCGAGGTGATGAGGAGAATCGTCATGGCCCACACGACCGGTAACCAAAGCCAATAATGTTTTAGTCCTTTCATGACGGTTGTCTCCTTGGGATTTTGATTAAAATCGCGGTCCCCTTTTTCATCACACTATCAATCTCCATCGCACCGTTAACGCTCTTCAAGTACTCTTGAATCATATAGATCCCTAGACCATTCCCACTTTCCTTCGTCGTATTGAAGGCGGAACCAACTGTCTTGAGTTGTTCCTCACTCATGCCAATCCCGTTATCCTCAATCAAGAAGCGATATTCCTGCTCCGTAAAGAGGACCGTCACGACGACACTACCTTCAGCCCCTTTTGATTCGACGGCATCGACCGCATTTTTGAAGAGGTTGTAGATGATTTGAACGAGCATATCAAAGGATGCATAAAATGGAGGCATGTCGTTCGGTACAAGTAATTCCCATTTCGTAGGTCGTTTATAACATTCGGCATCCATTAAAAATTCAAGTCGTTTCGCAAAGTCTAACATGTTGATCCAATCTTCGTTTTTACCAGCCTGATCTGGTTTGGCGAGCGTCAACATCGTTGAAATCAAATCATTCGCCCGCTCCAGTTCTTTGATGGCGACATCCACCATATCTGAGCTACCTTGACCCTCGCGCACCATTTGTAACGTGATGTGGACGGGAGTTAGAGGATTTCGAATTTCATGGGCAATTCCCGCGGCCAATTGACCGAGAGAAGCTAATTTTTCTTGATGCAAAATCAACTGTTGCTGACTCAACTGTTCACGTCGTGACGTTTCCATCCGTTGTGCATAATCGTTATACGTGTCGAGTAGCGTCTCCACTTCTTTCGAACCGGTTCTTTCCAACGAGATCGTTCCGAGCGATTGTTGTTGTTTAATTTGATTGACCAGCTCGACAAGCGGATTCGTTAACGTCCGGGAAAGCAACAATCCAACGAGAATGCTCAGGAAGAATGTAACGAGCGCAATCATTAAATACTGCCAACGCGTGTCGTAGACCGTTTCATAGACGGAGTCATTTTGATGTTTTGCGAGCATGCTCCATCCACTGACTCGTGCATCCGGTTCAAACATTACCGTATCTTCATCCGTACTCAAGATTGTCCGTTCGCTTCGATCTAATGCTTCGTCGATGACTTCACGCGATATCCGACGCTCTGCATCTGTGACCAAGTTGAACGAAGTCGTCAACACTTCGCCTTGCTCATCTAACAAGTATAGAATCATGTCATCATTCGCAGATTCCAACGAACGACGATACAAGTCAGAGTTCAAGACACTAATGCTTCCCCCAAAAATACCGATTGGTCGGTTCTCTTCGATGACCGGAACGTATAGGAAAGTTCCCATATCCCCACTGATCATCACAGGGTCACTCATATATAGTTCTTTTCCACTTGCAGTCAATACTTCCGTAAACTTCGGATCGCGTTTCAAGACAGAAGAGGCGACTTGTCGCTCCGAGTACCATTTAAATGAGTCTTGATTGACATCATAATAAAAGATGGACGTAAAACTCGTGCGTTGATTCAAATATCCTGTTCGGATCCGTTCTTCAATCCATGGCTCATTTCCAACGTAAGCGCCTAAGTAAACTAAATCCTCATACAATTTCCCAAGTCGGGACTCCACATTCTCAATACTGTCATCGATGGCGTAATCAAATTGCTCTTTCGCCAATTCTTCTGCTCGAGACACCGTGACGCGGTCAGCAGAGAAGGCAAGTGATGAAATGACAAGTGCTAAAATAATGATGATGATGAACGTAATTTGGAAAAAGTACGATTTTCTTAGTTCACGCAATGGTTTCATGCGATTCACGGCGTCCCTCCTCTCTAACCTAAAAATTATAGCATGAATACACGCAAATCTTTTCGTATTTTCGAAACAATGTTAGACTAATACGTATGAAAGCACTTCGAAAGGAGCCTTCGTCTTCATATGAAAGTTAAAAAAATTAGCCCACGCGGATATTGTTATGGTGTCGTCGATGCCATGAAGCTCGCAAATGAGGCGGTCGCAAATCCAGATTTGCCACGCCCGATTCATATACTTGGAATGATTGTCCATAACCGTCACGTCACGCAGGCGTTTGAGGATCTCGGTGTCAAAACCGTTGATGGAGAAGACCGCATGCAAGCGCTCGAAACCATCGATCGAGGAACGGTCGTCTTCACGGCGCACGGCATTTCACCACTCGTCCGGAAACGTGCCATCGAGAAAGGATTGACGATTGTAGATGCCTCTTGTCCTGACGTCTTGGTCACACACGATTTGATTCGTGAGAAAACGGCAGAAGGATATGATGTCATCTATATCGGAAAACACGGGCATCCGGAACCGGAGGGTGCAATTGGTGTTGCACCAGACCATGTTCATTTGATTCAATATGAACATGAAATCGATCAGTTGCCGAGTCGCTTGTTCGAACGAAAAATTTTGGTGACGAACCAGACGACGATGAGTCAATGGGACGTTTCCGCATTAATTGAAACGATTCAAGCCCGTTATCCTCACGTGGAAGTGCATAATGAAATCTGTAACGCGACGCAAGTTCGACAAGAAGCCGTCGCTGAACAAGCGGGAGACTGCGAATTGTTGATTGTCGTCGGAGATCCTAAATCTAACAACTCCAATCGTTTAGCACAAGTTTCAAAAGAGATTGCCGGAACGAATGCATATCGAATCGGTGACTTGAGTGAACTTGACTTGAATTGGCTCGAGGGAGTCGAGACCGTCGCTGTGACGTCGGGCGCCTCTACTCCTACACCGATCACAAAAAAAGTCATCGACTTTTTGTCGCAGTATGACCCAGACGATTTAAGCACGCACGATAAAACGCCATTTCTTGAACTTCGGAGCATCTTACCGAAAGTGAAAGCTTTGCGTAAGTGAAGGAATCCCCCATTCTCTCAGAGGATGGGGGATTTTTAGGATTTACTTGAATTGAAACGGGTTCGTGTTGGCAACAGATTGAATCAAGTCGACATTAATTTTCGCTTTTTCAAACTTTTTGCTGAGCACATCGATTACACCTTGTTTCATGATACTCTCGACATGATGCCCTGGGTCTACGACTGCAAGCCCAAGGGCCATCGCATCATGAGCCACGTGGAAATATAAATCACCCGTCACATATGCATCTGCACCTTTGAAATGCGCAGTAGACACATATTTATTCCCGTCTCCACCTAATACGGCAACTTTTTCAATCGAACGCCTCGGGTCTCCGACGACTCGCACGCCCTCAACCCCAAAGCTTGTTTTCACGTGTTCGGCAAACTTTTCAAGTGTCATGGCCTGTTCAAGTCGACCGATTCGCCCTAGCCCAAATACATGACCGTCGATTTCATCGCGCATGAGGTCATACGCGACTTCCTCATAAGGATGGGCGTCTTTCATTGCTTTTAGTACACGCTTTTTCTGACTCTCCCGAACGACCGTTTCGATTTTCACTTCGTCCACTTGTTCCGTTTCATGTGGGCGACCGATGAAGGGATCTGTCCCTGCGAGCGGAGTGAATTGTCCCGTTCCGGAAACACGGAACTGACAGTCCGCATAGTCACCAATATGTCCTGCACCCGCTTTTCCTAGAGCACGGGATACGTCTTGCGCATGCGTGGATGGAACGAATACAGATAGTTTATAGACCGGCTCTTCATAGGTCGGGACGAGTACTTTCGTATCGTGAAGACCGATCGCCTCACTCATCCAATCGTTCACACCACCGCTGCATACGTCTAAATTCGTATGGGCGACATAGACCGCGATATCGTGCTGAATACATTTCATCGTAATCTTCCCAGCCGTGGAGCGGTCATTGACTTGAGCTAACGGACTAAAGATGGGGGGATGATGCGCGATAATCAAATCGATTTGTTTCTCAATCGCTTCATCCACAACCGATTCAAGTACATCAAGCGTGACCATGACCCGTTTGACTTCTTTGTTGAGCGACCCAATCTGTAAGCCGATTTTATCCCCTTCGACCGCTAAATGTTTCGGTGCGAATTCCTCAAACAATTGAATCACTTGATTGCCGTTCGCCATTACTGACTCACCTCTCTCATCTTGTCACGCATCCGTTTGAACTCCACTTGTTTTTGAATCAAGGCTTCCGATTGAATGCCAGCTGCCATCTGTCCAAGCACATAATCGAGCTTATCAGCTTCACGACTCCACTTGAGTTTAAATGCTTCTGGTCGCTCTTGAACGAGATATGGACCGAATAACAACTGCCACATGCGCTCGTCCGACTCATCACTATAAATGGACTCAATTCCTTTTTCTCCGACAAGGATTTCGTAGACTTTATCATTTTCTTCCACAATTGCCTCTTCGACAAGGACATATCCATGTTCAAGCAGCCAGCTTCGTACGTGTTGCCCATCAACGTTCGGTTGAAGGACGAGCCGTTCGACCGCACCGAGCTTATCTTGACCCGCTTCGAGAATGGAGCGAATCAAACTGCCGCCCATCCCGCAAATCGAGATACACGTCGCTTCATTGGGCTGTAAGACAGCAAGACCATCGCCAAGGCGTACATCAATGGCATCACTGGCCCCAATCAAATCGACTTGTGCTCTCGCAGCTTCCATCGGTCCAACGTTCACTTCACCCGCGATTCCTTTTGAAATGATTCCTTGCTGAAAGGCATAGCATGGGACATACGCATGATCCGAACCGATATCGGCGAGCACACTTCCTTTTGGGATATAATCGACAACCTGCTTCAATCGTCGGTCTAACATGACACGTTCTTGCATACAGACAACTCCTTTGTTCTACTTCTTCCCTAGCGTATCGAATTCTCTACAGTTCGACAACAAAAAACGCACCCCATCACGGAGTGCGTCACCTCTTATTGTTCAATCAACCAGTTCGCAAGCACTTCTGCTTCTTCAGCTGATGCAAGACCTGCTGGCATCGCACCTTGACCGTTGACGATGATGTTTGCGATTTCTTCTGGTGAGAGACGATCGCCGACACCTGTAAGTGCTGGACCGACGCCACCTTCAAGGTTTCCGCCGTGGCAACCTGTGCAACCCTTCGCAGCATACAACTCTTCTGGGTTCATTTCAGTGACTGCTGGACCTTCAGCCGCTTGTTGCGCCTGATTCACCCCAAAATACGATAATGATACCATGGCAATAATTGCGACGATTGCGATTGCCGCAAACGGTAACAATGGATTACGCATTGTAGTTCCCCCTCATGTTCATTCCAAATTTCTATCCAACACTATTTTACTCAAAAAATAATAAAGAAGGAAGGAAAATCACTCATTTTCCTTCCTTTCTTCTAAAACTTCACACTTTATTCAAATATGAAATTAATCGAGGAAGTCTTTCAAGCGTTTGGAACGGCTCGGGTGACGCAATTTACGAAGGGCTTTCGCCTCGATTTGACGAATCCGCTCACGTGTGACACCGAATACTTTACCAACTTCTTCGAGTGTGCGTGTGCGGCCATCGTCTAGTCCGAAACGCAGGCGAAGGACGTTCTCTTCACGGTCTGTCAACGTATCCAACACGTCTTCTAATTGCTCTTTCAACAATTCATAGGCTGCCGCATCTTGAGGAGCCATCGCATCTTGGTCTTCGATGAAGTCACCGAGATGTGAATCGTCTTCTTCCCCAATCGGTGTCTCTAAAGAAACAGGTTCTTGGGCAATCTTTAGAATTTCACGGACTTTCTCAGGTGTGAGTTCCATCTCTTTGGCAATCTCTTCCGGAGAAGGTTCGCGACCGAGGTCTTGAAGCAATTGACGTTGGACACGAATCAATTTGTTGATTGTTTCCACCATGTGTACAGGAATACGAATCGTACGGGCTTGGTCAGCAATCGCACGTGTGATGGCTTGGCGAATCCACCACGTCGCATACGTCGAGAATTTGAACCCTTTCATGTAGTCGAATTTTTCGACCGCTTTAATGAGTCCCATGTTCCCTTCTTGAATCAAATCAAGGAAGAGCATCCCACGACCGACATAACGCTTCGCAATCGACACGACGAGACGTAGGTTCGCTTCTGCGAGACGTTTTTTCGCTTCTTCGTCCCCTTGCTCGATTCGTTTAGCGAGCTCCGTCTCATCTTTCGCACTGAGAAGGTCGACACGTCCGATTTCTTTCAAATACATCCGAACCGGGTCGTTGATTTTGATTCCAGGAGGTACTGATAAGTCGTTCAAATCGACTTCTTCATCCTCTTTTTTCGCAGGTGTTTCTTCTGCGTCCGCAGCATCTTCTGTGACACGGATGTCTTTAGCCTCTAAATCTTCGATGAAGTTATCGATGAAATCCGAATCCACCTCGAAGTGACTAAGGCGATCTTGGATTGCTTGCATTGAGACGACGCCTTTTTTCTTACCTAACTTTTCAAGTTCCTCTATGGCGTTAAATAAATCCTCTTTCTTCTTCTCTGCCATCTAGCAGTTCAACTCCTTCCAAACTTCATCCACGATCATCGTTCTCGAAGACGACGACTACGGGCAATCAATTCTTGTAGCTTGGACGCCTGGTCTACAATACTTTCGGCGTCTTGAGCGATTTCCCTTTTTGCACGCTCGATTTGACGTTGCTCCTCATAACTGTTTATCACCCGAATGTATTCGTCTAAAACCTCTTCAGACAGTTCATCCGGTCCAGCCATCAGACGGATCTCTGCAAAACGCATCGCATAATCAGGGCGTTGATCGCAATAACGCTCCATGAACGAAAGCGTGATTTGATCAAACTCATCCTGTGTCATCGTATCGGATACGATTTCATACAATGCTGACCCTAACATACGATGGGTTTCATCTTGATAACGAAGCCCTAAACGGTCGCGTACGAAACGGACCTGCTCCGGTCCCGTCAACATCGCACGCAACAAGTACTTCTCGGCTTTCATCCAACGAGGCTCACCTGTTTTACTCGAACGCTTCCGTACCGGCTCTACAGGTTCCATCGCACGGGTGGGAGTTGATTCACTTGACGTCGGACGAGGAATTCTCGAACGGAGCGTCTCTAGCGGAATCTCAAACTCATCCGACAGTTTCTTCACATATAAATCTCTTCGAATCGAATCATTTGTCTTCCCGATCTCTTCAAGCATAGATTCAATAAAGCGAATCCGTTCTCCTTCTCGGTTCAAGTTTTTTCCTCGCCGGTACATGCGATTCATAAAATCGAGAACACTCAACTGCTCAGTTTCAATAAACTGCTGCCAGTGAGTTGCCCCATGCTGACGGATATAATCATCTGGGTCCGTCTTTTCCGGTAGTGGCAAAACTTGTACATCGAGTGGAGACGCTTCTAAGAGGCGAATGACTTTTTGTGTCGCTTCTTGTCCCGCGTGGTCTCCGTCATAACAGATAATGACTTCATCCACGATTCGAGATAGTGCCCTCGCATGTTGAGGAGAGAACGCGGTTCCGAGCGATGCCACAACTTCTTGTGTGCCCGCTTGCGCGACTTGTAAAACGTCAACGTTCCCTTCAACGAGGAAGACACGCTTTTTCTTACGCATCGTCGCCCGGGCTTGAGAGAAGCCGAACAATAACTCGCTCTTATTGAAGAGTGGCGTCTCAGCCGTATTCACATATTTTGGTTGTCGGTCATCAATCGCTCGTCCACTGAAGCCAACGATGGTGCCGTCTCGATCCGCAATCGGAAAGACGACCCGTCCTTCAAATCGGTCAAAATATTCACCGGACTTCGACTTTGAAATCAAACCTGCCTCAACCATTACTTCTAAATCAAACCCGCGCCGCTCCAACAGCTCGACAGTAAAGCGTCGTTGGTCTGGGGCAAAACCGATCTTGTATTGCGCAATCGTCTCTTCAGCCAGATCACGATCCCGTAAATACGTTAAGCCCACTTCTCCAGCTTCTGTTTTCATCAACACTTCATGATACAAGTCAGCGACAAGGCGATGCGCATCACGCATCTGTTTGCGCCATACCTGTTCTCGCGTCAGTTCCTCGTCCCCTTGGATCCCGTCTACCGAAATATTCGCCCGTGTTGCCAAGCGTTCGACCGTCTCAGGAAACGACAATCCCTCGGTTTCCATCACGAACGTAAATACATTTCCGCCGGCACCACAACCGAAACAGTGATACATCCCTTTTTCAGGTGAAACGGAGAAAGAAGGTGAGTTTTCGGAATGAAACGGACATAATCCGACAAGGCGGTGTCCTTGTTTCTTTAATTCGACACGTTCGCCAATCAATTCTACGATATCGGTCGCTTGTTTCACTTCTGCGATGACTTCATCTGGTATTCGTGGCATGTTGACCACTCCCTGTTTCCAATCTCGCAACGAAACGGAACGCTCATCACGTTCCGTTTCACTGTACTGTCAATACTCTATTATACCCTCTTGAAGCAATGATTACTAATTGAAACACTTACTCATTCAATCATCTTTAGACTGTTCAAGATGACGCAAGATGATCCCTGCCGTTTCTTCAACTGCTTTGTTCGTCACATCGATGACATCGCAACCGATTCGTTCATAAATACCACGCGCATACTCGAGTTCACGATTGATTCGCTCTAGCTGCGCATAATCTGCTTCCGGCTTCAAACCTAGCGATTTGAGACGTTCCATCCGGATTGAAATCAGCTTTTCCGGGGAGATAATCAACCCGACACATCGTTCAGCAGGCAAATCAAACAATTCCTCAGGCGGTCTCGATTCTGGAACGAGTGGCACGTTCGCGACTTTGTATCGTTTCAGTGCCAAATATTGAGATAGCGGCGTCTTTGACGTTCGAGAAACACCGACCAACACGATATCAGCTTTTTTCAGGCCACGTGGGTCCCGACCATCGTCATACTTGACGGCAAACTCCATCGCCTCGATTTTTCGGAAGTAATCATCATCCAATCGATAGATGAGTCCCGGCTTTTCACGTGGCGCTTCTTTCAATTGGCTAGATAATACATCGAGCAAATCTCCGAGCAAATCAACCGTTTTCACTTGATGCGCTTCACCAAGCCGCATGAGAAGGGCGCGATGTTCCTCATTAACGAGCGTGAACGCAATGATGGCCTGTTGTGCTTTTGCTTGCGTGACGACATCGATAATCGTCTGCTCATCTTCGACGAACGGGATGCGAAGGGTTTCGATCGCATTCTCGTGGAATTGGATACTCGCTGCGCGGACGACGAGTTCGCACGTCTCTCCGACCGAGTCACTTACAACGAACACGAGTTGTTTCGTAGTCAATTCGATTTCCTCCTCAGATCGACTCATCGTTCGCTAACGCAATGAGCACCTTCGTCATATTGGTCTTCGTCATACGGCCGAGTACAATCAATTTCCCATCTTTTTCTTCTACGACGGGCATGGCATCGATTTGTTTCTCAATCAATTTCATCCCAGCTCGAATCAACGTTTCTGTTTTCTCACATACTGTAATGTTCGGCATGCGGGTCATGATGACGTTGACGGGTAACTGGTCTAAGTCTTGATTTCCGATGGCCGCACGAAGGAGGTCTTTACGAGATAAAACTCCGACTAACTCCCGGTCACGTCCGACAACGAACAATGAGCCGACATCTTCTAAGAACAACGTGACAATCGCATCATATACCGTCATCTCATCCCGTACGACTTTCGCAGAAGACATGAAGTCCCCTACGGTCAGCGAATCTAACTTTTCTCGTAGCATCGACGAATTCCGTTTGCCAACGAACGTGTAGCCGACACGAGGTCTAGCTTCAAGTATGCCTGTCATCGTCAAAATAGCGAGGTCAGGCCGCAGGGTCGCACGTGTCAATGAGAGCTCTTGTGCGATTTGTTCCCCTGTGATCGGCCCGTTCTCCTTCACGATCTCGACGATTTTTTGTTGGCGTTCATTCAGTTGCATAGCCAACCCCCTCTAGTTTGTTTAGAGTACGAGCGCGTTGAAATCTGCGACACGCTTAATCGTCGTTGCAAGTCGGTTCATTTCATGGAGACGGTTTTGGCGGACCGCCTCATCATCACTCATAACCATTGTATGTTCGAAGTACATCATAATCGGTGATTCGAGTTGTTGTAGAAGGTCGAGCGCTTTCTTGTAATCTCCCATCTCGACAGCTTCGGCTGTTGCAGGAGCGGTCTGTTCAATCGCATCATGCAATGCAATCTCATGATCGTTCTCAAACAAGGAAGGATCGACATCTCCCGCTTCACCTTTTTTCGAAATGTTCACGACGCGCGACAATTGCTCAATCAACGCCTTCGCATCCGTCGATACAAATTCTTGAATCGCGTCTGCGCGAGCATCGAGTCGCACAACCGTCAATGAGGTCGTCAATACGGCGTCAATCACATCATAACGAACCTGCTGTTCTTGCAGGCGATATTTCAAGCGCAATTTGAAGAACTCATCTAGTTGTGCCTTAACTTGTTCTTTATCGGCTTCATAGAGTCCTGCTTCCAGTTGTAATTCGACAACTTTTGAAAGCAACGTGTCGATTGAGAGATCAATCTTCCAATCTCCAAGAATCTGAACGACACCTTGGGCCTGGCGACGAAGCGCGAACGGGTCTTGTGAACCGCTCGGAATCATCCCGATGCCAAAGAATGCTGCAATCGAGTCTAATTTGTCGGCAAGGGCAAGAACGGCACCCGTTGCCGTCTCTGGAGAAGCGTCCCCAGCAAAGCGTGGCATGTAATGCTCACGGATTGCCGCTGCCACTTCCTTGTCTTCACCTTGTTGGAGTGCATATTTCTCACCCATGATTCCTTGAAGTTCTGTGAACTCGTATACCATCTGGCTCACGAGATCAAATTTATGAATGGCACCGGCACGGCTTACTTTTTCAAGGTCTGCCTCGAACAACGGTGCAAGTTCCTGAGCGATTTTCGTCACGCGACGCGCTTTCGCACCAGTCGTTCCCAATTTTTCATGGAAGACGATGCGATCGAGACGTCCGAGCTGATCATCGATTTTCGTCTTTTTGTCTTCCTCATAGAAGAACACGGCATCCGCAAGACGGGCCCGGATGACTTTCTCGTTACCGCGCGCCACATTTTCAAGATGCTCGGCATTCCCGTTTCGTACCGTCACAAAATAGTTTTTCAATGTTCCGTCGAGATAGACCGGGAAATAACGTTGATGCTCTTTCATCGTTGTGATCAACACTTCCTCAGGCAATTCAAGGTACGCTTCATCAAATTCCCCAAAGAGAGCGGTCGGCCATTCGACTAAGTTTGTCACTTCCTCAAGCAAGTCGGCGTCGAGTGGAATCGTCCATCCTTGTTTCGTTGCAAGCTCTTGAATTTGACGTTCGATTTCAGCTTTACGCATCTCGTAGTTCGCCATGACAAAAGCAGACTCTAATGTCTGGACATATTCGGTAGGTGATGAGATGACCACGTCCCCTTCACTGAGGAAACGATGCCCACGCGTCACGTTATTCGTTTTCACGCCTTCGATTGTGAAGTCGATGATGTCTTGACCAAAGAGTGCGATCAACCAACGAATCGGACGCATATACCGTAGGCTGCTCGTTCCCCATTTCATGTTTTTCGGGAACGTCAAGCTACGGACCACATCTTCAAGACCGTTCAATAGCGAGAGCGTCTCTTGTCCCTTTTCATGACGTTCCGCGAAGACATACTCGACTCCTTTTTCTTCTGCGAAATAGAGATCTTCTACTGTCAATCCGCGGCCACGTGCAAAACCTTGTGCCGCCTTCGACCAGTTACCTTCCGCATCTTGTGCAATCTTTTTGGCAGGTCCACGAAGAGTTTCTGCCAAATCCTGTTGCGTTTCAGCCACATCACGAACGATGACAGCCAAACGACGTGGTGTCGAGTACACTTCGATTGAGCCAAAATCAACACGCGCCTCTTTTAAGAACGCGTCAACACGTTCCGCCAACTGTTTCTCTGAACGCAAGACATATTGAGCCGGCAGTTCCTCTAATCCAATCTCTAACAGAAGGTCACGCATTCAAGTCACCTGCTTTCTCTTGTTTCAAAAGTGGGAATCCAAGGCGTTCCCGTTCTTCAATAAATTTAGCGGCACACGCACGTGACATGTTCCGGACACGCTGGATGAAGCCGGTACGTTCCGTCACAGAAATGGCGCCTTTTGCGTCCAACAAGTTGAACGTGTGCGAACATTTTAGAATGTAATCGTATGCAGGGAAGACAAGGTTTTCTTCAAGCGCACGCTTCGCTTCTTTCTCATACGTATCAAATAACGTGAATAACATGTCGACGTCAGACAATTCGAACGTATATTTCGAATGTTCAAATTCTGGTTGATAGAAAATGTCGCCGTATTTGAATCCGTCTGTCCAGACAAGATCGAATACACTTTCTACTTCTTGAATGTATGACGCGAGGCGTTCAAGTCCGTATGTGATTTCCACGGCAATCGGGTCACACTCGATTCCACCGACTTGTTGGAAGTATGTGAACTGTGTGATTTCCATTCCGTTCAACCAAACTTCCCAACCGAGACCTGCTGCTCCGAACGTCGGGTTTTCCCAGTTATCTTCGACGAAACGGATGTCATGCTCAAGCGGATTGATGCCAATCAGTTCAAGACTCTCCAAGTACAACTCTTGAATGTTGTTTGGTGACGGCTTCATGATCACCTGAAACTGATGGTGCTGGTAAAGACGGTTCGGGTTTTCTCCGTAACGACCGTCAGCTGGACGGCGTGACGGTTCGGTATAACAGACGTTCCACGGTTCTGGCCCAAGGCTTCTGAGGAATGTCATCGGGTTCATCGTCCCGGCCCCTTTTTCCACATCGTACGCCTGCATAGTCAAACAACCTTTTGACGCCCAAAAGTTTTGTAGCGTGAGAATGATTTCTTGCACTGTCATGTGCTTCATTAATGACACCTCCAATAGTATTGAAACGACAAAAAACGCCCCTATGTGCCTAGCACATAGGGACGGGATTGATTCCCGCGGTTCCACCCTACTTGCCCCAATAATGGGACCACTCTTAAAAGATGTGGGCGCTCTGGAATCGCCATTCGCTCTTCTCATGATACCCGGCTCACACCGCCCCGGACTCGCTTCATTCATGACAGGAAGAGTTACTTTTTTCCTTCATCGCGCACGCTATTTCATTTGTCTAATCGTACATCATCGTATCGAATTCACTATAAAAAGTCAATCCTCATTCAGATGAAGTCGAATCATTTGATCGAGCACCCGCTTCGTCTTCAATCGTAGTCCACTATACGATTCCATATAAGCATCAAAGAGCTGGCGCAAAAGGACTCTGGACTCATCCGATAGCGGAACGTTCCGAAACTCTGACAATTCGTGCTTACTCATCAAATAAAGTAGTTTCGCCAATCGTTCGGACAGCCGAATCACACCTTCTTCTGGATGTCGCGCACATAAAAAGCCACCGGACGCGACAGAGAAGTACATGGGATCCGTCACATCTCCACAGCGCACGCATCCCGTCAAGACTGGGGCGACGCCTAATAGATGCAAAATACGTAATTCAACATAGTGCGTGATGACATCTGCGTCCATGCCCGCATTCAGTGCCTGCAAGGCATCCCGTAATATTCGAAACAATGGACGATTTTGGACACGATCCTCGACAGACCGATCAACAAGTTCTAACCAATACATCGCATATGCCATCCGTTCGACATCTTTTCGGATTTCAGGATAAGACGTCATGACGTCAGATGATTTTAACTGAGCGAGTCCTCGGCTAGACGGAAAGATATAGACACCTTCCACAAACGGCTGACTCGAGGCGTGAAACCGGCTACCCGGTTTCTTTGCACCCCGTGCCATGATCGCGACTTTGCCAAGTTCCTCTGTAAACAATGTCACGACTTTATTCGATTCCCCATAATTAACGGTACGAACGACGATTCCCGTGACTTTTTGTAACATGGCTCAATACTCGTCGTCGCGGAAACCGAGGTCACGAAGCTGACCCATCTTGTTACGCCAGTCTTTCTGCACTTTTACCCATAGGTTCAAATAAACTTTAGTCCCGAGAAGCGCTTCGATATCATGGCGCGCGTCTGTTCCGATTTCACGAAGCATAGCCCCTTTTTTTCCGATGATAATTCCTTTTTGCGAATCACGCTCCACCATGATCACGGCTTCGACATCAATCATCTCAGAGTTCTCACGTTTCTTGATCGATTCGATGGCTACAGCAATCGAATGAGGGACTTCATCGCGTGTCTTATGCAACACTTTCTCACGAATCATCTCTGAGATAATGAAACGCTCCGGGTGGTCCGTTACTTGATCGGCCGGATAATACATCGGTCCTTCAGGCAACAATTTCTTGATCTCACCTAAGAGCGGTTCGACGTTGTTGCCTTGTAGCGCCGAAATCGGGACGTACGCCGCGAAATCCAATTCGTTCGTATATTGTTCAATCACTTTCGGAAGTTCATCTGGATGGATTAAATCGATCTTGTTCATGACGAGAATAATCGGTGTGTCGAGCCCTTTGAGTTTCTCAATAATAAAGTCGTCGCCAGCTCCACGCGGTTCCGTCACGTTCACCATGAAGAGAATCGCATCAACTTCGCGTAATGCGTTCGTCGCCACTTTCATCATGAAGTCGCCAAGACGGTGTTTCGGTTTATGAATCCCTGGTGTATCGATGAAGATGATTTGGGAATCATCGGTTGTGTACACACCTTGCACCTTATTTCGTGTCGTTTGTGGTTTATCCGACATGATGGCAATCTTTTGTCCGATCACACGGTTTAAGAATGTCGATTTCCCGACGTTCGGTCGTCCGATAATCGAGACGAATCCGGATTTAAAATCTTCTTGATACATAATGCACCTGCTTTCTCTATTTCAGAACTATTAGTATAGCATGTTCCATAGCCGTGGACCGAATATTATGAGCGCCGTTACGGCAGCACCAAGTGAAGTAACTAAAACGGCTCCTGCGGCAACATCTTTCGCTTGCTTCGCGAGTGGATGGACGTCTTCTGTCACGAGATTAACCGTTCGTTCGATTGCCGTATTCATCATTTCCATGCTAATAACGGCAATCACCCACCCGAACAAGATGACAATCTCGAGTCTTGTCGGCTGTAACCAGATGGAAAAGACGAATACGAGAAAAGCCGACAGGAGATGGAGTCGCATGTTCCGTTCCGAACGAACGGCATGGAGGATTCCCTCACATGCCACACGGAACGGTCTCACACGTTGCCTCGCTTCAACTCAAAATGAGTGAGCACTTCTTCTTGCCTTGCCGTCATCTCCGCTTCTTCCTCAGGTGTCATATGATCATACCCAAGTAGATGGAGGAATCCATGAATTGCTAAAAAGCCAAGCTCCCGCTCAAACGAATGACCATAGTCAGCTGCCTGTTCTCGGCATCGTTCTACCGAGATGACGAGGTCACCGAGAAGATGTGGCTCATCTTCATCGAGCATGAAATCCATCTCGTCATCCCCCATCTCATCAAATGCGAAACTGATGACATCGGTCGGGGCATCTTTGCCTCGCCATTCTCGGTTCACTTCATGGATTTCCGCATTTGTTAAATACGTGACCGACAATTCGCTCGGCTCTTCCACCTCTTCTAGTTGGGCGGCATGTTGTAAAATCGACTCGACGAGCTCGATTTGAGATGTAGTTAACAATTCATGTTCATCGTTCGAGATGATTTGCATGTAATTCTCCCTCTTTCTTTAATTCTGGGTATTCGATTCGTTCGTGGAACAAGCCGGTCAGTGTCTCACACGCACTCTCTCCGACGCGCCAAATTTCTTTCGTCGTCAATTCACATTCTTCGAACTGCCCATCCGCCAACTTGTCGCGAATGATTGTTCGAACGAGCATTCGGATTTTTTCTGGCGTCGGTTGTTTCTGCGAGCGGACAGCCGCTTCGATTGAATCGACGATCATGACA
This sequence comes from Exiguobacterium sp. BG5(2022), assembly GCF_031844365.1. Classification (GTDB taxonomy): domain Bacteria; phylum Bacillota; class Bacilli; order Exiguobacteriales; family Exiguobacteriaceae; genus Exiguobacterium; species Exiguobacterium profundum. The sequence goes on from NZ_JAUZVB010000001.1 coordinate 1,077,007, forward strand.
ACGGCAGCCTCGCGCGATTGTGGCTTTGGACCTGGGTAGCGGAAACGAGACTCTAACACCTCTTTATCAGGATCTTCCTTCGCTTTAACGTAGAAATATTTCAATAAAGACGTTCCGTGATGCTGCTCTGCTATATCGATGATTTCTTTCGGTAACTTATAACGTCGCAACAGATCCGCTCCGTCATAAGGATGAGCCATAATAATGTCTGCCGATTCTTCAGGCGTCAAGCGATCATGAGGATTCCCGCCACCTTGTTGATTTTCAATGAAATGAAGGGGACGCTCCGTCTTCCCAAGATCGTGATAATAGCTTGCGACACGTGCGAGAAGACCATCTGCGCCAATCGCCTCACATGCGGACTCTGCCAAGTTCGCCACCATCATACTATGATGATACGTACCAGGTGCCTCCATTAAAAGTTTCCGCAGCAGCGGATGCGTCGGACTCATCAATTCTACAAGTCGACCAGAAGACAAGACGCCAAACCACGGTTCCAAAAATGGCAGGAAGCCAAACGTCAAGACAATGGAGAGCAAGGCGCTAATGACGGCAAATCCAGAAAGATACATCGCCATTTCCCAGGAAACTTGCACGTTCCGAAGTAAGAGTAACGCGATGACCATGATGATGTTGACGAAACCGAGCAACACCCCTGATAAGAATAGTCGCTTCCGCTGAATTTTCGGTTCAACTAAAAAGACAGCTAGAAAACTACCCGTCGCCACATACACGAGCGTCATGAAATTCGTGCTCTGTCCGAATGTGACAACGACACTCCCGGCAATCATCGTAATGAAGGCCGAGGCGAGCGCAACTCGTTCATCGATCAAGATGCGTAGAAGCAATACGACGAACGCTGTCGGCGCTAAAATATAGGCATATGTCGTAAAATCGACACCGATATATCCGACACCAAAAAAGATGCCGAGTTGTAAAAGTAGCAAGCCATAGACCGTCACTAAGATTTTCGGACTCAGTAACAGGTCTTTGATTTTCGAGCGGATGAGCATGAATAGAAACCCACCGGTCAACAATGCGCTGAGCAAGAATGACCCGAATAATGGTGCAAGGGAACGATTCGGATCGATGGCTCCAGATAGCTCTAATTTCCGATATATCTCTCGAGTCACCACCTCACCTTGACTGACGAGTAACTGTCCTTCTTGAATGATGACAGGATCGACAGCATCGACGGCCTCTTGTTCTTTTTGACGGGTCGCCTCAGAGTCAAATACATAGTTCGGTACGATGAGTTCATCGCTTAACGTTTTCGAAATGGCGCGGAACTCAAACGAGAGCGGCGATTGATCGATAATCGCTGCTGCTCGGTCTCGAGCCGCAGCGACCGCTTCATTACTCGTTTCAATCCGGTCGTCCATCACTTGTTGTAACGCGGTGACTGTGACATCTTCTACCGTTTGTCGGGTATCTTCACTCGCTTCAAGCAACGAATTCAACTCTTCATCAGCTAATACACCGTTCGCCTCTGTAGAATTTAGACGGTTTTTAATATCCGCCAGTTCAGTCTCCTCATCCGTTTGGTCGAATGCTGCGAACAACTGCTCGACTTTAGCGATTTGTTGGTCTGCAAATTCTTTTCTCAAGGAGAATTGACTGCCGACACCATTTGTCACTTCTTGTTTCAATCGTTCGGTCGCAACACGGTCCTCAACCGTGATCGGAGACCGAATATCCTGTTCGGCAATCCCAAGCGGTTCCACACTGATGATGGATGGGCGCACGGTAAAGTATAGAATGGCGCCTAATAAGAGAAAGAAAATCAACGAGATGGTCGCGACTGTCCAGTTTTTAGCTTGCTGCATTCGTGCCCCCCCTTTTCACGATCTGGTGACCTCACACGTACATTTAAGTGAGGTCCGTACTATAGGCGTTGATGATTTTCTTAACGAGTGGATGACGGACGACGTCAGACGCACTGAAGTGTTCAAAATGAATACCATCCACGCCTTCTAACAGGCGTAACGCTTCCTGTAACCCCGATGCTTTGCCTTTCGGTAAATCGACTTGGGTCAAATCCCCTGTGACCACCATTTTCGATCCAAATCCGAGTCGCGTCAAAAACATCTTCATCTGTTCTTTTGTTGTATTCTGGGCCTCATCCAAGATGACGAACGCATCTTCTAACGTGCGTCCACGCATATAAGCGAGCGGAGCCACTTCAATCGTGCCCCGTTCTAACAAACGGTTCGTCTGTTCCACGCCATACACATCAAATAGGGCGTCGTATAATGGGCGGAGATATGGGTCCACTTTCTCTTTTAAATCTCCCGGTAAAAATCCAAGGTTCTCTCCCGCTTCAACGGCAGGACGCGTCAAGATGATCCGTTTGACTTGCCCTTCTTTTAAGGCACGCGCCGCAAGTACGACAGCTAGGTACGTCTTTCCTGTTCCGGCTGGTCCGATACCAAAGACGAGATCACGTCGTTCAATCGCACGAACATACCGGCTTTGACCTACTGTCTTGGCACGAATCGGTTTCCCCTTATTCGTCGTAAAAACAACTCGTTCATAATGTTCGAGCAGTTCATCTCCCTTTCCGACTTGAATGTGCTGGATGACGCTAATGGCATCACTTTCATTTAGACGTGCACCTTTTTTCACTAACGTCTGCAAGGTGATGATCACTTGTTTCGTTAATTCAAGAGCCTCAAGTGTATCGGCTTGAATAATCAACTCCTCACCCCTTGGGATGAGTGCCACTTTCAATTCTGTTTCAATCGCCTGGAACACTTCATCTTTCGGTCCGAGTAAAGCTTGTGCTTCGTTCGCATGTTCCATGACGAATGGTATTTTATCAGTCATAATCAATGGATGCATTGCCCCCTCATTAAAATCGGTTATTCCTCTTTTACTTTAGCACTATCACGCCTATCGTGAAAGAAAGACCGCGTAATTTTCCACGCGCAAAAGGCAGTAACATGACGTCACTGCCTTCTGTTCACTTCTTCCGTTTCGAGATAGGAGGTTGTAATACCTCACTCCAAATGACAGCTTCCCGCATTCGCTTTTGTGAAACGTTCAGTTGTCTCGGTTTCTTTTCCTTTTGAATCGGTGGAATTTTAACCGCTTGTTCGAATTGCGCGCTCACTTTCGGCATCTCGACATGACGTTCACGTGGAGCCGGTCGTTCTTCTACCGTTCGAGCGACTCGACGCCTCACCTTTTGTGGTGTCGGTTTTTCGTCCGAGTCATCGAATGCCGTTTCAATCTCTTTCATGACGTCCCCTACCGAATCCAAATAGCGTTTCAGTTCACTGCTTTGAGGACGGTCTCCAGAGGACGATGATTTTTCGAGCCGTTTCATCACTGCCGAGGCAATTCCGAAGGCGGCTAACAAGAGTACCCATAGTCCATCCATATCAATCACTCATTATCTGATTCAGAATCGACAGGTGCCCCAATCGCTTTTCGCATTTCTGTATCCGCTTGAACGTTCAAGTAGTTCACGTAATCCATGACACCAAGCTTTCCGTTTCGTAACGCTTCTGCCATCGCGAGTGGGACTTCCGCTTCGGCACCGACAACTTTCGCACGCATTTCTTCTACTGAAGATTTCATTTCTTGTTCGCGCGCAATCGCCATCGCGCGACGTTCTTCCGCCTTCGCTTGAGCGATTTTCTTATCTGCTTCTGCTTGGTCCGTCTGCAAGACCGCGCCGATGTTCTTACCGATATCGATGTCGGCAATATCGATCGAAAGAATCTCAAACGCTGTTCCTGAATCTAAACCTTTTGTGAGGACAGTCCGTGAAATCATATCCGGATTCTCTAGTACGTGCTTGTGGTTGTTTTGTGAACCGATTGTCGACACGACCCCTTCACCGACACGGGCGATAATCGTTTCTTCCCCCGCACCACCGACGAGACGATCGATATTCGCACGTACGGTAATACGTGCTTTCGCCTTCACTTCAATCCCATCCATCGCGACACCCGCAATAAATGGCGTTTCAATGACTTTCGGGTTAACTGACATCTGTACAGCCTCGAGCACGTTACGTCCTGCTAAATCGATGGCAGCAGCCCGTTCGAATGACAATTCAATATTCGCACGGTGCGCCGCAATCAATGCGTTCACAACGCGGTCTACGTTACCACCAGCCAAGAAGTGACTTTCAAGTTGGTTCGTGTTTAATTCAATTCCTGCTTTAACCGCTTTAATCAACGGGTTCACGATTTTCGAAGGAATAACGCGACGAAGGCGCATTCCAATCAATGTGAAGATCGAGACGTGGACGCCCGCTGCAAACGAACTGATCCATAGTCCGACCGGTACGAACGTGAAGAATACGGCAAGTGCAATCAATCCTCCACCTGTAATGAGTAACGTTGTCAGTAATTCTGGTGTCATTCTGTTACATCCTCCTTCGGTTCTACAAAGCTTCGAACGACAATCCGTCCAGAATCCACTTTATAAACCTGAATTTTTGTCTGCTGATCGAGATAGCCACCTTCTGTCACGACATCAAGTCGTTCTCCGTCGATTTCGGCAGTACCTGCTGGGCGAAGTGGTGTCAAGGTGACTCCCACTTTGCCGAGAAGTTGTTTTCGATCTTCGTGGGACAAGTAGCCTTTTTCAGTCGATGTCGAATCCGTCAAAATCAACCCTTTATAAATGAGCGGACGATTCGTACTCAAGCGGCGGTATGCCCAAAAGCCGAGACCAGTTAGCACCGCTGCCGCGAGACCAATCGATAGCCACAGTTGACCGATCGTCGCACCAGCCATAATCAAACTCGCAACGACGGCTCCGATCCCAAGCAAACCGAACAATCCAAACCCTGCTACGAACACTTCAATTCCAAGAAGGACGACTCCGACAAAAAAGACTGTCAGAATCACTCCGAGACCAAATGTCATCGTCTTGCTACCCCCTTCCAAATTCAAAGCTATCTCCTATCTCTAGTGTATACGAAACAAGATTGAATGTGGTTTCAGAATACGCAAAAAAAGCAGAAACTTTCGGTTTCCCGAAAAGTAACTGCTTTTTTCATCAATTCGTCAACTGTTGTTTGACGATTCGGTTCACAAGACCACCGTCTGCCTTGCCTTTGACTTGCGGCATGACGACGCCCATCACCTTACCCATATCTGATGGAGCGGCTGCATTCGTTTGAGCAATTGCTGCTTGGACGATGGCGGTCACTTCATCTTCTGAAAGTTGTTCAGGCATATAGGCTTCTAGGACGACAATCTCTTCTGCTACTTTGGAAGCAAGGTCTTCACGACCAGCGCTTTCGAATTCTCGGAGGGAGTCTCTGCGCTGTTTCATCTCTCGGTTGAGCACCGTGAGTTCCTCTTCCTCGGTAAGATCTTGACGACCTAGTTTGATAGCCTCATTTTGGAGCGACGCTTTGACCATCCGGATTGTCGTAAGACGATCCTTTTGTTTCGCGCGCATGGCTTGCTTCATGTCGTCCGTCAAGCGTTCTTGAAGACTCATGAGCCAACACCCTCTCTACAAATGAAACTGGAATCAGAATTTCTTACGCTTACGCGCAGCTTCTGATTTCAATTTACGTTTTACGCTTGGCTTTTCGTAGTGACGACGTTTACGAACTTCGGCAAGTGTGCCATCTTTCGAAACACCGCGTTTGAAACGACGAAGAGCGTCTTCAAGCGATTCGTTTTTACGGACACGAGTTTCCACTAGTTTTCCCTCCCTCCGAATTACACGACTAAGGAAACGTGTTTCACACGTCATATCATATTATAGTGAAATTAAGTCGTGTGGTCAACCACTTATTAATAGTCGCTGTCTGAACGTCCACCAGTGACAATCGCAATACCTGCTGAAGCACCGATACGTGTCGCACCAGCATCGATCATCGCTTTCGCACCTTCGAAGTCACGGACGCCACCTGAAGCTTTTACGCCGATGTCAGGTCCGACCGTCTCACGCATGAGGCGAATGTCTTCAACTGTCGCGCCACCAGTCGAGAAACCAGTCGATGTTTTGACGAAGTCTGCTCCAGCTTTCACTGAAAGTTCGGCAGCTTTTTTGATTTCTTCTTTTGTAAGCATGCATGTTTCGAAGATGACTTTGACGAGTGTACCGTTTGCCGCTTCGACAACCGCACGGATGTCACGTTCTACGAGATCGTAGTCAGCATCTTTGAGTGCTGCGATGTTGATGACCATGTCTACTTCATCTGCTCCATTGGCAATCGCATCTTTTGTTTCAAATGCTTTTACCTCAGGTGTGTTTGCACCAAGTGGGAAACCGATGACTGTACATACTTTGACATCATCATCTGACTTGAGTTGTTCTGCTGCATATTTGACCCATGTCGGGTTGACACAAACGCTTGCGAATTTGTATTCGAGCGCTTCTGCACAAAGTGTTGTAATTTGATCTTTTGTTGTTTCAGCCTTTAAAGCTGTGTGGTCGATATAACGGGCTAATTCCATGATTCATTTCCTCCTCTGACAAATAAGTCTGACATCTAACATATTACCATGTTTTGATGAGATGTAACAGCTTTCAAATCTAAATCAACTGACGACGTTTACGAGCGACGACCCAACTGTTCCAACTAAAGAAGAAAATAGCGAGCCAAATGCAGGTGAAGGCAAAGACATGGTATGCCGTGAACGGTTCATGGTACATGACGACCCCGATAATCAAGCTAAGTGTCGGTGCGATAAATTGAAGAAACCCGACAAGCGTGAACGGGATATGTTGTGCCCCGTACCCAAATAGGAGAAGAGGTAACGCCGTGACCACGCCCGTTCCAAGAAGGGCGATCCAAATGACAGGCGACATGTTATACGCAATATTGTCGGTGACAACTTGATTTCCGAGGAAGAGCAATGCCACCGGGACCACCGCCAGCGTTTCAATTCCTAGGCTGACCGTAGAAGCAAGAGGACGTCGTTTCTTCACCATTCCATAGAATCCGAACGTACTCGCCAATACGAATGAAATCCACGGGAACGTGCCGTATCCTAACGTCAAGACGAGGACGCCAATTGATGCAATCCCAACGGCCATCCATTGGACTCGATTTAATGATTCCCGAAAGACGAGCACCCCTAACACCATACTGACGAGAGGATTGATGTAGTACCCGAGAGAAGCTTCAATGATATATCCGTGATTGACAGCCCATATGTATACAAACCAGTTGGCACTGACGATGAATCCGTTCAACATGAATGCGTTTCGTGTAGCCGGATGTCGAAGTGCGTAACCGAACTCTTTCCACTGATTTGTCCATCTCAGAACGAGCAGAATAAATAAAAATGACCAAACGATTCGATGTGCTAAAATTTGACCGCTCGGTACTTCTTGCAAAAATTTCCAATAAATCGGAAGGACGCCCCACATGACGTACGCCCCGATTGTCGTCCATACTCCCTTATTCACACGTTCACCCGCTCTCTTACAAGTTAAAGACAGTTTAGTCGATGAAAGACTCCCGATACAAGACTTTTGTTTCATGAAAAAAAGGCGCGAAATCGCGCCCTGACCGTTTATTGTTTCACTTGTTCAATTGCTGTTAATGCTTGTGCCAAGTCTTCGATCAAGTCATCAATGTCCTCAAGTCCGACCGAAATACGGACGAGCCCATCGGTGATGCCAAGTTCCGCTCTGCGTTCGGCTGGAATCGAGGCATGTGTCATGCGTGCCGGAACACTGATCAAACTCTCAACCGCTCCTAAACTTTCTGCGAGCGTGAAGTATTTCGTCTTCGCTACCATCATTTCTGCCGCTTCCGCTGAACCGACATCAAATGCGATCATCCCACCGAATCCACGTGCCTGCGATAAATGAATCCGCTTCGCTTCCTCACTGGATACACTTGGATGGAGCACGCGTGATACAGACTCGTTCGACTGAAGGAATTCAACCAATGCTCGTGCATTCGATTCAATCTCTTCCATCCGAACAGCCAACGTCTTGATTCCCCGTACAACAAGGAAGCTATCTTGTGGTCCAAGGACTGCGCCAACAGAGTTTTGAAGGAACGCCAAGGCCTCGCCCTGCTCTTCCGTACGTGCGACAACAAGTCCCGCTACGACGTCACTATGTCCACCTAAGTACTTCGTGGCACTGTGAAGGACGTAGTCTGCACCAAGATCAATCGGATTTTGGAAGTAAGGGGTCATAAACGTATTGTCCACGACGAGTAACACATCTGCTTCATCGGCAATCGTACGCATCGCCCGAATGTCCGTCACGTTCAAGAGAGGATTTGTCGGGGTCTCGACATAAATCATTTTCGTGTTCGCTTGAAGCGCATCCCGAACCGCTGCTTCATCGGATGTATCGACAAAAGTTGCTTCCAAGCCTCGTGACTGAAATACTCGATTGAATACACGGTACGTTCCTCCATATACATCAGACCCGACGATGACGTGGTCTCCAGATTTCAATAACATAAGCACCGTAGAGATGGCTGCCATCCCAGATCCGAATGCAAATCCTTGCACGCCGCCTTCGATGTCGGCAATCAATGTCTCTAATGCCGTCCGAGTCGGGTTTGCTGATCGTGAGTACTCGTACCCTTCTCGCAAGTTGCCAATCCCGTCTTGCTTATACGTGCTCGTTTGATAAATCGGTGGCGTGACGGCCCCTGTCAACGGGTCCGTCGTTTTACCGCCGTGAATGAGTGCTGTCTTTGTACGCATGTTCTGCCTCCTTGACAATTCCTTGACTTAAATATCGTTCTGCGCTATCAGGCAAGATGGTGACAATCGTGCCTTCCGTCAATTGATTCGCTTCTTTTACACATGCTGCAATGGCAGCGCCTGAAGAACTACCGATGAGCAAACCTTCCTGTTTCGCTAAATGTGCCACGTAGTAGAAGGCTTCCTCATCTGTAATGGTATGAATCGCATCGACGTAAGACTTCTCCAGAAATGGTGGCCATTTTTCGACGCCGATTCCTTCTGTTTTATGTGGTCCTGGTTCACCGCCATTCAAAATGGAACCGACCGGCTCCACGACGACAGTTTTCGTTCCAAGTGGCTTTAATGATTTGGCGACACCGGTGAATGTTCCACCTGACCCCGCTCCCGCTACAAATACGTCAATTTGTGGCACATCTTTCAACAACTCATGGGAAAGGATGTCGACGTAAGCATCCGGGTTATCCGGGTTCGAGAACTGTTCTGGGACATAGGCGTCATGTTCTTTAGCCAACTCAATGGCATGTGCGATTGCGCCCTTCATGCCGAGTTCCGTCGGCGTGTTGACGACTGTTGCTCCGAGCAGTCGCATCAATGCCTGTTTCTCTTGACTGAATTTTTCAGGAGTGACCGTCATGAGGCGAATCCCGAATCGTTGGCAAGCGAGCGCAAGCCCGATCCCCGTATTGCCTGCTGTCGGTTCGATCACCGTTCCACCAGGTGCCACATCGCCACGCTCAATCGCCCGTTCAATCAAATTCATCCCGAGTCGGTCTTTGACACTCCCACCTGGATTCATCATCTCGAGCTTTCCGTACACTTTGACATTCGCTGGTATAGGAAGCGTTCGAAGTTCAATAAGCGGTGTGTCTCCGATGAGTTCATAGACGTCACGGACAATCATCTTATGCCTCGTCCTTGAAGACGATATGCCATTCATCACGTTTTGCGAGCATGTCTGCCGCTAATTTTTTGGCACCTTCGAAATCATGATGGTTCGCATTCCCACATTGAACAGGGTTTTGCGCAGGCAATTCCTCAGCGTTCATCGCATCACGCAACGTCGCTTCCACGAGGTCAAGCATTCGTTCGTAGTTCCCATCATTGAGCATTGTCCAATAGAAACCTGTCTGGCAACCCATCGGTGAGATATCGACAATGTCTTCGGAATGATTGCGACTGTTCTCGGCAATCAAATGCTCAAGTGAATGAACCGCGCGCATCGGCATGAGTCCTTCGTTCGGTTGAATGAAACGAATATCGTATTTATAAATCGTGTCAGCCGTCCCTTCTTTCACACCAGCTAAACGGACAAACGGCGCCTTTACTTTCGTATGATCCAAGTTAAAACTTTCAACATTATATGTTTTCATGAGTAATTCCTCCTCGTTATTTAGTGGCTATTACGAGCCAGACAAACTTGTTTTTCTGCGTCATCGTCACGTTGTATCCGTTCTCTTCTAACATGGAACGAATCGTTGACGTATATGGATAGTATTCACGATTTAAATCTTCGACGAGGTCCGAGTACCCTTTCGCAGTCGCCCAATCGATGATGTCCTGACGAGCTGCTGGTGACTCAAACATCGTATCAAGCAACACGAACTTCGGGTGTTCCCAGTCTTCGACATATCGACCAATGGCCGTGGCCTTTTCAGAATCTGTCAAGTGGTGAAAAGCATATGACGATACGATCGTATCTACATGTGATAACTTCGGATATCGGAGAAAATCACCTTCGAGTACTTCAATCCCCAACTTTTCAACAGCAATTTGCCGCATTTCCGGCGACGGTTCAATCGCAATCAACGGATGCCCTTTTATAATTCGACTGCTCAAGTTTCCTGTTCCGACACCAAACTCAAGTACCCTTCCTTCGACATGTAGGGCAACCTCATCGAGCATTTGCTCATATCCGATGAACACTTCGTGATATTGCTCATCATGCCCCTCGACCGTCGTATCATAATCCTTTGCCCAATCCTTAAAAATGTCCATGAATGGTAAGTTCATATCGCTACCCCAATCTTAATTCTTACTAATTTGATATGTTTTATTGGTATTTAACTTTAACGTTACATTAACAGGTTTTTTTATTCATTTCAAGTCATTCGCTAGATTCACGCATCATATGCAATTGGATATAGGTCTTATGTGTTAGGTCTTTAGTAATTGTCAGAACATTAAAATTTGTGCAAAAACACTTACCTACTTTACAAATAAATCCACTCTTTTTTATCTGAATAGCGATATGATAATTCTCAATGTAAGTCTATGCTTTATTTTTTACAGGTAATAACAAATTTTAGGGGGTCCATACGTTGTCACGAAAAAAAATCTATTTAAACGCTTCACTCGCCACATGTATCGCCTTGTCACCTGCACTGATTCAAGCTGGAACAACTTCTGTTTCAGCAGAAGCTTCCGTTAAACCGAAATTGGTTCTTGAGAAAAAACAGAAAAAAGTTCGGGTCGTTGTAGAGCTCGTCGGGGATCCTGCCATTGCCGAAGCCGCTCAAAAAGGGAAGAAATTTAATGAATTGTCGAAATCAGAGCAAAATAAGGCACAACAATCTGTTCAATCGGAGCAAAAACGTGCCAAGTCTGCCTTGAAGAAACAAGGCGTAACCGCTACACCGATTGAAGAGTTCACGACCGTCTTTAATGGCTTCTCTACATTCTTATCTACAAGTGAAATCGCCAAAGTCGAAGCATTGCCTGAAGTGGCGACCGTTCACATTGTCAACGAGTACGAGCGCCCTGAAGTCAAACCGGATATGATTACGAGTAACGGCATGGTTCAAGCCGAACAAACGTGGGGAGATTACGGATTTGCCGGAGAAGGTACTGTCGTCGCTGTCATCGATTCTGGAATCGACCCTGAGCACCGGGATTATAAGATCACCGACGCTAAAACGGCAGAGTTGACTCAATCAGAAGTCAATCAAGCCATCACATCGTTCGGTCTCCCAGGCGAATACGTCAACGAGAAAGTTCCATACGCATATAACTACTACGATGAGAACGATGACATCAAAGATGATTCACCTGGCGCTTCAATGCACGGACAGCACGTTTCCGGTACAGTTGCCGCAAACGGTGACCTAGAAAACGGTGGGATCAAAGGTGTCGCACCGGAAGCACAAATTTTGGGATTGAAAGTATTCAGTAACGACCCGAACTATGCGTCTACATATGGAGATATCTACATCAAAGCAATTGATGATGCCATTAAACTCGGTGCTGACGTCATCAACATGAGCCTCGGATCAACAGCCGGTTTCGTCGATGCCGATTCTCCAGAGCAACAAGCCGTTCAACGTGCTGTCGACAACGGCATCTTTATGTCGATTTCTGCTGGGAACTCCGCATACTTCGGTCACGGATTTGACTTGCCAACTGCTTCAAACCCAGATACGGGCGTCGTTGGGGCGCCGAGTGTCAGTCAAGCATCTACATCGGTCGCCTCTCTTGAGAACGATCAAATTCAATTGGATGCTTTCAGAGTCGGTGATGAGAAGATTGGATGGAAGAAACAAGACGGTCCTGCCTTCAAAGAAGGAACATACGACATCGTATATGTCGGAGACGGACAACCGGAGAATTATGAAGGAAAAGACGTAAAAGGAAAACTCGTCCTTGCTGTTCGCGACGGCGGTTACTTCTACTCGCAGATCCAAAAAACAGCTGAAGCGCAAGGCGCAGCAGGTGTCATCGTACGTGGTGCGGTCGGGCACGGCGATTATGTCTCGATGGCTCTCGATCAACCTCAAATTCCGATGGCTTCACTCAGCATCCAGGACGGGAATGAACTGAAAGACAAGTTAGCAGACGGTTCGCTTCAAGTGACGTTTGCCGGTGACCGCATCAGTGTCAATAACCGTTCAGCCGGTGCGATGTCTGATTTCACATCGTGGGGCGTCACACCGAACCTTGACTTCAAGCCAGAGCTTTCTGCTCCAGGTGGCCAAATTTTCTCTACGTTCAACGATAACCAATATGGGTTGATGAGCGGAACATCGATGGCAGCACCACACGTTGCCGGAGGGGCGGCCCTCGTCCTTGAGCGTGTGGACCGTGACTTCAAATTGAGTGGAAAAGCACGTGTCACGATGGCGAAAAACTTGTTACTCAACACGTCGAAGCCTGTCACAGATATCGGACCGTATAACCAAGAATTGAAACAATCACTCCCATACTCACCACGTCGGGCCGGAGCAGGTCTCATGCAATTGCATGCAGCCGTCACCTCTCCTGCTGTCGCATATGAGAAGTCGACAAAAGAAGCAAAAGTCGCTTTAAAAGAGTTGTCGAAGAGCAAAGCATCGTTCACGATCGTCGTCGAGAACACGTCGACTGAATCGTTAACTTATGATGTAGCCGCATCGTTGCAAACGGATCTCGCTGTCAAAAACAAAGACGGAATCGTTCAAAATGCGATGGAAGCGCAAGCACTTCAACAAGCGATCATTAAAATTAACGGATCAAACACAAGTAAAGTCACGTTGAAAGCAAAACAGAAGAAGGAAATTAACGTTTCAATCGATGTCTCGAAAGCAAAAGTGTTGAATCCTGAAACATTGGAAGGCACTGTATCCGCTAAATCTGTCTTTGAGAACGGCTATTTCGTCGACGGATTCCTTCGTTTGACTGATCCGCGCGGTACAGACGGTCATCCATCTCTCGTCGTTCCAATCGTCGGATTTGAAGGGGATTGGGGCAAAGCGCCGATCTTTGACGAGACAATCTATGGAGAAGGCGCATTCTATGGCGTCTCTGGATTGGTGGATGCAGAAGGAAACTACTTAGGTGAAAAACTAGATGAATCTGTGGCTAGCGAAGCGGTTGCCATTTCACCGGACGGAGACGGGTCGAAAGATACGGCTACTCCAGTCTTCTCGCTATTACGCAATGCGAAAGACATCAAATATCGCGTCGTAGATGAGAAAGGGAACGTCCTTCGCACCCTCAAGGTGGAAGACGAATTGAGAAAGAACTACTTCGATGGCGGAAGTGGTGATTATTACTATTACGCAGCGGATAACGCTTGGGACGGAAAATTGAATGGGAAGATGGCGCCAAAAGGCACATATTACTATGAAATCGAAGCAAGCATCGATTACATGAAGAAACAAGCTCAAACGATGCGCATTCCTGTCAAAGTAGATTACACAGACCCACGCTTCACGCTTCGTTGGGACGACAACGTAGCAAGCGTCAAAGCGTCGGATGACTTTGCTGGAATCAACGGTATCGAATTCCTCATCAACGGGAAAGTCGTGGCAAAAGAAGCGAAAGCTTCAGCGAACTTCACACTTGAACAGCCGCTCGAGACTACAGATCAGCTTTCAGTTCGTGTGTCAGACAATGCCGGGAACGTGATCACTCGAAATGTTTCAACAGAAAATGATGCGGCCAAACCTGGTATCTTTGTCGATGCACCACTCGCCTTGTCTCCTTACGGTACATCCATCGTTCCATTGATCGGTCAAATCAAGGATGCCTCTGAAATCGCATCGTTCACGGTAGACGGGGTCGACGTACCACTCAAATATGACGCGTCAGCGAAACAATATACGTTCAATACGACACGCACATATAAGGATGGTTTCCACAAAGTCCGTTTTGTCGCAGAAGACACTGCTGGGAACGTGACGAACTTCGTCCGCCCAATCTTTGTCGACTCAACGAAAGCAACATTGTCGGTGACAAACGTACCGAAGAACGTATCGGCTAAACAGAAGTCTGTAAACGTGAAAGTTCAAGTAAAGGATAACTTCGACGAAATCAAGCTTCGGGTCAACGGGGACTTGAAATGGAACTATACGTTGAAAGAACCATACGCGATGCGTGCATTCTCACGCACGGGAACAATCACACTTCCAGTGACAGCGAAAGGAAAGAATACCTTCACGTTCGAAGTGACCGACCTTGCCGGGAACGTCACGAAAAAAGTAATTACAATTAACAAAAAATAAGCGATACAAAAAACGGATGACCTCAATCAGGTCATCCGTTTTTCATGTCATTTGTTGAGTTCAAGCGCGAAAGAAATCGCAGATAATGCATAAAGCGGCGCCGTTTCAGACCGAAGAATGCGTGGTCCAAATGCACATGCAGTCGCTCCAGCCTGAGTCCATTGATTGATTTCATTCATATCGAATCCACCTTCAGGTCCCGTGATGACGAGAACGCGTTGTTTCGGTTTCAGTTGAGTCAACAGTTGTGCGAAAGCAGACTGTTCCCCTTCTTTTGCCGACTCTTCATACGCGATGATGACGGCATCATAGCCCTCCATTTTCTGATGAAGCTCTTTCGGAGAGATGTAGGAACACGTCGGTACAACGGCACGATAGGATTGTTCAGCCGCTTCTTGCATAATCTTTTGAATCCGCTCCACTTTTTTCGGAGCTTTTTTTCCATCCCATTTGGCGACAGAGCGCGCTGATTCGAACAGCAACAGATGGTGGACGCCAAGCTCCGTCGCTTTTTGGGCGACGAACTCGACTTTGTCCCCTTTCGGGAGTGCATACGCCAAAGTCACCTCGATTGGCAACTCAGTCGTCGCCTGTCGCGATGACGTGACTTTCGCTTCCCCGCTCTTCTTCTCAAGCGATGTCACGACACAGGCATACTCAACACCTGTACCATCCAACAGGACCATCTCATATCCAGGACCTTGTCGTAAGACTGTACCGATGTGGTGGACCACATCTGAAGGAAGGGTCACCGTTTCGCCTTTAAAGGCTTCTTTTGTCAAAAAATAACGTTGCATAACTTACCCCTTCTTGGCGATAATCGCGACCCAGTCTTCCATCACGCGCGTCTCTTCAATCTCAAATCCAGCAGCGACCAAAGCATTCGTCACTTCAGCCCGCTTCTCTCCGATAATTCCAGAGGTGATGAAGCGCCCACCTGACTTCGTACGTGCATAGGCGTCTTCGATGAAAAGGAGAATGACGTCAGCAAGAATGTTCGCTACGACTAAATCGTACTCGCCTTCCACACCTTTCAGAAGATCACCTGTGTCCACTTGAACGAGTTCGCCCACTCCGTTCGTCTCAACGTTTTGACGAGCAGCTTCGACTGCGACCGAGTCTAAGTCTAGTGCCTTTACCTTCGTTGCACCAAGTTTTGCTGCTGCAATCGACAATACACCCGATCCTGTACCGACATCAATGACACGGTCACCTTCCTGAATGTAGTTCTCAATCGCTTGAATGCAGAGCATTGTCGTCGGATGCGTTCCTGTGCCAAACGCCATACCCGGGTCAAGCAAAATCACATTCTCTTCCGGCTGCGGGGTGTACTCTTCCCATAAAGGAACGATGGTTAGTTGTTGCGAAATCTTTACCGGCTTATAATACTGCTTCCAAGAGTGTGCCCAGTCCTCTTCATCGATTTCAGCGACCGTGACGTCTCCAGATCCGATGTCGAGCATCGTGCGAAGTCGTTCGATTTCTTTTTTAAGATTCGAAAGTAAATCTTGAAAATCACCTGAGGCCGGGACATACGCTTTGACGTGTACGCCAGAAGTTGGATACGTTTCACGATCCGAAACGTCCCAAATTTCTCCGAAATGGTCCTCCGCCATCATTCTGTCGAAATCTTCCACGTCCTCGATGACGACACCTTGTGCCCCCACTTCGTGTAGTAAATTGGATACTGCTTCTACCGCAAGTTGTGTCGTGTGGACACAAATTTCAGACCATTTCATCGTTCGTACACACTCCTTTTAGTGACTAAAGAACTTTTTCATTTTTTGGAACATGCCATGTTCCTCTTCGACACCGGACTCTCCGCTAATTTCTTCAAATTCACGCAGTAACTCTTTTTGACGGTCTGTCATGTTTTTCGGCGTCATCACGATGACACTGACATACTGGTCACCATTTGCACCACCACGAACACTCGGCATTCCTTTACCGCGTAAACGGAATTTCGAACCGGTTTGTGTCCCTGCAGGTACTTTCAAGCTCACATTCCCGTGAACTGTTGGTACTTCGATTTCCGCACCGAGAGCAGCTTGGGCGAATGTAATTGGCATATCCATTGCGATGTGTTGGTCGACACGTTCAAAGATCTCATGTGCTCTGACACGAACGACGACGTATAAGTCTCCTGCTGGACCACCGTTCACGCCTGGACCACCTTTACCAGAGAGACGAATCTGTTGACCGTTATCGATACCGGCTGGGATTTTGACCTCGACTGTTTGTTTCTTCTTCACATGACCTGAACCATGGCAAGTCGGACATTTTTCTTTAATCGTCTTACCACTTCCGTGACACT
This sequence comes from Exiguobacterium sp. BG5(2022), assembly GCF_031844365.1. GTDB lineage: Bacteria > Bacillota > Bacilli > Exiguobacteriales > Exiguobacteriaceae > Exiguobacterium > Exiguobacterium profundum. Next base: position 1,093,956 of record NZ_JAUZVB010000001.1, read on the forward strand.
GGCTACATGGACGCTGATTGACCATACGACCGAGAATCGTGTTCTGTTCGACCGTTTCGACGCCGCTACCGCCACATCGGTTACACGTTTCCGGTTTCGTGCCCGGTTTTGCTCCGCTTCCCATACACGTGTCACATTCTACTTCGATTTCGAGTTCAATCGTCTCTGTTTTACCTGTGACACTTTCCATGAAGTCGAGATCGACGACGTACTGGTAGTCTTCACCGCGACGTGGTGCATTCGGATCTTGACGGCGCCCACCGCCTCCAAAAAACATGTCAAAGATATCTCCGAAGCCGCCTTGGAAGTCACCTCCACCGCCGAACTGATTGGCCCCTTCGAAACCGAATCGGTCATACTGGGCCCGTTTCTGTTCGTCTGAGAGTACTTCATACGCTTCACCAATCTCTTTGAACTTGTCGGCAGCATCTGCTTCTTGGTTGATGTCCGGGTGATATTGACGGGCTAATTTTCGATATGCCCGCTTGATGTCTTGTGCTGAGGCCGACTTGTCGAGCCCGAGCACTTCATAATAATCTCGTTTCGCCACTATTCTCGCTCCTATCCTCACTAACTACGTATCGATTTTACCGATTCTACCTTAACATGGAAAGAGCCAAAGCAGAAACCTGCTTTGGCGCTCTCCTTTACAACGGCTGTTTATTTACGGTCGTCGAGATCCTCAAACTCTGCGTCCACGACATTATCGTCCTGTTTCGCTTCCGCCTGTGGTTCTGCGCCTTCAGCACCTTGCTGTTCAGCCATTTTAGCATATACTTTTTGCGTCAACTCTTGAACGACAGCTGACAATTCGTCTTTGGCTGTACGGATCGCCTCAAGGTCTGAACCTTCGAGAGCAGTTTTCGCTTTTTCTTTCGCAGCTTCTGCTTTTTCTTTGTCCGCCTCTTCTACTTGCTCACCAAGATCTTTGATTGCCTTGTCTGTCGCGAAGACGAGTTGGTCTGTTTCGTTGCGAAGTTCTGCTTCTTCTTTACGTTTGTTATCTGCTTCTGCGTTCGCTTCTGCTTCTTTCACCATACGCTCGATTTCCGCCTCATCGATACCTGAAGAAGATTGGATTGTGATCGATTGTTCTTTGTTCGTACCGAGGTCTTTCGCCGATACATGAACGATTCCGTTTGCATCGATATCGAATTTTACTTCGATTTGCGGCACACCACGTGGTGCTGGTGGGATGTCCGTCAATTGGAAGCGACCAAGTGTCTTGTTGTCTGGTGCCATCGGACGTTCCCCTTGAAGGACGTGGATGTCAACAGCAGGCTGGTTATCGGCTGCAGTCGAGAACACTTGTGATTTCGATGTCGGGATTGTCGTGTTGCGATCGATGAGTTTCGTCATCACGCCACCCATTGTCTCGATTCCAAGTGAGAGTGGAGTCACGTCGAGAAGAACGACGTCTTTCACGTCTCCAGCAAGAACTCCACCTTGAATTGCTGCACCAAGTGCAACGACTTCATCCGGGTTTACCCCTTTGAACGGCTCTTTCTTCGTGAAGTCGTGGATTGCTTTTTGAACAGCAGGGATACGTGTCGAACCACCGACGAGAATGATTTTGTCGAGGTCAGATGGTGTAAGTCCTGCATCTTTTAAAGCACGACGCGTCGGTTCCATTGTGCGTTCGACAAGGTCAGCCGTCAATTCTTCAAATTTCGCACGTGTGAGTGTCATCTCCAAGTGGAGTGGACCTGCTTCACCTGCTGTGATAAACGGAAGGCTGATGTGTGCACTTGTCACACCTGAAAGGTCTTTCTTCGCTTTTTCAGCTGCATCTTTCAAACGTTGAAGTGCCATCTTATCTTTCCCGAGGTCGATGCCATTTTCTTTTTTGAATTCTGCAACGAGGTAGTCGATGACTTTTTGGTCGAAGTCATCTCCACCGAGACGGTTGTCACCAGCTGTTGCGACAACTTCGAATACTCCGTCGCCAAGCTCAAGGATTGAAACGTCAAACGTACCACCACCGAGGTCATAAATCAAAATCGTGTGGTCTTCGCCTTTATCAAGACCGTAAGCGAGTGCCGCAGCTGTTGGCTCGTTAATGATTCGCTTGACATCAAGACCAGCAATCTTACCAGCATCTTTTGTCGCTTGACGCTCCGCGTCGTTGAAGTATGCAGGAACTGTGATGACGGCTTCCGTGACTGTTTCACCGAGGTAGTCTTCAGCATCTTTCTTCAACTTTTGCAAAATGATTGCCGAGATTTCTTGTGGTGTGAATTTTTTGCCGTCTACGTCGACTGTATGTGACGTTCCCATGTGACGTTTAATTGATTGGATTGTATTCGGGTTCGTGATGGCCTGACGTTTCGCGACCTCACCTACTTGACGCTCTTCTCCTTTGAATGCAACAACCGAAGGAGTCGTACGGTTACCTTCTGCGTTCGAGATGACGACTGCTTCGCCACCTTCCATTACTGCCACACATGAGTTTGTTGTCCCTAAGTCAATACCGATAATTTTACCCATCGTTTATTCCTCCGTCTCGTTAAGTAGTATTATTCTGCAACTTTTACCATGCTCGGGCGAATGACTCGACCGTGCATCGTATATCCTTTTTGAAGCTCCATCGTCACGATACCTGACTCGAACTCATCGCTCGGTTCTTGCATGACTGCTTGATGGAAATTCGGGTCGAACGGCTGTCCGACTGCTTCAATCACTTCGACTTGCTCAGCATTTAATACGTCAAGCAGTTGACGATGAATCATATCGACTCCTGATTGAATCTGCTTCGCATCCTCCGAAGTTGCGTTTACTTGAAGTGCACGCTCAAAGTTGTCAATAAGCGGAATCAATTTTTCAATGACAGACTGTGAAGCAAACTTGACGCGTTTGGCGTTCTCTTCGTTCGTCCGACGACGGAAGTTGTCAAAGTCGGCACGAATCCGAAGCTCGCTCGCTTTCAATGCTTCGATTTCTTTTTGTAAGTCCGTCCCCTCAGAACTTTCTTCCACAATCTCAGCATTTAAAACCTCATCTTCATTTGATTCAGTCGACTCATTCTCTTCAGTTTGTGTCGAGTCTACAGATTTTTCTTCAAGCACGTCATCTTGTTCATGCCCGTTTTGGTGATCTGCTGTCATAGTAAAACTCCTTTCCGTCACTCATCTAGTTTCGTTCGTCGCAACGCTTCGATAATTTGTCCCATCATTTGGACACCATGACGGTAATTCATACGCGTTGGACCAATCATAGCGATTGTACCGAATGTTTTTCCGTCTAGTGTATAATCCGAGGTGATGACACTACAATTTTGAAGGGCGACAATTCCGTTCTCGCTCCCAATGCTCACATAAATCTCGCGATTTGGCAACGATTCGAGCCAGTGTGTCAATCGTTCTTGCTCATCAATCCATTCTAGGAATGGACGTAACGTGTCGAGCGTCTGAAACTCGGGTTGGTTGAAGATTTTCTTCTTGCCACCCAAATAGAGTGAGGATGGCGTCTGTATTCCGACCGTTGATTGAATCAGTTGCATCATGTTCTCGTACTGCTGTCGCTGAGCAAGTTGCAATTTGGCAACTTCTTCGCCGATACGGATTTTCAATTGTCCGATTGGCGTTCCGACAAGGCGGTCGTTCAGTAGTCGAATCGTTTCCTCGATGACGTCTGGAGCGACACGCGATTCAAACATGACAGTACGATGCTCGACATGACCTTGATCCGTGACAATGAGAACAACACCACGCCGCTCGTCTAATGGCATAAAGTCCACACGGGCCAACGTTTCCATTTGGCTATTTGGACCGAGGGCGACCGTCGTATAATTGGTCAAATCAGAAAGGAGATCTGCAGCTTGTCGAATCAGGATTTCAGACTCTTTTGAAGATTGTTTTAACCGTTCTTCTAGTCGACCCGTCTCCCGTTCGTCGATAATTTGTTTCTCGACGAGATGGTCCACATAATATCGATAGCCGACCTCTGACGGGATACGACCTGCAGAAGTATGCGGTTTTTCAATCAGCCCCATGTCTTCCAAATCGGCCATATCATTCCGAATCGTTGCTGAACTAAACGTCAAATCGTCCCGTTTCGACAACGTCCGCGAACCGACCGGCTGAGCCGTCTGGATGTAATCATCAATGATGGCTCGAAGAATGAGCAATTGTCGATTTGTCAGCACAACATCACTCCTCTCTGAAAAAGTTACCCCGCTTTATTAGCACTCATATTTAACGAGTGCTAATCACACTTCAAATATTATCACGTTCTCACTATTTGTCAATTCATACACTCGGATTTTTTCACCTTTTTTCAAGTTGGCAAACCTACGAAATGAAAATAAAAACTCATTTCGTTATGATAGAACGTGAGGTGATTACATGTTTACAACAAAACAATTTAATGTATTTAAACAAGAAGGACTCGACGAACGAATGTCTGGCATCCGTTCGGATATTCAACCGCTCTTCCATCGGATTTATGACGAAGTCGGTCCAGGGCTTGAGGCTGATGTCGGTATCCCCCTTTATTTACATGTGGCGAAGCACGCTCGTCGGACAGTGAACCCACCTAAAGATACGTGGATGGCGATCTGTCACGACAAACGCGGGTACAAAAAACATCCACACTTACAAGTTGGGCTCTTCGACGATCGTGTCTTCATTTGGCTTGCGTTCATCTATGAGATGCCGAACAAAGACGCAATCGCGAAACACCTGCAACAAATCGATTTGAAATCAACATTCTCTGATTTCCATATCGCGGGCGACCATATGAAAAAAGAAGCGTTTCTTGTTGAAGATACGTCAACTGAAGACATTCAATCGCTACTTGAGCGATTCGGCACTGTGAAAAAGGCTGATTTCTTGATCGGCCGTCAACTTCCTGCCGATGCGTCGATTCTTCAAAATGAAGACGCATTTCTCGCGTTGGTCGAAGACACGTTCGGTCGGCTTACACCGCTCTATCGTGATCTCGTCTTGTAATATAAGAAAATGGACAAATCCTCACGAGGGACTTGTCCATTTTTTTATGAATCAGCATGTTCAAGTTTTGCTTCTCCAATAAAGGCTGCAAAGGCTTCATTGGCGAGTGGCAAACCGGATGCCGTTAGACGGATATGTGTGTCCGTCCGTTCAATCAGTGACTTCTTCACCAACTCTTCGATGACGTGACCGAACACATCATCGAGCGACACTCCGTACTTTTGTTCAAACGTCTGAAGCGAGACCCCGGAACGCATACGCAGGCCGAGGAATAACTCTTCTTCCATCTTTTCCACTTCTTCTAGTTCGGTCACCCGTTTCACAGGGATGCCTTCTGCTTTAATATAGTGAGGAATTGGAGCGATATTGGCGCGACGTGTCCCATTCAAATAACTATGCGCTCCGGCTCCGAATCCATAGTACTCTTCATTGCGCCAATACACTTGATTGTGACGGCTCTCCCGACCAGGCAAGCCATAGTTGGAGATCTCATATTGTTGGAGACCATGGCGTTCAAGCGTCTCCATCACTTTCAAGTACATTTCGACTTCGACATCTTCTCCCGGTAAACGGAGCTTCCCTTTTCGATCTTGAATCGCAAAGACGGTATGCGGTTCGAGAATCAACGAATAAGAGGATACATGTTGAATCGGTAATTTAAGCGCTAGCTCTAAATCACGGTCAATTTGTTCAAGTGTTTGTTCCGGAAGACCAAACATCAGGTCAATCGAGATATTGTCAAAGCGTTTTGCCGCTTCACTTACCGTCTCGAACACATCATCCGCACGATGCGTACGGCCGATGCGCTCCAGTCCACCATCATCAAACGTCTGGACACCGAAACTGAGTCGGTTGACGCCACCTGCTTTCATCGTATCAAGCTTTTCCGCACTCACAAAGTTCGGGTTCGCTTCGACAGAATATTCGAGGTCATCTGACGCGAGTGGCAGAAGGTGTTGGCGGACCATATCCATCAGGCGCGCCATCTGCTCCTCATTGAGCGCGGTCGGTGTCCCGCCTCCGATAAAGATGGTATCAATCCGCTCTGTCGGAAACGACTCGAGCGTCAATACCATCTCTCGCTCTAATGCATCTAAATAAGCATCAACAGGCTGATTTTTTAAAAACACCTTGTTGAAATCACAGTAATAACAAATATGTTCACAAAATGGAATGTGAAGATATACGGCTTTAGCCAATTTCGGCCACCCCTTTCTTCTCATTCCATTTATAACGCTTTTCGTCTGTTCTTTCCAGCCTGCGCCATCAATCGAATCGATGAATGAATAAACCACTCTTCAATTTCGGCTCGAACCAGGTTGATTTTGGAGGCATCTGGCCACCATCATCCGCCACGCGCATCAGTTGTGACATCGTTGTCTCATGGCACGTGAAAAGCAATCGATCTGGTACTTTAGTCAGCTTCTCTAATTCCGAGGCCGTCTTGTTCCCACCGACAAAATCGACTCTCGCGTCTGTACGAATATCCTCGACGTTGAAGTACGGCGTTAGTATATCTCGTTGTAAGATGGCAACGTCGAGCGCCGGGTCTTCTTGCCGTTTCGTCAACTTATAATACTTCCCTCGATAGGCGACTCCGAAGACGCCATGTTCATTCGGCAGGACAAGACGATCCTCCTCCTTGATTATGTATGAAAACGAGAGTCCGTCTAACATATTCTCTACCTCTTCAGGACTTATCGCTGTCAGCACGCGATGATACGGCAAGATTGTCAACTCGTCACTCGGGAAGAGGACACCTAAGAAGTGTGAACGTTCATTCTTTTGAGAACGATCCCCACTCATCCCGGAAACGACCGCTGCCGCTTTCGCACGATGATGTCCATCTGCAATGTAGATCGACGGGATGGTCGCGCCAATCATCATGACACGAGCGAGTTCACGGTTTGGAATCATGAATCCTTCATGCATGACGCCTCGTTCATCCGTGAACGAGAATAACGGGTCTCCGTCAGTCGCTTTATGTAAGATTTGCTTCAAGTTTGCATGTGGAGGATGACTGAGTAGAATCGGACCGGTGTGCGCTCGCGTCGCCCGGACATGCTCGACACGTTCCCGCTCCTTCGTTTCCCGTGTATGTTCGTGAATCTTGATGCGACCGGCTTCATAATCCGCGACTGAAAAGGTGGCGACTAGACCCGTTTGCTGACGTTGTCCCGATGTCAATCGATAGACGTAAAATCCGTTCGGACGTTCCGTCAATTCCTTTTCATAGAGACGTTCTAGCTCATGACGCGCCAGCTCCCCCCACTTCTCAAGGGAAAGGTCAGATTGAAGCGCTTCTGGCTTATCCACTGCTAAAAAGGAATCGGGATTTTCTGAAATGACGGCTTGCGCTTCTTCAATCGATACGACATCATACGGGTCAGCGGCGACACGTGCCGGATGCGTTGGCATATAAGGGCTGAACGGTTTAAATACTACCATAAGGATCCTCCTTAAAATTCCCGGACGCGAATGACGCCCTGTATTTCATACAGCGCATGAATCGATAACGGTTCATGCTCGCTGTTGTCTAAATCAATCAACGTATACGCCATCTCCCCGCGGCTACGATTGACCATGTTATCGATATTCAATCCATGTGAGGCAAGTTCTCCCGTGATTTGACCGACCATGTTCGGGACGTTTCGATGCAAGATTCCAAGACGGCGTTTACCGGTGTAAGGAAGCTCGACGTTCGGAAAATTAGCAGACGAACGAATATTCCCTGTCTCGAGATACAACTTCAGCGTCTCTACTGCTTGAATGGCACAATTAACTTCCGATTCTTTAGTCGATGCACCGAGGTGAGGCAGTGCCATGACTTGCGGATGACCAATCAACGTGTGACGGGGGAAGTCGGTCACATACAGTCCCACATGATGATGCAACGCCTTCAATAAGTCATCATCTTTCACGAGCTCTCCTCGCGCAAAGTTCAAAACAGTCATCCCCGGTTTCATCCGTTCGAACCAACTCTGGTCAATGCTGAATCGAGTCTCCTCAGTCAAAGGCATATGAATCGACAATAAGTCAACATTTCCCAGTACCTCACTTAAATGTTTGGCACGCGTGACGTGTTTCGAAATATTCCAGGCGGCATCAACCGAGAGATGGGGATCGTATCCGATAACATCGACCCCAAGCTGGAGAAGATCGTTGGCTAGCGACGCACCGATGGCTCCTAGACCGATAATCCCTACTTTTTTGCCTCGCAACTCCGCTCCGAGGAATTGTCGTTTTTGCACTTCCATCGCTTCTTCTAATTGCGATTGCGATGCGATAGTCTGTTCATTCACCCAATTGAGTCCTTTCACAATGGGTCGTACCGAGAGGATCATGCTCGCAAGGACGAGTTCTTTCACCGCATTCGCATTCGCACCAGGTGTATGAAACGCGACGATTCCTCGCTTCGCAAGTTTATCGAGCGGAAGGTTGTTGACACCGGCCCCTGCTCTAGCGATGGCGAGAAGATAGGGAGGGATATCCTCTTCGTGGACTTGATGACTTCTCAGTACCCAAGCATCGGCTTGATCCGATGCATTGATGACGTACTCGCTTGGCTCAAATCGTTTCAGACCAGCGGCAGCGATTTGATTAAATGTTTTGATGTGATACATGGGTTTCCTCCTCGAATGCTCTCATGACGTCGACGAGGCGTTCTGCCCCTTCTAGCGGCATCGCGTTATACAGACTTGCACGTAAGCCCCCTACCGAACGATGACCACCGAGTTCGAGCAATCCACGTTCTAAAGCGTATCGTTCAAATCGCCGATCCATCTCTTGATCTCCCGTTGTAAATGGGATGTTCGTCAATGAACGACATTCCCCCGAAACAATTGGAGAAAAGCAGGTCGACTCTTCAAGATAGGAATAGACCCTGTCACTTTTCTGATGATTCAATCGTTCCATCGCTTCGACGCCTCCGCGGTCTTCCACCCACTTCAATACACGCTCTGCTACATACATGCTGAAGGTCGATGGTGTATTGAATAACGTATCGACATGTGACCCATACTGAAGATAACTCGGCAACTCAAGCGACTGAATCAAATCCCGACGGATGATGACGACCGTCAGTCCTGCAGGTCCGATATTCTTTTGGGCTCCGGCATAAATCACCCCGAAGCGCTCCACATCGATTTGCTCGGCTAGAATGTTCGAGGAAGCATCTGCAATCAGCGGGACATCGATTTCAGGGAGATGTGTAAATCGAGTCCCTTCAATCGTGTTGTTCAGTGTCACATGGAGATAGTCCACCTCTTGGACAAGGCTCGATTCAAACGACATCTTTCCCGTCGCATCTACCAATGGGTGAATGACATCGACCTCTCCAAAGTGTTTCGCATCTTCCATCGCTTTTTTAGACCAGATGCCCGTATCCACATAAGCGAATCGATTCCGCTTCCGTAAATTCATCGGAATCATTGAAAATTGTAACGTCGCACCGCCTTGTAGCCAAAGCACAGCGTAATTCTCAGGGATATGCATGAGTCTTCTCAATCTCAATTCAAGAGAGTCGACCACACGTTCGAAAGACGCTGAGCGATGACTCGTTTCGATAATCGAAACGCCTTCATACTCAAACGTCAAAAGATGTTGTTGAATCTCTTGCATCACTTCTGTCGGTAGCATGCCAGGACCCGCAGAGTATGTATACGTCGACACGGTGTTTCCTCCTCTATAGTCTGTCTAAGGGTTTACTCTTCCTTATATGAAAGGGCATTTCCTGCCTGAAATACAAAATCGCCCTGATTCGAAAATCAGGGCGACTCAAACTCATTATTCTTCGTCCATAGAGAGAACAGACATAAACGCTTCTTGCGGGACTTCGACGGACCCGACCATCTTCATGCGCTTCTTACCTTCTTTTTGTTTCTCGAGGAGTTTCCGTTTACGTGAGATATCTCCCCCATAACATTTAGCCAAAACGTTTTTACGAAGTGCTTTAATCGTAGAACGTGCGACGATTTTAGTTCCAACGGCCGCTTGGACTGGAACTTCGAACTGCATCCGTGGAATGAGAGCTTTAAGCTTCTCAACAATGACCTTCCCACGTTCGTACGCGAAGTCACGGTGAACGATGAAGCTGAGGGCATCGACGATTTCGTTATTGAGCAAGATATCCATCTTCACGAGACGCGATTGACGGTAGCCGATCAACTCATAATCGAGAGACGCGTAGCCTTTCGTGCTCGATTTCAACTGATCGAAGAAATCATAGACGATTTCACTGAGCGGAATCTCGTACGTGATTTTGACGCGAGTCGTATCGATGTATTGCATATCGATGAACGTTCCGCGTTTCTTCTGGCAAAGTTCCATGATTGCACCTACGTAGTCGTTCGGTGTCATGACAGCCGCCTTGACGTATGGTTCTTCGATTGAATCAACCTTTTGTTGCTCTGGCATCTTCGATGGGTTATCGACGTGAATTACTTCGCCTGAAGTCGTCGTCACGTGATAAATTACCGATGGTGCCGTCGTAATCAAGTCGATGTTAAACTCACGTTCAATTCGCTCTTGAATGATTTCCATATGAAGCATGCCGAGGAATCCACAACGGAAACCAAAACCGAGCGCTTGCGACGTCTCTGGTTCAAACTCGAGTGCGGCATCTGAGAGCTGGAGCTTTTCAAGTGCCTCACGAAGATCATTGTACTTAGCCGCATCAATCGGATACAAACCACAGTAAACCATCGGGTTCATCTTGCGATAACCAGGTAGCTGACTCGTTGCCGGGTTTTTAGCAAGTGTGATCGTATCCCCGACGCGAACATCTCCTACTGTTTTAATGGATGCAGAAAGCGTACCAACGTCTCCTACGTTCAATTCTTTAACAGAGATCGGTTTTGGCGTCGACACACCGAGGTCCGTCACTTCGAACGTCTTGCCAGTCGCCATCATTTGAACTTTGTCTCCTACTTTGACTGAACCGTTCACGATACGAATCGATGCGACGACACCGCGGTAAGCGTCATAGTATGAGTCAAAAATCAGTGCTTGCAATGGTTCAGACGGGTCACCTGTCGGCGGAGGGACAAGTTCCACGATTTGTTCGAGAATCTCTTCAATCCCGATTCCGGCTTTTGCAGAAGTCGGGACCGCATCACTCGCATCGAGTCCGATGACGTCTTCAATCTCTTGACGGACCCGCTCGACATCCGCTGACGGCAAGTCGATTTTATTGATGACCGGAATGATTTCAAGGTCGTTATCGAGTGCTAAATAAACGTTCGCAAGGGTTTGCGCTTCAATTCCTTGCGCTGCATCGACGACGAGAATCGCACCTTCACATGCCGCAAGCGAACGTGACACTTCATATGTGAAGTCGACGTGTCCTGGCGTGTCGATCAAGTGAAGAATATACTCTTCTCCGTCTTTCGCCGTATAGTTCAATTTGACGGCGTTCAATTTGATTGTAATTCCACGCTCGCGCTCCAAGTCCATCGCGTCAAGCGTCTGCTCTTTCATCTCACGAGCCGTGAGTGCACCAGTCTTCTCAAGAATCCGGTCAGCGAGCGTCGACTTTCCATGATCGATGTGCGCGATGATGGAAAAGTTGCGAATCTTCTTCTGACGATTCTCTAATTCTTGTTTGTTCATATATGGGTTCACCTATCCTTCTCATGCATACCGTGTCATTATATCAAAATCCTAAAGTAATGTGTACGACCTACTACAACAATACCACAGATAGTTTTCAGAATAATCATCAAGTGGTTGCTTTTCATATAACCGTTTGCTACAATTGTGCTTGTTCTGTTGAATGATTACTTGAAGTAATAAGAACATACACTTTCTTGTTTCAGGAGGTGACAAACAATGGCAAACATCAAATCAGCAATCAAACGTGCAAAAACTTCTGAAAAACGTCGTGTTGCGAACTCACAAGAGAAAGCGGCAATGCGTACAGCAGTAAAACGTGTTGATGCTCTCGTACTCGAAGGAAACAAAGAAGCTGCTCAAGAAGCTTTCGTCCTCGCTACGAAGAAGCTCGACAAGGCTGCATCAAAAGGTCTTATCCACAAAAACAAAGCAGGTCGTGATAAATCACGCCTCGCAGCTCGTATCGCTGCTCTCTAATTAGAGATCACACGAAACAGCCGCCTCCTATTCGGAGCCGGCTGTTTTTTTGTATACCATGACGTAGTGTGGGCCAATCCCAGGGATGTCGAACGGCTCCCCGATTCGTGTAAGTCCATTTCGTTCATAGAAACGGACAGCCACTTCTCTCGCATTACACCACCATGAACATCCCAGCTCATCATGGAGTGCCTGTAAAAATCGAGAGCCGATTCCTTGTCCCGAAACATGAGGATCCGTCGCCATGCCACGGAGTTGGAGCGGAATCTTCACACCCTCGATTTGTTTCGGGGACAGCATGACTGTAGCGACCGACAGCACTTGATCGCCTTCAACCCAAGCGAAGTGTCGCGTCGTCGGCGCCTCATCCCCTTCAAAATAACACGTCTCAACGTCTTTTCCTGGTCTGAGCACAACATGACGGAGTGGAATCACGTCTTGAAGCGTCACTTGTTTGAATCCCATTCCCTCACCTCACAATAAGGCCAGTTGACAAACGAGCGTATCGAAAACGATCTGTTTGTCACCTCGTCCTGTTTTCATGGCCTCGTCCGCGTCTGCAATCAATGTCAACGCACGTGCGAGCTGAGCCTCTGAAAAGCCGCGACTCGCTTGTGTCGCCAATTTGATTGTATACGGGTGGGCCCCGATTTTCGATGCGATTTGCTTCTCTCCATAGCCTGCCTCTGTCAACTGTTTCGACAGGTACATGTTCCGATATTGCCGAGCAAGCAACCCGAGTAGCCCAATCAGTTCTTGCCCTTGTTTTTCTAAATCCCGAACCAATCGAAGCGCTGCATCAGCTTGTCGTTTGACGAGAAGCTCCGAGAGCTGAAAGACGTTATCTTCTAATGTACGTGGAACTAAATCATTCACAATCTCAATCGGAATCGTCGCACCCGTTCCCGCGTACAACTGTAGCTTCTCTAGTTCGCGAACCAACTTTCCCCAATCATCCTGACATAGGAATAAAAGACGCTCCATCGTAGAGCGCTCCATCTTTTGTTGTTCACGACTCAATGCATCGTTCACGTATCGCATCAGTTCATTTTGGCTCGGCTTTTTCGCTTCGAGGACGATAGCACGCTCTTTCAGACGCTTCACGATTTTCTTCCGCTCATCGAGTTTTTCTGACTCGACAATCAAGACAAGAACCGAATAGGTCGCCGGTTGTACGACATATTCCGCCAGACGGTCAACATTGTGCTTTTGCTTCTCTTTCGCACCCGTTAAGAACTGGGCATTTTTCACGATAACCGTGCGATACTCACTAAAGAAAGGGACCGTCTCCGCTTCATCAAGCGCCGTATCGAGTGACGTCTCTTGAAGATCTAGTTGCATGACATCAAATTGATCACCGGATGGATTGGCCGCTTTCACGATTTCACGTTCCCACGTCTCTAACAAATATTTTTCGGTGCCATGGAGAACATAGACGCTCGCCAGTTTTCCATTATGTAACCACGGTTCATTCAAAACACACACCACTTTCACAATTTATTCTCATCTAAACATAGATTATCTTCCCATGATTCGCTATACTTATAAAGGAAGTATGATAAGGAGGGACCTAATATGCAAATCAACTCAGTACGCCCACCGAGTGAAAACCCGTTTGAAAATGACGTTCAATGCAAACGTAATGACGCCATCGACTCTGCGATCGGCTTCATCGTCCCATTTGGCTTTTTCTTCACGATTTTCTTCATCGGTGTCATCATCAAGTTCTTAAGTCTATAAGTGTTCAAACGATTGCCCCGGGGGAGCAATCGTTTTTTAGTGTATCACATTTTATGCCGTGCTACTCGATGATCCCCCGACACATGTTCTCTTCACAGACAATCATCCCGTTCAAATCGGTTCGTAATAGACGTTTCCCCACAACCCGTCGTAACGTCTCCTCGTGCGGATGTCCATACCGATTGTTCGAACCGACACTCGCAATGACCCATTCTGGATCGATTCGCTCAAGTAGTTCTTCCCCCGACGACGTATCGGATCCGTGATGCCCTAGTTTAAATACGTCGACGTCAAGCGTCGGTAACTCGGCTTCTCCTTCTATCGGCAAATCTCCTGTCAATAGATACCGCATGCCACCTACGTTCATGTACAGGCTGATCGAATGATCATTTTCATCTTCGTGTGGGCGATTCGGTGCCACAATCCACATCCATGGCGTCGGCCGATCGTCTGCCTCGAGATAATGGACCGATACATCATAGGCCGCTGCTAAGTGTAGCAGTTCTTCTCGTTTTTCAGCATTCGCCACTTCTTTTGATATCCAAAGTTCTTCCACCGTCACCACTTTCAATAATCCTTCTAATCCGCCGATGTGGTCATGATCCGCATGGGTCAACAGGACAAAATCAAGCGAACGCTCCCCACGCTTCCATAAATAAGGGGCCAATACATCTTCCCCCGGGTCAAATGTGCTTCGCTTTTGCTCGTTTGGATCTTGAAATACGCCTCCTACATCAATGACACCAATCGTTCTTCCCGATTCTACGACGATTGCATCACCTTGCCCGACATCCAAAAAGGTCACCCTGGAGGATTCCGACCATTCTGACCATCCCGCAATCAACCCACATGTCATGATGGCCGCCCCCCATCCGATCCATCGTTTTCGATTCATCAGCGTCAAGCTCTCCCACAATCCTAGCAACAATGCGATTTGCGACGGCAATGCCAGATCGTGCAACGGAAGCCAAGGTCGTAAATCATCGTGGAGGGCGAACATTCCATTGATCTCATCCAACACAATCATGAACAACGGGGCAATTGAAGGAATCATCCATGTGACAAATGCGAGTGGCATGATGATCCACGAGATACAGATGGCCATCACGAGATTCCATATTGGTGCCGCGACGGATAGAACCGGTTGTACTTGCCATAGTACAATCAGCCCAAACAGCTGTGCGAAAACGGACAACTCGATTAGTCCTGTCCAGATTTGTCTCGTGACTAACAAAAAGAAGGTCATCCCGACCGTCAATTGGAAACCCAGATTCGTGAGAAGGAACGGTTGAACGGCCAACATGCCCGCCGCACACCAACTCAAGAGCCGAATCGGGTCTCGAATCGTCACACCGAAAAGAGAGAGAAAGAGGATCGCATCTGCGACGACGACAGCTCTTGCAACAGGTGGGGAAAAACCAGTCATCCATCCGAACATCGTAATACTAAAGATCATCAGTACCGTCTTCGTTTCACGTCGAATAGGGATTGGCTGCATCAATATGCGCATGGCCACGATCAACATGGCAATATGTGAACCGGAAATCACAAGAAGATGAAGAAGGCCCGTCACACGATAAGAAAATGAGGTCTTTTCATCTAGCATTCGACTCTCTCCGAACAATAATGCCTCCATATATAATGCGACATCCGCACGATGACGATGCTCAATTTGTTGAAGTTGTTGTTCTTTCCAACGCAACAACCGACCGTCCCACCCTGCCGTCGGACGACACGTGTCGATTCGCTTCACCTTCCCTTTAAAGGATACGTTTGAACTCCGTGCCCAAGCCCGTTCATCAAATCCCCCGGTGTTTCGTAACGGTTGAAACGCCTCTACTTCGATTTGCACGAGGCACGTCTCTCCAGGTCGTCCGTGTTCTAATTCGCGTCCTCGTAAGACGCCCTGAAGATCGTCTACGTTCCCGTATAGTCTTACCGATTTCCCATTCTCTTTTCGACTTTCGATTGAGAAGGCAATCGTGTCTGACGGTAACGATTCTGTAGGGGTCGTATGGAACGATGCGATACAGATGAGTCCAATCACTCCGGCTTTCGCATACAGGCCTTGCCCACGTCGTGTGACCAGATAAAAGACAATAGCGACCACAGAGACCAAATAGAATCCTTCTTTCAGACCGGTTACAATGAGTACCGCAAACAATGGAAACAGCGGCATCTTAAGGTACCAATAAATATGGCTTCATACTTTCTAATGTCTTTTCGCCGAACCCCTTCACATCACCTAGCGCTTCATATGTTTTAAATGGGCCGTTCGCTTTCAGATGATTTAAAATCGCCTCGGCTTTGGCTGGACCAATTCCTGGAACCGTCATCAGTTCCTCTTTCGTCGCACTGTTGACATGAACACCGTTCGTTTCGACCTCAGGACTCGCTGAGTCTTGCGAAATCAGTGTTTCTCCTTTTTTCGGCACGATGATTTTGACTCCATCAACTAACAACTGTGCTAAATTTAACTGCTCTGGGTCAGCTTCATCTGTCAGGACTGCCAAAGAGAGCACATCGCCCACTCTCGCCCCTTCTGGTACGGTATATACGTTCGGAGATTCAACCGCACCTGTCACATACACAACGAGCTCCATACGCTCTGGGGTCGTGGTCGGCGTGACCTCCTCAGGTTCCATGACGAACTCGTCCACCATTCGTTGCTCCGGTTCCTTTTGATAAAACAAATAGCCCACTCCTAAAAAAAGAACGACTAGGAGACCGATGACGAGTTGTTTCCATCTTTCCAAGCGAATCACCACCCTGTTCGACTGTTACGTTCAGTATGGCGAATCAGCTGTTTCAAAACACGTCTCATTCTTCCCCACAATCTTAACTTTAGGAAATGATTTGTTTGCATGTTCCATATCGCACTCGTACATGTAACGATATTCATCGACACAATTTCTATGAACAGGTTATAGAATGACGGAAAAAACGGAGACCATCACGTGGCCTCCGTTCCTACTGTTCACTGTTCGATTATTCTTCTTCGAAATGCTGAACCTGGTCAGCGAGTGCCGCTGCCTGTCCTTCTAACTCTTGCATCAATGTAAAGATTTGATCGAAGCTTGCCTGCTGTTCTTTCATCGAGGCTGCCACTTCTTCGTTTCCTGCGGCCAACTCTTCCGTCACCCCAGATACTTCTTCAACCCGACGCAAGACGTTGTTTACCTCGTTACTCGATGTGCGCATCTCTTGTTCGATTGTGCGTACGAACGAAGCGACGTGGTCTGTCCGTTCATGGATTCGGTTGAATGCTTCTTTCGTCAATCCGAACGCTTCTAATTGCGCCTCTTGCTCGCGTTTTGACTCATTCACCGTTTCCGTCAAACGGACGACTTCTTGCTGGATCGTCTCGACGACGTGGAAAATAGAGCGAGTCGCCTTGTTGCTCTCTTCCGCCAACTTCTTCACTTCACTTGCTACGACAGCAAATCCTCGTCCCGCTTCTCCCGCACGGGCTGCCTCGATTGCCGCATTGAGGGCAAGTAAATTCGTCTGAGCCGCGACGTCTTCGACAAGCTTCGCCATCGCCTCAATCTCAGCCGTTTGTCGTGCAAAGTGGTCCATTCGCGTGACAAGCACTTCATTCCGTTCGCTTGAACGATCTAAAATGTGCTCCTGGTCCGTTAATGTTTCAATTCCAGCCGCTACTTCACGTGTCATTTCTGACGTTTCTTCCGTCGTTTGTTTCGTCTGGTTCAAGCTCGTCTCAAATGAAGTTGCCATCGTATGCACTGAGCTGAGCGTTTCTTGCAACTCATTTGCAATCGACTGTGCTCCGTGTGCCATCTCATCAACTGCGTTCGTGATGTTAGATGTCGTACTCACGACCGCTTCATTTTCGGCTGCGGCTGTTTCGGTCATCCCGTTCACTTTCATTGATGTGACTCGGATTGACCCGATCACCGTCTGAAGAGACGCCGTCATCTCACGCATGGCACGTTCAAGACGTCCGATTTCATCATTGCGCGTCGACTCAGGCAACGTGACGAGACGTCCGGCTGCAATCGCTTCGGCCACCTTGACATTTTTTTCGAGTGGTCGAGTGATCGAACGGGCAAAGAAGAAGTTATAGATTCCGAGCGCAAGAATGACAAGAATCGTCAAAAGGACCGAAATCAACAAGAGACGTTCCGTCTCATTTGCCGCCTCTACTTGAAGCGCCTCATAGAATGAACCGTTCTTTGCAATCAATGTATTGATATCGTTTAACAAACCTTCTAGTTTCGCTGCCTGGATCCGAGCTCCGATACCACCTTCAAGTGCCGACTCGACATCTTCGTTCACCTGTTCGTACTTCATCGTGGCACGGTCTAAATGATTTGAAAATGCCGGAATCAAATAAGACTGTTTTAAATCATCAAATGTTTCCGCGTTCGTCACACGGATGCGCTCTAGTTGAGTCAATGTAGATTGGTTCGACTGTTCGCCAAGTGACGTCCAGAGTGACTGCTCTTGTAAGAGTGACGTTTCAAGTTGAGACAATTCAATCATTTGACTCCCATATTTCTCGTTATACGTCTGCAAGCGATTCAAAGTAGACAAGACGTAACTCATCATCAGTACGACTAAGATGACAGTGAACACAGTTGAGAAGATAAAACGTTTACGTAAACTCATTTAAGTGTTCCCTCCTTCAACTGGCGTTCTACCGATTCATACTCAGATGTTTCTTTTTCATCCCATTGAATGCGACGAAGTGGGGCCAAGCCTACGCCGCCTTCCTCAATTCCAAGAATGACATGTTCATTAAACGGTTTTTCGGTCACACGACCCGCGATTTCCACAATCGCCAAATCGACTTGTTTCAACATCGACGTCACAACCGCATCCGGTGCAATCATCGATTGATCACTATCGACCCCGATTGCCTTGACGCCGTATTTTTCAGCCGTCTCGAGTACACCGACTCCTGTAAGTCCAGCTGCAGCATACAGAACATCTGCTCCCGCTTTAATTTGTTTCTCAGCGAGTTCGCGACCGAGCTCTGGTGAAGCAAAATCATTCGAGAAATCAACGAGCATCTCGACATCTTCGTTCACCGCTTTAGCGCCACGTTCAAATCCTGCTTCAAATTTTTGAATGAGTTCCATATCCATCCCACCGATAAATCCAATCGTATCGGACTCTGTCTCAAGACCAGCCACGGCGCCGGCGAGCGTACTTCCCTCTCCCTCTTCGAACGTGATATTCAAGACGTTTGGAAGTTCGGACACGCCATCGATCAAAGCAAATTGCTGTTCCGGATGTTCAGCCGCTACGGCCTCTAAGTCTTCTTGACACGCAAAACCGAGACCGACAATTACGTCATGTCCCTCTTTTACCAATTCTTCAAAACCAACTTTGTATGTCTCCGTTTCGGATAGTTCACGATAATCAACGAACCAATCGCCCGTTTCACGTAGCTCACCCATCCCACGCATAGCTGCGTCACTGAACGATTGGTCCCCGAGACCAACGTCAGATAAAACAACTCCCATCGTCTGTCGTTCTTCGACAGTGGCACTTGGATTGTCGATAACTGACTGACAACCGGACAACCAAAGGGTGCAAGCCGTGATTGTACTGAGCATTATACTTTTCTTCATATATTCAATACTCCCTCTCTCTAATGGTCTGACAACACTTATATCGACCGAGAAAGGGCTATTCTACATTATTTTTTTTAAAAGTTGTGGCAATAAAAAAAGCCATAGACATCGTCCATGGCTTCGTACACTTATTCTTTTGAAGCAGCGACCGTCGTATCAGCTAATTCTCGCTCCGGTGTAGGAGCTGTTGCAACGTTCCCTTTCCCCGCAAAGTTCTCGAGCAAGTCTTTCATATCAATGCCCGAAGAAGCTTTTAATGTTTGTTGAAGCGATGCCATGAGGTCGGTTGCGTAACCTGTCACTTTCCCGGCACCGCCGTTTTGACCGCTCCCCGTGTCGACGACCGTAATCTGATCGATGTTTCCAAGTGGCGATGCAATTTCTTTCGCATAATCAGGAAGCATCTTGACGACCATATCGAGAATCGCAGCCTGCCCGTATTGCGCGAAGGCTTCGGCAATCTTCTCTTTCGCTTCCGCTTCGGCAAGACCGGTCAAGCGGATAATTTCAGCTTCTGCCTCACCTTTCGCACGTTCAGAGTCCGCTTCTGCAAGACCTGCCAAACGTACGCGTTCCGCATCGGCTTTCGCCTGTGCTTCAATACGATACTTCTCTGCATCCGCACTTGCGATTTGACGTGCCTTATCCGCAGCGGCAGACTGTTCAATCGAGTATCGATCCGCATCGGCTTTTTTCTTCACTTCTGAATCATATTGTTTCTCACGACGCATGATTTCTTTCTCTTCGAGCTCGATTTGCTTTTGACGCTCGATGATTTGAACTTGCATCTGTTGTTCAGTGACTTCTTGTTTCGCACGCGCTTCCTCAAGCTCATACGCTTGGTCGGCCCGCGCTTTGGCAACATCTTGCTCACGGCGATAAGCCGCAATCCGAAGTTGGTTCTCTTTCTCAGCTTCCGCGATTTCAGACGCACGCTCAAGCTCGGCCTTCTTCGCATCTTTCATTGCTTCCGCCTGTTTGATGCGCGTCTCTTTATCCGCTTCTGCTGTCGCGATATCAGCATCACGCTTCACTTGGGCGATACGCGGTTTCCCTAGCGATTCCAAGTATCCGTTCTTATCTCGAACGTCTTTGATGGTGAATGATACGATGACTAGCCCCATCTTCGCTAAGTCTTGTGATGCAACTCGTTGAACTTCTTGCGAAAACTTGTCACGGTTCTTATAGATTTCTTCAACGGTCATAGAACCTAAAATCGAGCGCAAATGGCCTTCTAACACTTCTTTTGCTTCATTTTCACGTTCAATCTTCGGTTTTCCGAGGAACTGCTCAGCCGCTGTCGCGATTTCACTGATCGATCCGCCGATTTTAATGATGGCTGTTCCGTCCGCCATGACCGGGACACCCTGTTCTGTATACACTTCAGGTGTCGTGACCTCTAATTTGCTTGAGAGCAAGCTGAGCGGTTCTGCTTGCTGGAATACTGGGAAGACGAACGTCCCGCCGCCACGAATGATTTTGACGCGGTTACCGGATGTATCGCTATGTACATTTTTCTTGCCTAAATAACTACCTGTCACAATCAGTGCCTCATCTGGTCCGACTGTGCGATATTTTAGTACGAATACAAACACAAGTGCGAGGATGATGACCCCGACGATAATGCTGACTAAAATAGCCGTATTCATGTGTTATATCTCCTCTCGAATTGTAGGTTCGTCATATGGCATGACGATTGCGATATTGCCTTTTACTTCAATGATAACTACCCGACGATCTGTCGAAATCGATGTACCGTCTAAGCTTTGAGCCGTCTTTAAAAGCGATCCCGTCACTGTCTCAATCAAGACTTCACCGTATCCGCCTTCAGGAATGGGCACGGTCAATCGTCCGACACGTCCAACTAATGCCTCATCCGTCAAACCAATGGACTCTTCCGCATTTGAGAGCGGTAAGAGAACAAACAAATAGAGAAGCGTCGTCAGAGCAAGAGACCCGATCAATGCGACAGCGAGCCCAATCATCGGGGAAACGTGAGCCAATGCGTTTAAGATGAGCCCAATTCCTGCCCCTAGTGCTAAGAAAGATAGGATGACTGCAGGGTTGAACCAACCTTCAAACATATCGAACGCATCGGAAAACATCATGTAAATAAAGGTTCCAAGACCAGCGATGATCAACACCCACCAATAAAGTTGATCGATTGCCTCCATTACCACCCCTCCTGTCGACGTTTTTGTTCCATCATCAGTACGCGTCGAAGTTGTTCGACTTCTAATGCAAGCCGATCTTCAATTTCATCCCACTCCGACAGTGATGAAGTGGATAAGTCGTTCACTTCTCGAACTCGACCAATGGAACGTTCAATCCGTCGCCGATTGTATATGTCGACAAATTCTTGTCGTTCGAGTCGCATCCTGTTTAAAAAATATTCCACTTCTTTTTGAACTTGAACGACTTGATCCGTCACGCCCTCAGAAGAATCTTGCATCAGTAGCCGACGCACTCTCACTTGATGAGCTACTAATTTAGCAATTCTCGCCTCGAGTTCGAGAATGTGCTTGTATAATTCCTCTACCTCATCTCGTTGCGTGTCATCGCGCCACCACACGTCCACCTCACCTCACTTTTCTCTACTCATCTCCATATACGATAAAACCTCATCTTCGGTTTCAAAAAATCATAAAAAAATGTAAAATGAATTTGCCAGACAGAAAGGAAGTGCTCATGTTGGGCAACCAAGTCATCAAGCTATCATCCGCATCACAAGAAAAACTAAAGAAAATGTATCATGAGTATGCAGTCGCGCCACCACCATATGCGACATTCAGCGCCAAGACACCGGGATTTGTCGTAACGGTTTATCAATCAGGGAAAGTGATGTTCCAAGGAAAAGATGCTGAGACCGAGGCAGTGAAATGGGGACTACCTGCTGAGAAGAAACAAGCATCCGCACCGAACACCCTCTTACCTGAAGGATTTTCAAGTTGGTCTGTCATTGGAAGCGACGAGGTCGGAAAAGGAGACTACTTCGGACCACTCGTCGTCGTAGCGGCTTTTGTCTCACGCGATCAAATCGCACTCGTCAAAGAACTCGGCGTGAAAGATTCAAAACAGTTATCCGACCCTGAAATCATCCGGATTGCGAAAGATTTACACGCTACGATTCCTTATCAAAAAGCAACACTGCATAATCCAACATATAACAACATGCAACGGACGATGACACAAGGTAAAATGACCGCCATCGCCCATAATGCTGCACTTCGAGCGTTGCTTGAGAAGATCGGACAGAAACCCGATGCCATTCTAATCGATCAATTCGCAGAGAAGTCGGTATACTATCAACACTTGCGGGCAGAGCGGGATATCGTGCGCGACGATGTCTACTTTTCAACCAAGGCAGAAGGTCTTCATGTCGCCGTCGCAGCTGCTTCCATTTTAGCTCGCGCCTTCTTCTTAAAAGAAATGGACAAACTAAGTAAACAAGTAGGATTGACCCTCCCGAAAGGGGCAGGAGCAAAAGTCGACCAAGTCGCCGCTCAAATCATTCGAGGTCATGGACAGGATTATTTACAAAAGATTGCTAAAGTCCATTTTGCGAATACAAAGAAAGCCATCAACTTGAATGAACGTCGTTTGTAGAGCTTCGACATCAAGTATGATATACTCGTTTTATGGTTAAATGAACTTAAAATTTTTGGAGGATAGCGTTCATGTTGCATTATAAAACCTACACGATTAGTGATGACCATCCTTGGGTCATCTTTATACATGGGGCCGGAGGAAGTTTATCGCATTGGTATCGCCAACTTCGTCCCTTCCGTAAAAAATATAATGTCCTGCTCGTCGATTTACGCGGTCATGGCGGTTCATACGATGCTGAACAGTCGCTCAAACAACCATTGAATGCCTATACGTTTGATGTCGTTGCCAAAGACGTGATTGAAGTCATGGATCACTTAGGTATCGAAAAAGGGCACATGGTCGGTCTTTCTTTAGGGACGATTGTGATTCAGGCGATGTTTGAGCACTATCCGGATCGAATCGCATCAGTCGTCCTCGGCGGAGCCATTGTAAAATTTAATGTGCGCTCCACGTTGCTCATCCGACTTGGTAGTCTCGTGCAAAACTTCGTCCCCTATATGTGGTTATATAAACTATTCGCATGGATTTTACTCCCGAAGAAGCGTCACAAGAAGTCTCGGATGATGTTCGTCCGCGATGCGGCGAACTTATGTCAACGTGAGTTTATCCGTTGGTTCAAGATGACGGAAAATATTAATCCTTTATTGAATCAGTTCACTTCGATTCAAACGAACGTCCCGATTTTGTATATTATGGGTGATGAGGATTATATGTTTCTTGAAGCTGTCGAGCGGACAGCGAAACATCAACCGACAGCCAATGTTGAAATCGTTGCAGACTCTGGTCATGTGGTCAATGTAGACCAACCCGATCAATTCAATGCATTGTCGATGAATTTTATAGACGATCAGATTCAAGCACGCTCATTACAAATGAGCTAATTCAGGACGCCACTGGGCTTCCTGAATTTTTTTGTATTTATTTTCAGAAAATATTGATTATTACAAAAATAGATGGTATTCTTTAGCAAATCCAACGAAGAGGAGATGCTCGAAATGTCCAATCCCGTACATATGAACAGCCTGCTGATTATTATTCGACTGAGGGACTGAAATCGTTTTGTTTTCAAAAAACGACTTTTCAGGCCCTTGTTCCCGTGGTAATCGGACAGGCGCCTGCAGATTGAAACCGCGCCTATCCTTGATGGATAGGTTTTTTTGTTGACATAAAGATATAGAGGAGATGATGGAAGTGAAGCAGTATATGATGGATCGAATGGTAAAAATTTCAGCAGGTATGGCAAATGCCGTACTCGTCACACTCGGTGTCGGTTTATTGATTGAGACGATTGGTAATTTGAGCGGAATCGCGATGCTCGTACAGATTGGACAAGTCGCCAAATCATTGTTGGCACCTGCTTTAGGTGCTGGCGTCGCGTTTCAACTCGGAGGCAACACGCTCATCCTATTTAGTGCCATGATTGCTGCAACCATTGGCGGTGCAGCTTTAAAAGCGTCAGAAAGCGGACTCGTCCTCGTTCCAGGTCAACCGATTAGCGCACTGATTGCAGCGGCTGCCGCTGTATGGCTCGGAAAACGTGTCCTCGGCAAAACAAAGTTTGATATGATG
Organism: Exiguobacterium sp. BG5(2022); assembly: GCF_031844365.1. Taxonomy (GTDB): domain Bacteria; phylum Bacillota; class Bacilli; order Exiguobacteriales; family Exiguobacteriaceae; genus Exiguobacterium; species Exiguobacterium profundum. Next base: position 1,118,515 of record NZ_JAUZVB010000001.1, read on the forward strand.
GTCGTCCCGGTCACAGCCGTTTTAGGTGGCGGAATCGTTGGGGTTGCTGCAGCAGCGGTCACGACTCCTCTTATCAACTCAATCAGTCAAGGGATCACCGCATCTGTAGAAACGTCGCCGATTGCCACATCTCTTGTCATCGCACTTGTTTTCAGTGTCATGCTCATGTCGCCTGCATCATCTGCCGCACTCGCCATCGCGCTTCAACTTGACCCTGTCGCCAGCGCCGCTGCCTTGATCGGTTGCTCTGCTCAATTTGTTGGATTTACCTTAATGGCATATCGTCAAACCGACCCAGGTGGATTGGTCGCCTCATTCTTTGTCACACCGAAAGTGCAGTTTCCGAATATCATCAAAAACCCACGAATCGTCGTCCCACCGTTTATCGCCGCGATGATTTCCGCACCGATTGCTACTTTGATGTTCTCACTCCAAGTCCCATATGAAATCGCGGGTCTCGGGCTCAACTCCTTGATTGCCCCGCTTCAGATTTTAGCGGTCCAAGGGTTGGATGCCTTTCTCATCTTCACGATGACCGGCGTCGTACTCCCTGCACTCATTACATGGGCTCTTTATCGTGTGACGAGTCTTGTTGGATGGACCAAGTTCGGCGATCTCGCACTCGAGATTCAATAATAAAAGGAGCGTTGTCACAGGTGGACAACGCTCCATATTTTTTATGCTCGAAGTTCAGCGCCGTGTGTCGCACGGACCGCCTCGACGATCGTTTCATATGCTGCCGTTACTTCTTCATCTTGTAACGTTCGTGACGGGTCTTGGAACTTGAGTGAGAAGGCAATCGATTTTTCATCCGCTCCAACATTCTCCCCTGTATAGACGTCAAACAAGACGAGGTCAATCAAGAGTGGACCAGCCGCTTGGCGGATCGTTTGTTCCACTGTCCCAGCCGGAATCTCACGTGATAAGACGAGTGCCAAATCTCGTGAAATCGATGGATAACGTGGTACGTCTTGATAAAGAAGTGTCTCGTCTCCACGAAGTGCCAAGAGGTCGAGTTCGAATACATACACTTCCTTCATACCGTAGACGTCTTTCGATGTTCCTGGATGCACTTGTCCGACATATCCGATGACCTTTCCGTCCATCAAGATGTTCGCCGTGCGACCTGGATGCATATCGGGCATCGATACAGCCTCATACGTGACATCTAGGCGAAGCGTTTGGACTAACGTGTCGACAATCCCTTTTGCGACGAAATAGTCGACCGGGATCCGTGTTCCTTGCGAACGATGATCCATCCATAGACCTGTGACGACGCCAGCTACCCGTTCTTTCTCACGTGGTAACGTTTCTCCGTGCTCCGTATAGACGCGTCCTGTTTCGTAAAGTGCGACGTTCGATTGTTGACGCGCCGTGTTGTAACGAGCCGCCTCTAACAACCCAGGGACGAGCGACGTACGAAGGACAGAGCGTTCTTCACTCATCGGCATCGCCAATCGAACGAGCTGATCGGTTTCTCCACCGAAACGTGTCGCATGTGCCTCACTCGTTAACGAGTAGGTAATGGCTTGTGATAAACCTACTCCTTGTAACAAGCGACGTGTCTGCCTGCGCAGTACGTTGATTGCTGGCAAATAGCCTTTCGATTGAGAGGCAGGTAACGTCGACGGGAGACTATCATATCCGTATATACGTGCCACTTCTTCTGTGATATCAGCCGGAAGCTCTAAGTCCGGACGGCGCGATGGAATGTGTACTGTCAGCACATCATCCCCTTCTGTCGCGAGACCGAGACGCTCCAGGATGTGAACGATTGTCTGACGATCGAGTGTCATCCCTAAGCGCTTGTTGATATAGTCAATCGACACTTGGATTTCTCGGGCACGTGATTCGGCTTCACCTGAACGCACCGCATCATGAATGGCTCCTCCACCGAGTTCGACAATCAGTTGCGCAGCACGGTCAAGCGCGAGCATGACACGTTCTGGGTCAACACCTTTTTCGAAACGAGCGCTTGAATCTGAACGTAGACCGAGCGTACGGCTCGTCTTCCGTACAGATGCCGGATCAAAGTACGCTGACTCTAAAATGATATCTGTCGTTGAAAGATCTACCTCTGTATTGGCACCACCCATGACGCCTGCGATGGCGACTGGAGCTTGCCCATCTGTGATGACCATCATCGATGAATCGAGCGTGCGCGTCACGTCGTCGAGTGTGACCATTTCTTCTCCATTTTCGGCTTGACGGACCACAATCGAGTTGCCAAGTTTCTTCGCATCGAATGCGTGAAGCGGTTGTCCGATTTCAAGCATCACATAGTTCGTCACGTCGACAATGTTGTTGATTGGACGGACACCTTCTGCAATCAAGATATTCTTTAGCCATTGTGGCGACTCTGCAATCGTTACCCCTTTTACTTCACGAGCTGCGTAATATGAACAGTTCGGTGTCGCAAGTTCGATAGATACCTCCGATGGTGATGATGACGTGACATCTGCTGTCGGCAACGTGTATGGACGCTCTAAGATGGCCGCAACCTCATGAATGATTCCATAGAGGCTCAAGCAATCTGAACGGTTCGGTGTCAAACCGAGTTCGATGACCTCATCGTCCAAGTCGAGCAAATCGAGCACATCTGCACCGACTTGTACCGATTCACGGAATGTATGAATCCCATCCTGCTCGTCTTCCCGAATTTGTTTCTTCTCAAAGCCGAGCTCTTCGAGTGAACAAATCATCCCTTGTGATTCGACACCACGTAGTTTTGCTTTTTTGATTTTAAGTCCTGGTAGGCGTGCGCCAACTTTGGCCACGATTACATGTTGCCCTTCGCGCACGTTCGGTGCGCCACAGACGATTTGAACAGGGTCACACTCTCCGATATCCACTTTCGTCACGTTTAACTTATCCGCTTCTGGATGTTTCTCACATGAAAGGACCCGTCCGACGACGATCCCAGAAAGTCCTTCCCCACGATTTGTCACACTTTCGACTTCGATTCCGTTCTTCGTAATCAAGTCACCGAGCGCTTCGCCGCTTAAATCGGATACATCAATATATTGATTCAACCATTTTTTTGAAAGTAACATCTGTCTTCCTCCTTAGAATTGCTCGATGAAACGTAAGTCATTTGTGTAGAAATGACGGATGTCATCGACGCCGTGTTTGAGCATCGCCATACGCTCCACTCCGATTCCGAATGCGAATCCTGACACTTTTGATGAGTCATAGCCAGCCATCTCCAATACATGAGGATGGACCATTCCGCCTCCGAGAATCTCGATCCAACCGGTTCCTTTACAGACGTTACACCCTTTCCCGCCACACTTGAAGCAAGAGATGTCGACTTCGACCGATGGTTCCGTGAACGGGAAGAAGCTTGGACGAAGACGAATTTCGCGCGTTTCACCGAATAACTGCTTCACGAACACTTCGAGTGTCCCTTTTAAGTCAGCCATCGAGATGGATTCATCGACAACCAATCCTTCGATTTGCATGAATTGATGCGAATGCGTCGCATCGTCTTCATCACGACGATACACTTTACCTGGACAGATGATGCGAATCGGCTTCCCATTCGCCTCCAACATCGTGCGAGCCTGTACAGGAGATGTATGAGTACGAAGCAACGTCTCTTCCGTGATATAGAACGAGTCTTGCATGTCTCGTGCCGGATGATCTTTCGGCAAGTTCAGCATTTCGAAGTTATAGAGATCGGTCTCGACTTCAGGACCTTCAGCAATCGTATATCCGAGTCCAACGAACAAATCTTCCATCTCGTCGATGATTTGTTGCAAGAGATGGCTATGGCCAGGAGTCGATGTCCGTCCCGGGAGTGTCACATCAAGCGTTTCCGCTTTTAACTTTTCCTCTAATTCAATCGCCTTCACTTCTTCGATTCGAGCATCGAGTGTGCTTTGAATCGCGGTACGAACGGTATTGGCCAACTCACCGATGACCGGACGTTCCTCGGCAGATAATTTACCCATGCCACGGAGCACTTCAGTCATCGGTCCTTTTTTCCCTAAATATTTGATGCGGACGTCATTCAATGATTTTTGTGTGGATGCCTGTTTGATTTCTTCTAACGCTTCCACTTGTAACTGTTCTAATTGTTCTTTCATGTGTTCGCTTCCTCCTCAACATAAAAAAGTCCCTTCAGTCGTTGACTGAAGGGACGAATCATCGCGGTACCACCCTACTTGGCCAATTCATGGCCCACTTGAGAGCATCGTTATCGTGATGCCAAACCGGTGTTGTCTCCAACACGACTCCAGAGTGAATTCAGCGACGAATCCGGCAAAGGCTCTCAGTCACGGCCCTTGCTCCCTGAACGGAATCGGTCATTCGCTTACTATGTTCTTTCAACGTCATATCTTATTCATCGATGTGTTTAACCTATCACGTTTTTCACGTGCTGACAAGATTATTGTAAAGCGATGCGATACATTAAAATACCCGCAGCGACCGCCGCGTTGAGCGATTCCGCGTCGCCGAGCACCGGAATATGCACACGTGTGTCACAGAGTGCCAATACATCAGCATGAACCCCTTGTGCCTCATTCCCGATGACGAGGGCCACTTTGTCTTCGAATGCAACTTGCTCATACGATGTTGCCTTTGAGAGAGCTGTGCCGTAGACGTGGAATCCATCCTCTTTCAGCTCAGGTAACTTTTCAAGCAAGTCGACCGAGGTCACGTTCACGTGAAACAGTGAACCTTGTGTGGCACGTACGACTTTGGCGTTGAACGGATCGACCGTACCTTTCCCGAGTAACACCGTATCGAATCCGGCAGCATCTGCTGTCCGAATCATCGTACCGAGATTACCCGGGTCCTGTACTCGGTCTAGTACGAGTACTTTCTTCATTTTTCGTTCCACCGGTGTCATCTTGACAACGGCAAACACGCCTTGGGTCTTTTCCGTTTCGGAAAGAAGGTCCGCAACGTGGTCGGATAACTCGAGGACTGGCATATCTTCAAGTCGCCACGTTCCTTTTGGTGAATACGACTCAGCCATGATGAGTTGGACGAGTCGACCGGCACGAATGGCCTCGTCCACCAAATGCTCTCCTTCTACTAGGAATTGACCCGTTTCTTGACGACCTTTTTTCGTCATCAATCGTTTTAATCGTTTAATCGTCTCGCTCTTCGTAGACGTAATCTTCGTCATATTATCCCTCTTTCAACCATTGGACCGTTTCGTGGTCTAAACGTTTCGTCAATGCGACAACGAGTTGTACCGCTGCCTCGTAATCATCCTTATGGATGATGGACACGTTCGTGTGTAAATAGCGGACCGGTACTGTCAATGCGATGGCCGGCATCCCAATCCCAGAAAGATGGAATCGCCCAGCATCTGTGCCACCGCCTGGCGTTAAGTCCAATTGATATTTGATGTCTTGCTCTTTGGCCACGTCAACGATGAGGTCGACAAGGCGTGGGTTCGTGACGGTAGTCGCATCAAAGAAGATGACTTGAACCCCGTCCCCGAGTTTTGACAACCCTTCTGCCTGGGTCATCCCCGGCGTATCACTTGGAATGCCTGTATCAACAGCAATCGCGACATCCGGGCGAATCAAGTTGGCAGCGGTCACCGCTCCACGTAACCCGACCTCTTCCTGTACTGTCGCTCCTGTATACACGACGCCTGGGAACGATTCTTCCTTCAGACGTTTTGCTGCTTCGATGGCAATCGCACATCCGATTCGGTTGTCCCATGCCTTCGCCATCAAGAAGTTCTCATTTTTCATGACAGTGAATTCACAATGGGGCACGACCGTAACGCCTGGACGAATTCCCCAATCAGCCACTTCGTCTTTCGACGTGGCACCGATATCTAAGAACATATCTTTGATTTCAACGGGTTTTTTTCGTGCCTCGAGCGGTAGGACGTGAGGTGGTTTCGCACCAATGACACCGGGAATCTTTTCACCAGACCGTGTGACAACATCCATTCGCTGTGCCAACAGCACTTGGTTCCACCAGCCACCGAGCGCTTGGAAACGAAGGAAACCGCCTTCTTCCACACGTGTCACCATGAAGCCGACTTCATCCATGTGACCCGCAATCATGACACGCGGACCTTCAGCATCTCCAGTCATTTGACCAAATAAACTTCCGAGTCCATCCTGTTCAAACGACTCGACATGCGGCTCGAGGTATTCACGCATCAATTGACGGACTTCTCCCTCATTGCCCGGGACGCCTGTTGCATCCGTCAAACGTTTTAACATATGTAACGATTCATTCATACCAATCCGCTCCTTTTCATTAATATCCTTGATTTTGTCGCTCATGGTTTACTTCATTTTTATTCATGTATGCCAGCAAAATGAGTTGCTCATTAAAACCGAGCGTATAACCAAGTTCGAGATAAGCTGCCATCAGCGTCTCGTACATGGCTTCCGTTTTTGAAAGACCAAAATTCGTCACTTTTCGATAAATATCTAAAAAAGCATCAGTCGCATCAAGATATGAACTTCCCGCAGGAAACGCATCTCGTTCATACCCAAGCGCAAGACCAAGTGACAGTAAGAAATGAATGCCGTCTACATATTCTTCTAAGATCACATCTTGAGGCGACGGTCCTTTCTTCGACCAAAACTTAAAGCTACGTGTTTCGTTAGCCAGTTCACCGAGCTCGACAAGCAGCGCCAGTAACCGTTCATCGAATTGATTGCCGGATAATCCATGTTGTGCTTTGATCCGCTCGTCTAATTCGCGCTGCCGATCAAACAATGTTGTCCAGTTCACCGGATGTTCCTCCTCTATCTCCACTTATAGCAGTACTAAAATCATTAAAGACCAGCCCACTGCTAAAATCAATACTTGTAATTGAAGCAGTTTTGGGGCATGAACAGCCTTCTTCCGAGTCAAATGAAGACCGAACAAGGCACCGATGGCTCCTCCTGCATAGGCGTATAGGACATTAAAGTCACCTTTTCCTTGCGCATACTGTTTCGCTTGGATATAGGTGTAAACGTTCAAGATAATGAGCGCTAAGGCGACGATCGCAACAACCGATTGATTCATACGCTTTCCTCCTTCTCTTAATTCTAAGAAATTCTAAAGAAAAAAGAAAGCGCCGAGAGAGTGTCTCGGCGCTGTCGATTGAACGATTACGCGTTCAATTTTGATTTAGCTGTTTCAGCGAGTGACGCGAATGCCTGTGCATCTGTCACAGCAAGCTCAGCAAGCATCTTACGGTTGATGTCGATTCCTGCAAGCTTGAGGCCGTGCATCATACGGCTGTATGAGAGACCGTTTGTACGTGCTGCCGCATTGATACGTGTGATCCAAAGACGACGGAAATCACGTTTCTTCTGACGACGGTCACGGTAAGCGTACATGAGTGACTTCATGACCTGTTGTTTTGCTACTTTAAATAGAATGTGTTTCGAACCAAAGTATCCTTTGGCAAGTTTAATTTGCTTTTTACGACGTTGACGAGTCGTATAACCGCCTTTTACGCGTGGCATATGGATTCCCTCCTAAATTGTTTCTGTATTACTTCGCGATCATGTTGCGAATGCGTTTGAAGTCTCCAGCTGATACGATAGCGCCTTTACGGAGCTTACGTTTCGCTTTAGTCGATTTGTTTGCGAACAAGTGACTTGTGTAAGCGTGTGAACGCTTGAGTTTACCTGATGCTGTACGTTTGAAACGTTTTGAAGCACCGCGGTGCGATTTCATTTTCGGCATGAGTATTTCCTCCCCACTGAGAATCGATAATTAATCTTCTTTGTTCGGAGCCAGCACTAAGAACATGCTGCGTCCTTCCATCTTCGGCTTTTGTTCAACTGTTGCCAAATCGGCACATTCCGCTGCCATTTTGTCCAAAACACGTTTCCCGATTTCCGAGTGTGTGATGGCACGTCCGCGGAAACGAATCGAAGCCTTCACTTTGTTTCCTTTTTCAAGGAACTTGCGTGCATTACGCAATTTTGTTTGGAAATCGTTGTCCTCGATTGTTGGACTGAGACGTACTTCTTTCATTTGGATGACTTTTTGGTTTTTACGCGCTTCTTTCTCCTTTTTCTGGAGTTCGAAACGGTACTTCCCATAATCCATAATTTTAGCGACCGGTGGATTTGCTTTATCCGCGACTAAGACGAGGTCTAGTTCCGCTTCTTCAGCTAAACGTAACGCATCGTTACGTGATGTCACACCGAGTTGTGCACCGTCTGCGCCAATGAGACGTACTTCACGGGCACGAATGTTTTCGTTGATAAAGAGCTCTTTGCTAATGGTTAGCACCTCCATCGTGCGATTGCACGAGATTTAGATTGACAAGACAACATGGCAATAAAAAAAGCGTCGGCAGTTTCCCACCCACACATCAGTTGAGGTCATAAAACGGCAGACGATGCCGAATGAACCAAGAACTTGATGGACCTGCCTGATGACTCTCAGACGAGGTGAAAAGCGGGTGCTTCTGCTTTGTTGTTTTTAATCACTATGTCATCTTAGCACTAGCAGGAAAAGATGTCAAGATATCGCGCATGAATAATTGGTAGCTCACACTTTTATGATGATACCAGTCATTCTCTCGTTTCGCAATACCTTTTCAAAGGGAATAATGAAATATCAAAGGAGGGATCGACATGAACTGGCGAAAAGATGTATCGCGAGAGCATGACTACCATGATCAAGTCCAGCAGATTGTCAGTAAGACGATGCAAGCACATGGGCTAGAAGACGAAAAATTACAGGCGGTATTAACAGACCTATTAGAAGAAATGAATCGCATTACTTTAAAAATCGTCGATGACCATGAGTCGGCTCAAAATTATATCCATAAACGGTGGTACTGAAACAACCCCACACCATGATCTTTGCGATGATTAAGACAAAAACGATAGAAGACGCCTGTCTCAACTTGATTGAAACAGACGTCTTTTTTAATTACTTCGCATATACCATTTGACCACCTAGGTGACCTGCATAAGCAAGTAGTCCGGCTCCGACGAGGGCAACGACAAAACTCAGTGTAATCCACAGCTTCCCTTTTGCACGATATCCGATTGCGAGCAAGACCACTGTGATGCCAAATGCAATCAAGCTGTACAGGGCAAAATGTTCATGGTTTTCAATCATCGCTTCTGTCACCGATGGCAGATTCGCTTCCGCATACTCTTCCGCACTATCCCCTGACAAGAAAGCTACTGCACCGGACAATAATCCTGCAACCAATGTGATGAGCGCAAACAATCGAAAACTTGTCCATTTGAAACTGATCAAAATCAATAGTGTACCAAACAACAGTAGACCGATTGGTGCGTGCACGAGCAATGGATGTAATGGGACTCCACCGAGCATAACAATTCCTCCTAAGATGTGATCAACTATTATGAAAGTTGTATACCCGATTCCATCATACGTTTATCCACTACTCCACTATTTCATCATGTCACATCATCAATTTGTAAGCGATTTGAAGAAGTTACCAATGGCCTCAAACAATCGGGCAAAGAATCCCTTTACTTCTTCTTGTTCGAGGAATGCCTGCACATCTTGACCCGCATCTTTCAATCCACTACTGATCGCTGACCAATCAAGATTTGCTTGCTGCATGTTTTCGAATAGCGTCGTCAGTTGAGCGAGTTGACCCTCAGACAACTGAACGTTATTTTGATTCAATACTTGAATGACGATGTCACGAATCTCAATATTTGTCTCTGGCATCTGATTTGCGATTTCCGCTTTAATCTCGTTCATGAGACCTGCTACGTCCTCTTGTCCGACTGTCTTACCGATTTCAGACGTGACCGCCAGCTCTTCTTGCGCCAATTCTTTTCGTTCATCCGACAGTTCAATCCCGGTCTCGGCCGCGGTCTGATCATATGCCTTCATAATTCCCGTCAAGGCCGAGGTACCCGTCACGTTAATCGGTGACGTGATATAAATATCGGCATCCGTCACACCCGCCGTGACGAGGGCGTTCGCATACATATCTTTCGTGACCCACGTCACGTTTTCCGTCTGAATATCAAGACCAGTCCCGTTCGTCAACTTGATTCGGGCAGACGAGTACATGCCGCCTCCACGCTGTGCTTGCGGGACCGAATCACCTAAATACTTTTCTTCATCTGCGGCAGTCGCGATAATGGGTTCGATTCCTTCTGGGGCATCCATACGCTCAAGTACCCATTTTTGTTGCTCTGAAGATAATGATTCACCAAGGGTTACAATCGTATCATTGACGATTGCCTCCGCTCCGACTTTCGGAAGCGCTCCTGTGAACGCAACCGCTCCAATAGTAAGTGCCAATACTGGCTTCATATAATTCATTAAGTATCACTCCTTACGTTTACGATACGTGTAGATGACCAAATACACATCCGTCTATAGACCGAAAAAAACCACCTTTCTGGTTGGAAAGGTGGTCCCTCACTTAACGTGAACGGTTCGCAATCTCATCTGTGAGCGATGCGATGAATTCATCAAGTGAAGCAGAAACTTGTTCCTGCTGACCGTAGCGGCGAATATTGACCGCACGCTCATCTCGCTCTTTATCGCCAAGAACGAGCGTCATCGGAATCTTCTTCATTTGTGCTTCACGAATCTTATAGCCTAGTTTCTCGTCACGGAGATCCGTTTCGACACGAACACCACGTTTGACAAGTTCTGCTTTCACTTCTGCGACGTATTCGTCGTGGACGTGTGAAACCGGGATCAACTTGACTTGGACCGGTGCGAGCCATGTCGGGAACGCGCCTTTATACTCTTCAATCAAGTAAGCGACAAACCGTTCCATCGTCGAGACGACACCACGGTGCAAGACGATTGGACGATGGTCCTTACCGTCTGGCCCAGTGTATGTCAAATCGAAACGTTCCGGAAGCAAGAAGTCGAGTTGGACAGTCGAGAGCGTCTCCTCTTTCCCAAGTGCCGTCCGTACTTGTACGTCAAGTTTCGGTCCGTAAAATGCCGCTTCGCCTTCTGCTTCGAAGTACGGAAGTTCGAGCTCGTCCATCGTTTCCTTCAACTGACTTTGTGCCATTTCCCAAATGGCATCGTTATCGAAATACTTCTCTTTATCAGCAGGATCGCGATACGAGAGACGGAAACGATAATCTTTTATGCCAAAGTCAGCGTATACTTCTTGAATCAAATGAACGATGTCTTTGAATTCTTGCTTCATCTGTTCAGGTGTAACGAACGTATGTCCATCATTCAATACCATATAACGAACACGTTGTAGACCTGTGAGCGCCCCTGACATCTCGTAACGGTGCATCCCGCCAAGCTCAGCGATTCGAAGTGGAAGTTCGCGGTACGAACGTGGCTCATGTTTGTAGATTGTCATGTGGTGCGGGCAGTTCATCGGACGAAGGACGAGTTCTTCGTTGTCCATCTCCATTTTCGGGAACATGTCGTCTTGATAGTGATCCCAATGACCAGATGTCTTATACAAGTCGACCGAACCGAGAACCGGTGTGTAGACATGTTGATATCCGAGTTCGAGTTCTTTATCAACGATGTAGCGCTCGACCGTACGACGAATCGCAGCCCCTTTCGGAAGCCACATCGGAAGCCCTTGACCGACTTCTTGTGAAACGAAGAAGAGGTCGAGTTCTTTCCCGAGTTTACGATGGTCGCGTTCTTTCGCCTCTTCAAGAAGACGCAAGTGTTCAGCGAGTTGTTCTTTCGTCGCCCACGCTGTCCCGTAAATACGCTGTAGCATCTTATTGTCTGAGTCCCCGCGCCAGTAGGCACCAGCCACGCTCATCAATTTGAAGATTTTCAACTTCGATGTTGACGGGACGTGAGGTCCACGGCAAAGGTCAAAGAACTCACCTTGATGATAGATTGTAAGGGTTTGATCAGCAGGAATGTCCTCAATCAACTCAATCTTGAGCGGATCTCCCAATTCTTTATAACGAGCGAGCGCCTCGTCACGGGAAACGACTTCACGTGTGATTTCTAAGTTTTCGTCGACGATGCGTTTCATCATCTTTTCGATTTCAGGAAGGTCTTCCTCATTGATGCGACGATCCATCTCGATATCGTAATAGAACCCGTTCTCAATCGTCGGTCCAATTCCGAGATAGATGTTGTTGTCTTCTCCGTATAACCGTTTGATCGCTTGAGCCATCAAGTGCGCTGACGAGTGACGCATCAAATCAAGACCATCTTCCGAGTCCGGCATCACGAGTTCGATTTTGCCGTCATGTTCGATTGGACGACGATAGTCGATGAGTTCTCCGTCTAGTTTTGCTGCGATTGCCTTTTTACGAAGTCCCGGACTGATCGAGCCCGCGACGTCTTCTGCTGTGACGCCTGCATCAAATTCTTTTACCGCGCCATCTGGAAATGTTAATTGAATCATGTACATCTGTCCCCTCTCAAAAAATGAATATAAAAAAAGCCCGTCCCTCAAAAAGGGACGAGCTTTGATTCTCGTGGTACCACCCTCGTTCCCAAGCAATCTGCTTGGCTCGAACACACGATAACGAGTGTGAATCGCCGCACGATTGACCCGTACGGTGCTCTGAGGGAGTAAATCCATCGTCGTCGTTAGGAAGCTTCCACCGCCCTTCCCTCGCTAAAACTCGTCTCGATGATCCATATCCTCTTCTATGCATCCTTTATATGTTTCTTAGTATAGTCAACTCACCAAAGAAAAACAATCCTTTACCGACGGCGATTTTCACCCTTTAACTCAATTTGGGTCGTCGTCGTGGAAATACGTTGCATGAGTCGCTGTGCCTTCATTTTATTTTGCGGCGAACCATCGATTGAAAAGTGCGTCTCGAGTTCTTCTCCGCTAAAGTTTGAACTGTAGAGCGTCGGCAAGCGATGCATCATCCGATACTGAAGAATGATCCCGAACAATTCATCTCGTACCCACGGACTGATGGCTTCAGCTCCGATGTCATCAATCAGTAAGACTGGCACATGTTGAAACGACGTCAAGAAAGAGTCGAACGACTCGGTACGAATTTTGCGTTTCGCCTCCGACACAAAGCCCGGAGCATGGACTAGAATCGTCTCGATGTCCGCCACCTTCAACTCATTGGCGATTGCGGCGAGTAAATATGTCTTCCCGACGCCAAAACTACCATGGAGATAGAGGCCGTTCACTTTTTGACGAGACTTCATCCCTGTTACAAATCGCATCGCTTCACGCAATGCGATTTTACGCGCGTCGTCGCCCCAATCGAAAGATTCGAAACTCGCCTCGCGAACTTCTTCCGGTAAAAACAAACTTTTGAATTTACGGTCCATTTCTTTTTGTCGTCTCGCCTGGCGATGTGCGACCGTTTCTTCATATCGAATTGCAATCTGTCCTAAATCGACATAAAGTACCGGTTGATGGCCTGGGATGACGGCCTGATCTTCTCTGAACGTTTTTCCATCCATCTGTTCCGCGTACTCACTCAGTTTGGTAAACCCGATTTCAATCGCCTTCTCCTCTAACTCTGGATGAGCGTTCAAAAATGCGATGACACCCGGGTGGTTCAGTGTACGTCTGCGAATCGACTCGTACGCCTCCCGAACTTCTTTTCGGTTCATCAACTGAGACAGCGACTGATTGATTCGTTCCATCCCCTCACCCCTTCTCTTTCAATTCATTTAATAGTTTCACAAGTTCCGCGTCATCCGGTACGGACGACTCGAGTTCTTTTTTCCTCGCTTGGTCGTATGAGCGCTGTTGTTTCGCCTCGTCCTCGAGCCATTTCGGCATATCCCCTTGTTGGGGTTTCCGTCGTGACCCGACTGTGGTGCGTTGCACACTCTCACGTTTTTGCTGTTTCTTCTCGATGAGCGCATCTTGAGATTCTTCACGCTCTAGCGCTTCTTTTGCATTCGTATAGCCCGCTGTTTTCCAACTCGTCGCAATGCGCAAGACATAGTTCTCGCTCAGCCTCGTCTGCTTCTTCACTTCGATACAGTAATAGAAGAGCGCATTGATGACCCCTGGCGCGAGACCGAGTGTGTCGACGAGTTCAATGACTAACTGTTCATCACTTTTTGAAAGTTGCGGGGTCTTCCGAAGCGTCGAGACATATTGATGTGGGTGTGCGGACTCCATCACTTCGGGATCATGCAAATCTCCTAGTTTCGTCTGTTCAAGTTCGACGGTCTTCTCTTTCCGGTGGCGCGTCTGTTTCTTCTTCAACTGCAGAACCATTTGACGACAACCGTCCCGCTTCTCTTGTTCGCTGAGTGGCAGGTACGCCTCATGTACGAAATATTCTTTCAACATTTCCGCCATCGTCTCTTCATCGAGTTGTGACACGTAGGCCAATTTTGTGATCGTTTCGTCTAATTTTTTCGTGAAAAATCCAACTGGAAAATTCGTCAGTTTTTTCACAATTTCCATATCGAACGAATAGTTGATCTCAATCTTAGCCCGGTCCGGCTTTTCATAATTTTTTTGTGTGAACGCACGATGGTTCACTCCTTTGACATCAAATACTTCATTGAAATCCTTTGTCACTTCGACGATGCCTGCGGGCAACGGATCAATCGTAAAACGCCCTTGCAGTTGTTTGAATCGTACTTCCCCGACTTTATAGAAGAGGAAACTCGACAGTAACCCATCATTCAAAAACGTGTGCGGTGCAAGGGGAACACGTAACTGATAAACGTATTGTGTCAATCGAGCGTCTTTTGTTTTATAGGTGCGCACTAATCCGATCGCTTCTAAGCGGAACAAACTGTCCATTAACTCATTGATAGAGAACTCCAACATCTCACACAATGCACTATGGGACATATAGTTGGATTTCATTTTGCCCGGTTTTAGTTCGCTCCATAACGTTTGATAGAGTGCGAGCGCCTTCACCCCGATGACAGGTTGATATAAGTGGTAAAGGGACTGGTACGATTCACGGTCGACTAGACCGGTACTCATGATTAACAATTCGTCCGTCCCAAAGATTGTACGTTCTTTCTCCATGGCTCTCTCCCTTGAAAAAGGGCGACCAGCAGGCCGCCCTTTAGTTGGTCGAATTTTCTTGCTTCATTAAATCTTCAAGTTCTTTAAAGAACACCGTGATGTCTTTGAATTGACGATAAACCGATGCAAACCGAACATATGCGACTTCATCGACTCGTGCAAGTTCATTCATCACAAGCTCGCCTACTTGTTCACTTGGAATTTCTGACTGGGCGAGGGCACGGAGTTGCTGTTCGACTTTCGTCACAACCCCTTCGAGCTGTTCAAGTGTGACAGGTCGTTTCTCGCACGCCCGAATAATGCCGCGAAGCACTTTTTCACGACTGAACTCTTCACGATTTCCATCTTTTTTAACAATGATGAGCGGTGTCTGTTCAACCGTCTCAAACGTTGTAAACCGATACCCACATTTTTCACATTCACGACGACGTCGAATCGAATAATGGTCTTGCACCGGACGGGAATCGAGCACTCTCGTTCCATTATGATCACATTTCGGACAACGCATGCTCAAACCTCCTTATCGTTCGACTGTTTTATTACCAATGGCACGTAACGGGAATTGTTGCGTGAGCGCCTCGTAGTAGTGCGATACAATTTGCGAAAGGTCTGCACCGAGTCGCTGTTCACGGTTTAATGTAAAATCGACAGCCGTCCGGCCGCCATCCACTTGTACAATCGTGATGAGCCCGTCCCAGCCTTCTCCGAGAAACGAAAGTTCTCCTCGATTCGCATCGATTCGTCGAACCGTCTGACCGTTCTCTTGAATCTTTCCTTCTAACCATTGCAACATCGCATGTGACGATGCCGCATAGTAACGTGTTTGGAGCATTTCATTTTTATGTGTATCTTTCGTTTCAATATGTGTTTGTAACTTATCTAACAGTCCCATAATCCACCTCAACGCCTGAGTTATATACGTTAAGCATATCAAAATTAAGGCGACAACAAAACAATTAAAAGGGCTGACCGTTAAACGGTCAGCCTCAAAAGGTCAATCTGATTTATTTGCTGATTGCCACTTGCGCTTCCGGAACACGAATCGGTCCCATTCCACGCTCAAGTTTCACATCTTCACGTACTTTTGCATCCAATCCTTCAGCAATATACTGCGATGCTGTAGCCGGATCGATTCGATCTCCACATGTAAACACGTCAACTGACGCATAGCCATGTTCTGGGAAACTGTGAATCGTTAAGTGTGATTCTGAAATGATGACGACTCCACTTACACCGTGTGGCGCAAATTTGTGGAATGCAACTTCGCGGACTTCAGCGCCCGAACGAAGAGCAGCATCGACGAACAAACGCTCGATGTAGTCGATATCATTCAGTTTGTCGGGATTGCACTCCCAAAGTTCTGTAATAATGTGACGTCCCATAGTATCCATATTAGTGGATCCCCCTTTACATCAATGGTCTCAAAGTAGTTGATGATCACTCACTTTGTGCCTGAATCGCCCACAACCACGGGGGCAAGTTAGTCCTAAGAGGTCCTAACCCTTTAAGTTGCGTTTGTCAGACCAATTGAAGTTCACGAAATTGAGTGTAACGTGTTTGGGACGTCGTTACAAGACATTTGATAAAAAAATCTAAAAAATATTTCTCCGCACGTAATATTTTTTAGGCGTGTGTTTCTTGTTGCCCGATTTGAAGATAGCTGGCCACCATATCCAACAAGTCCACGACACGGCATGAGTAGCCCCATTCATTGTCATACCATGCGAGTACTTTGACATGATTCCCTCCGAGTACCATCGTCGAATCCATGTCGATAATCGACGAGCGATCGTCCCCGTTAAAATCGATAGAGACGAGCGGTTCGTGAGAAACGCCTAAAATACCCGTCATTTCTCCATACGCTGCCCGTTCAAACGCTTCATTGACTTCATCGACCGTAACATCTCGGTGGAGTTCGACGACCAAGTCGACAAGTGATACGTTCGGAGTCGGTACACGGAGTGCCATTCCGTTTAACTTCCCTTGTAGTTCCGGCATCACCAGACCAATCGCCTTAGCCGCTCCCGTTGATGTCGGGATGATGGAACTGCCACACGCACGCGCGCGCCGCAAATCTTTATGCGGGTTGTCAATATTGTTCTGGTCGTTCGTATAGGCGTGTACCGTCGTAATCAGTCCCGTCTCAATACCGAACGTCGAATGCAAAACCTTCACGACAGGTCCGAGACAGTTCGTCGTACACGATGCGTTTGAAATGATATGGTCTTCCTCCGGGCGATAGTCACGATCATTGACCCCCATCACGATCGTGCGTAAGTCCCCTTTACCCGGTGCGGTCAAAATCACTTTTTTCGCGCCTGCCTCAAGATGAAGTCTTGCCCCGCTATCGGAGTTAAACTTCCCGGTCGCTTCGACGACGATGTCGATTTCAAGGTCTGACCAAGGCAACCGTGATGGATCACGTTCCGAAATGAGTTCAATCCGTTTCCCATCGACTTCGAGCGCATCCCCATGCGCACGTACTGTCAATCCGAATGGACCGTGAATCGAGTCATGTTTAATGAGATGCGCAAGTGTTTCCGCCGGATAACTTGCGTTAATCGCCACCACTTCATGACGTCCTTCGAGCATCAATTTTCGAAATACCATTCTTCCGATTCGACCAAATCCGTTAATTGCCACTTTTGTCCCCATGATAGATCCCCCTTTTTCTACATTACGGTTTCATTATAACGGATAGCTGTAAGCGTTTTCACTATGAATCGTCACATTTTATTCGTTTTTCTTTGTTTATTTTTTGAAAATGAGGGAAATTTCTTGGCGTAACAGACAAGAGAAAGGAGGCGTCATGATGTTTGATTGGGGAGATATCGATAAATTCTTTATTTCGTTCTTTATCATTTTACCGATTGTGACGTTAATTCATGAGCTTGGACACTTCTTCTTCGCAAAGTTGTTCGGCGGCTCACTCGATATGCAAATCGGTACCGGGAAGAAACTATTTAAAGTAGGTCGTTTACAAGTAAATCGTGTTTATTTTTACGATGCATGGTGCCAGTTCACTGATTTAAGATGGAGCAACAAGGTCACCCGTACGCTAGTCTATGGCGGTGGAGCCATTTTCAATTTAGCGAGTATCTTGATCGTCAACGCGTTCATCCTTCGACGAGATATTGAACCGACACTCTATACGTATCAGTTCGCCTACTTCTCGTTCTACTATATCTTCTTTTCACTCTATCCCATCTATTATTCGAACGGGCATCCGAGCGATGGACGTGCGATTTATGATACATGGAAAAAAGGGTCTCCAGAATCCGATCCATTAAACTAAAAAGAAGGCGATATCAGTCGCCTTCTTTTTGTATCGTTTGAAACTGTTCGACCAGACGATTGATTTGTGGAGGGAGGTCCCCTAATGCCCCGTTATTGTTTATGAGGAAATCCGCCTGGTGCTTTTTATCTTCAATTGGAATCTGTGAACGAATACGGGCTAACGCCTCTTCTTTCGTCAATCCATTCCGTTCCATGAGACGCATCAGTTGAATCTCTTCACGGCAATAGACGACGACGGAATAATCGACCAGATCGAGCATCGTTCCTTCAAAAAGTAACGGAATATCAAAAATGACGACAGGTTCCCCCGATGCCTCATACGTTCGCATTTGCTCATTCATTTCTTCTCGAATCGCTGGATGCATCAATTGATTCAATTGCTGACGTTTTGCTTCATCATGGAAGATTTCCCGACCGAGCGCAGGACGGTTCAGCACGTCGCCCACAAAACATTTTGGAAATGCGGCCCTTACCCCTTCAATCGCCTTTCCTCCTGGTTCAACGACCGTCCTTGCAATCAAATCGGCATCGATAATCGGAATGCCTCGTTCTCGAAACAGTCGCGATACCGTAGACTTCCCGGTTGCAATTCCACCAGTCAATCCAATCTTCAACATACACGTCCACCCCTTAACGTTGTTGACAGTGCGGACAGTAATGCGTACCTCGCCCGCCCAATTTCATCTTTTCAATTTCATGTCCGCATCGGCGGCACGCTTCTCCGGTCTGTCCATATACGTAGAGCCTCTCTTGAAACGTTCCTGTGGCGCCATCTGGATTGGCATAACTGCGAATCGTACTACCTCCACGCTCAATAGCCTCAGTCAAGACAGCAACGGCTTCAGTCCGCACACGGTCGACTTCTTCATGTGACAAACTTGCGGCCGGTCGTGTCGGATGGA
Source organism: Exiguobacterium sp. BG5(2022) (assembly GCF_031844365.1). Lineage (GTDB taxonomy): Bacteria > Bacillota > Bacilli > Exiguobacteriales > Exiguobacteriaceae > Exiguobacterium > Exiguobacterium profundum. Next base: position 1,137,589 of record NZ_JAUZVB010000001.1, read on the forward strand.
CACCCGCACGAAACAACGTCTCATCTACATAGATGTTACCTAATCCAACAAAGATGGACTGATCGAGGAGGGCGGTCTTAATCGCGCGTGTCTTCATACGCTCTAAACGTCGGTGTAACATCTCGGTTGTCACACGCTCGTCAAACGGCTCGTACGCAAGTAATGAGAGCGGTGGTGTGGTATGAATCGTTTCATTCGTCCGCAACTCCATCGTACCGAATTTACGGACATCATTATAGTGTAGAGTCGATTGGTCCGTAAACGTAATCACGATATGTGTATGTTTTACCGGTTCTGTAATGGAGTCATAAGGGAAAAACTTCCCTTCCATGCGAAGATGGGAGACGAGATACCCGTTCGTCAATTTGAATAAGATGAATTTCCCCCGACGTTCCACATCCGTAATCGTTTCTCCAATCAAATGGTGAACCCATTCTTCGGGGTCGAGCCCGCGGATAATTTTAGGGTCGAGGACATCGACAGACTGAATCGTTTTTCCTGAAACGGCAGGTCGCAACCTACGACAGACCGTTTCGACTTCTGGTAATTCTGGCATACTGATTTCCTTTCTATCCGTTTATTTCGTATCAAACCATGTCGTTCCAACCGCTCCGTCCGCACGTAACGGGACATCAAGTGTGACCGTATGTTCCATCGCTTCGGTCACGAGTTTCTCTAATGCTTCCATCTCTTCGGCCGGACCTTCGAATATCAATTCATCGTGTACTTGTAACAACAGCTTAGATTGAAGTTTTGACGTGTTTAACGCATGATCGACATCAATCATCGCTTTTTTTATAATGTCCGCTGCCGTTCCTTGAATCGGTGTGTTGATTGCGGTACGTTCAGCAAACCCACGCAAGTTGAAATTACGAGAATGGATGTCCGGGATGTTCCGGCGTCGTTTCAACATCGTCTCGACGAACCCGTGTTCACGTGCCCGTTCAATCGCGGCATCCATGAACGTCTTCACCCCAGGGAACTGTTCAAAGTACGTATCGATAAAGGTCTGCGCTTCTTTCCGTGCAATCCCTAGGTTTTGTGAGAGTCCATAATCACTGATGCCATAGATGATTCCGAAGTTGACGGCTTTTGCTTGACGACGCATGAGTGACGTAACTTCTTCAGTGGAAACTTTAAACACGTTCGCCGCCGTCGACGTATGAATATCCTCATCGTGAAGGAAGGCTGCCATCATCTTCTCATCTTGTGACATATGTGCCATGATGCGCAGTTCGATTTGAGAGTAATCGACCGCATAAAGTACCCATCCCGGTTCACTCGCGGTAAACGCTTTACGGATGCGACGCCCTTCTTCTAATCGAATCGGAATATTTTGAAGGTTCGGGTTAACCGACGAAAGCCGTCCCGTTTGAGTAAGCGTCTGTGTATAACGCGTATGAATCTTGCCATCATCCTTCACGACTTTCTGCAAGCCTTCGACATACGTGGACTGAAGTTTGCCAAGTTCACGATAATGCATGATTTTCTCAATGATCGGATGAAGCGGTGCCAATTTTTCGAGGACATCCGCTGCCGTTGAGTATCCTGTTTTCGTCTTTTTCACAGGAGGGAGTGACAGTTTTTCAAATAATACGACCCCTAACTGTTTCGGTGAGTTGATGTTGAACGGTTCCCCGGCTAATTCATGAATCGTGACCTCAAGTGCATTTAGACGTTCACGCAGGTCCGTTTCCATATGTTGAAGCGTTTCGACATTTACGTGGATACCAGCCCACTCCATCTCGGCCAATACGGAGACGAGTGGTTTTTCAAGCGCCTCATAGAGTTCTGTCTGTTCATTCTCTTTCAACTCCGAAACAATGCGTTCAAACAATGTATAGATGGCGTACGCCTTTTCTGCGAGATGAGCATGAAAAACATTCTCTTCCGGCACCTTGATTTTTGCACCTTTTCCGTAGACCGTTTCATCTTCCTCAAGAGGATACGTAAAGTGTGCGGCAATCGAGCTGAGAGACGTCCCACCAGATAGGTTGAGCAAATACCCTGCGACAAGCAGGTCTTCATACCCACGCAGTGCCAATTGGTGACGTTTCAATTGAATAATTGTCTGCTTCGCATCGAGACAAATCGTCGTCTTCGTCTCGTTTTCGATCCATTCTTTGACCCGTTCGTCCTCAAGAAGCGTCACATCTCCAATCGTGACACCTCGTTCCGATGCGATCGCCACTCCAATCACGTCTTCTTCAAAATAATCATCATGCAGCTGTTCAAGCATTAACACAGCTCGCGATAAATCTTGATCGGCCAACGCGATTGTTGGTCGTACCGCTTTTTCAACCGGTTCTTCTGAAGAGGTATCCGACAGTTTGCCGATGAGTGACTTGAACTGTAAATCCATAAATAACGTTTTGACGACCGAAGCGTCATATGGCTTAAAGAGAAGTTCATCCATCGTCACATCAATCGGTACATCCGTGTAAATGGTCGCCAGCTGTTTCGACATTTTCGCTTCTTGTTCATTCGCCTCTACTTTTTCCTTTTGCTTCCCTTTCAACTCATCCGTATGTTCGTAAAGGGCCTCGACGGTACCGTATGTGGCAATCAACTTCAGTGCCGTCTTTTCCCCGACCCCTGGAATACCAGGGATGTTGTCGGATTTATCTCCCATTAATCCTTTTAGATCAATCATCTGAATCGGTTGTAGTCCGTCGTAGCGTTCCTTGAACGCGGTCATGGTCATTTTCTCGACGTCGGTGATGCCTCGTTTCGTCAAATAGACCGTCACACGTTCATTGATCAATTGAAGTAAATCCTTATCCCCCGTCACAACCGTCACCTGATCAAAGGTCGGGTCTTTTGAGAGCGTCCCGATGATATCATCCGCCTCGTATTGATCAAGCTCTAAGACAGAGATGCCAAACGCCCGACAAACGTCACGCACGAGCGGAAATTGTTCACGCAATTCTCCCGGTGTCTTTTGACGTCCACCTTTGTATTCCGCGAACGTATCGTGACGGAACGTTTTCTTTGACGCATCGAACGCCACGGCAAAATGAGTCGGTTGCTCATCTTCCATTAGTTTCAATAACATCATCGTAAACCCATACACCGCATTCGTATTCCGACCTGACGCATCCGACATCGGAGGCAGTGCAAAAAACGCACGATATGTTAAGGAGTTCCCATCAAGGACTAGTAGTTTATTCATTCAATCGACCTCCATTCTTCTCTTCAACCATCATACCATACGGGTACATGCGTTCGAAAAAAAAGACCCTTTTCTACGAATAGAAAAGGGCCAAATTCTCGATCGTGTGGAGATGAGCACCGATCGAGTCACGAGATGATGAAGAGGTCTCATTCATAGGATAGCAAGGTTTTGTAAAGTAAATATGAACGAACGATAAAGTCATTGTTAAACCCGAGGGAATGTAATGGTAAACGTCGTTCCTTTGCCTTCCTCACTCTCTACGTCGATCGTGGCATGATGCAAATCGATGATGTGTTTCACGATGGCGAGTCCGAGGCCAGTTCCACCCGAGTTCCTACTTCTTGCCTTATCGACACGATAGAAACGCTCAAAAATACGACTCACTTCTTTTTCGGCGATCCCGATTCCGTTGTCCTTGACGCGAAGTTTATAGGAATCTGCCATTGCTTCCACGGCGATGTCGACACGACTTCCTTCGGGTGAATAGTTGATGGCGTTGGCGATCAAGTTCATGATGACTTGCTTCATTCGGTTCAGGTCCGCTTGCAAGACGACCGTCCCCTCGTGTTTCGCTTCTAGCTGAATCGACTTCTTGCTCGCCTTTTGACTAAGCAGGAGGCAGACCTCATCGACGAGTTGATTCAAGTCGACGGACACCAACTCCATTTGGAAGTCATCCCGCTCCAATCTCGACAATTCAAGGAGATCCTCAACAAGCATCTGCATCCGCGTCGCTTCTTTTTGGATGATGTCTAAAAACTGGTCTCGAAGTTCCGGGACTTCTTTCGCCCCATCCAGAAGCGTCTCACTAAACCCACGAATGGACGTGAGCGGTGTCTTCAACTCATGGCTGACGTTCGCCACGAAGTCTTTCCGCATCTTCTCAAGTCGCTTCAGTTCTGTAATATCGTTGAACAACAACGTCGTGCCGCGAAGCATCCCGGTATCACTGAAAATCGGTGCCGCGGATACCATATACGTTTTTTGATTGAAACCCGTTCGAATCGATAATTGCCGGCGATGGACCTCCTCCGTCAGATAGACGTCTTCGATCAGTGTTTCAACTTCTGGACTCGGTAGAATCCCGTGATAAAACTGTCCGATCGATAAATTATCGTATTGGAACATCTCACGGTAAGAACGGTTGACCAACGTGACGATCCCACGCTCGTCGACGAGCAGAAGACCCGCCCCCATATACTCGATTAACGATTCGAGTCTCGCCCGTTGTACGGACTCCCCGAGAGAAATCGACTCCAAATTCCGGGCAAGCACGTTGATTGACCCTGCTAGGCTACCGGTCTCTTCATCATTTCTGAGTTCATACACACGGGCCCGATAATTCCCGTCCGCCAGTTCCCGCAAGACAATCGTCGCCTCATCGATTGGTCGAATAAATTGATTCGTCAAATGTTGGAGCACGAATAAAATTATGAAGAAGGAGAAGAAGAGCGCGAGGGCAATCGTCAACCAGATGCGATTGTACACCCCTTCTAAATCCGATACATAACGGATGAATGTTAAATAGACTGTCCCACCCGTCGCAAGTTCGATCGGTTTTGTGTATTGAATCAACTCATCCTCATCCGCTTCACCGAACGTCCCTTCCTCAGGGACCATATTCGGATCAATTTTGTAATCGATGGACCCGACGCGAAACGGCGTGCCAGCGATTACCTCCATCCGACTATTGAGAAGGAGAATATCAAAGCTGCTTCCGTCATCAATTTGACCGACATACTCACGAATCTCGTCCAATTCGCCTCCCTCGAGGTAGAGGGCTGCCAATTGAGCATCTTCTTTTAGACGATCTCGTTCTGAATCCAGATAAAAGTCTTTGAAGAGCTGCCCAAGGACAATCCCGAGCGTCAGCAAGACACCGGTGACAAGAAAAATGAGAGTCGTCATAAATCTAGAGCGATACGTCTTCATTCCGAAGTCGGCTCCTCCATCTTATAGCCAAGACCGCGAATCGTTTTAATATAGGTCGGTTTCTTCGTTACCGGTTCAATTTTTTCACGAAGGTGACTGATATGGACATCAACAATCCGGGTATCACCCACAAAGTCATAATTCCAAATGGCCGATAATAATTGATCTCGCGTCAACACGCGTCCTTTATTTTTCGCCAAATAGGCTAACAATTCAAATTCTTTCGGCGTCAACTCGAGGCGCTCCCCTTGCTTGAACACTTCGTAGTTTGAAGTGACGATTTTAACATCTCCGATTTGAATGACGTCCTCTTCAACCGCCGATTCTTGCGGGGCAGAACGTCTAAGAATCGCTTTGACGCGCGCGACTACTTCACGTGGGCTGAACGGCTTCGTCAAATAATCGTCCGCTCCGAGCTCGAGCCCCAATACTTTGTCAAACTCATCATCTTTTGCCGTGAGCATTAAAATCGGTGTATTGACTTTTTGCTGACGGAGTCGTTTGCACACTTCAAGTCCATCCATCTCCGGCAGCATCAAGTCGAGCACGATGAGCACGGCGTCCTTTTTCTCAGCCAATTCCAATCCGGTTTTGCCGTCGTGCGCCGTCTCTACTTCAAAGCCAGCCTGTTCTAAATTAAATTTCAATAATGTCGCAATCGATACTTCATCGTCGACAACAATTACTTTATCAGCCACACTGCTTCCTCCTCTTAAACCATCAAATGTCACTTTCTATTTTACAAATCAATGCTTGAAACGACCAACCTCAAAGCAAATCTTTACAAAAACAAAACAAATCCACTTTCAGTGTAGCATGTTCGATAAGAGAGAAGGCGCAAAAAAGGTGCCTCCTGCAACATGACAGGAAGCACCTCAAACTTATAAGACGCTTAATACCGAGCGGACAGAATCCGCAGACTTCGATAGCGCTGCTTTTTCTTCATCCGTCAAGTCGAGCTCTAACACTTGCTCAATTCCATGTTTACCAAGAATCGTCGGGACGCCAAGATACAAATCATGGAATCCGTACTCTCCCTCAAGGTATGCGATGGCCGGTAAGATTCGACGCTGATCTTTTACAATCGCCTCGACCATCTCCACGATGGCAGCGGCTGGCGCATAATACGCCGAGCCATCGCCCAGTAGTTGGACAATCTCGCCGCCACCTTTTCGTGTCCGTTCAACGATTTGCTCGATTCGCTCATGTGGGATGAGTTTTTCGAGCGGGATGCCTCCAGCGTAAGAATAGCGTACGAGAGGCACCATTTCGTCTCCATGACCTCCAAGAACGAATCCGGATACGTCTTTGACAGAAACATTCAGCTCTTGTGCCACAAACGTTCGGAAGCGAGCCGTATCCAATACACCGGATTGACCGATGACGCGTTCTTTCGGGAACCCTGATTCTTTGAACGCCGCGTACGTCATGGCGTCTACTGGGTTCGTCAATACGATCAGGATGGCGTCTGGAGAGTAACGGGCAATCTCTTTCACAACCGAGCGCATGACGTTTGCGTTCGTTGCGACGAGGTCGTCCCGGCTCATCCCCGGCTTGCGCGCGATTCCCGCGGTAATGACAACCACATCGGAATCGGCCGTGTCCGCGTAATCAGACGTACCTGTGACCCACGAATCAAACCCTTGAATCGGTGCCGTTTCTTGCATGTCGAGCGCTTTCCCTTTCGTCGGTCCTACTTTTTCTTCCATATCGAGCAGTACGACATCCCCTAGCTCACGTTGAGCCAAGTACAGTGCAGTCGTTGCACCGGTGAAGCCACTTCCAATAACAGAAATTTTGTTACGACGAATCATGAGCTCTCCTCCTCGGTCGTCTTACATGTTTTTAATCAATTCATCCGCGAACTCTGAACATTTCACTTCTGTCGCTCCGTCCATGAGACGTGCGAAGTCGTATGTGACAACTTTCGAAGCGATCGTTTTCTCCATTGAGTTGATGATGAGGTCAGCCGCTTCGTTCCAGTTCATGTGGCGGAGCATCATCTCACCTGAAAGGATGACTGAAGATGGGTTTACTTTATCAAGACCCGCGTATTTCGGAGCTGTACCATGTGTCGCTTCGAAAATCGCATGTCCTGTGATGTAGTTAATGTTCGCACCAGGTGCAATCCCGATTCCACCTACTTGAGCAGCAAGGGCATCTGAGATGTAGTCACCGTTCAAGTTCATCGTCGCAACAACGTCGAACTCACGTGGACGTGTCAAAATCTGCTGGAGGAAGATATCAGCGATTGAATCTTTGACGATAATTTTCCCTTCAGCTTCCGCTTTCGACTGAGCTTCGTTAGCAGCTGCTTCACCAGATTCTTCTTTGATACGGTCATACTGTGCCCATGTGAACACTTTGTCACCGTACTCCGCTTCAGCGAGTGCATAACCCCAGTTTTTGAAGGCACCTTCTGTGAACTTCATGATGTTCCCTTTGTGGACGAGCGTTAAAGATTTACGGTTGTTCGCAATCGCATATTCAATTGCTGCACGAACCAAACGTTCTGTTCCTTCAGAAGAAACTGGCTTGATTCCGATTCCTGATGTTTCTGGGAAACGGATCTTGTTGACATTCATCTCGTCTTGCAAGAATTTGATGAGTTTTTTCACTTCATCGCTTCCTGAAGCGTACTCGATTCCAGCATAGATATCTTCAGTATTTTCACGGAAGATGACCATGTCTGTATCTTCAGGACGTTTTACTGGTGATGGAACACCTGTGAAGTAACGAACTGGGCGAAGGCATGTATATAAATCGAGTTCTTGACGAAGTGCGACGTTCAATGAACGAATTCCTCCACCGACCGGAGTCGTAAGTGGTCCTTTGATGGCAATCAAGTACTCACGAATTTGATCAAGTGTCTCTGTTGGGAGCCATTCGCCTTTTTCGTTATATGCTTTTTCCCCAGCATATACTTCCATCCATTCGATTTTCTTGTCGCCGCCATATGCTTTTTCAACCGCAGCGTCAAATACGCGAACAGCCGCATTCCAAATGTCAGGACCTGTTCCGTCACCGATAATGAATGGTACGGTCGGTACATTTGGTACGTTCAATACACCGTTTTCAACTGTAATCTTTTGTCCTTGTGTCAACATAATGAATCCCCCTAAGTACATTACTGTAGGTCGACGCGTGCGCCGACCTACGTCACTTGTTAGTTTACCAAACTTTTGTCTAAAATGTGTCTCGAATTAACGTTCGTTTACCGGAACATACTTACGGCTCGTTTCACCGACATATTCCGCACGTGGACGAATCAAGCGATTATCCGCATATTGCTCGAGAATGTGCGCAATCCAGCCAGACATACGAGATACGGCGAAGATTGGTGTGAATAGATCTTCTTCGAGACCGAGCGCATAATAAGTTGAAGCTGAATAGAAATCGACATTTGGTTTCAAACCTTTTTCCGTTTCGACAAGATGGTCGATTTTCTCAGACATCTCATACCATTTCGGTTCGCCGATTTGAGCAGTCAACTGACGGCTCATTTCTTTCAAATGTTTCGCACGTGGGTCGCCATCCTTGTAAACGCGGTGACCGAAGCCCATAATCTTCTCTTTGCGCTCGAATTTGCCACGAACATATTCTTCAACACGGTCGACCGAGTCGATCTCGTGCAACATTTTCATTACCGCTTCGTTCGCACCACCGTGAAGTGGCCCTTTGAGTGCCCCCATGGCCGCCGTGACACCTGAGTACATATCCGAGAGCGTCGCTACACAAACGCGAGCAGTGAATGTCGAAGCATTCAACTCGTGGTCTGCGTGTAAGATGAGCGCTTTATCAATCGTCTTTTCTGCTACATCGCTCGGCTCTTCACCGTTTAGCATGTATAAGAAGTTCGCAGCGTAAGAAAGACCTGGTTTCGGTGCGACCGGCTGCTCCCCTTTACGAAGACGGGCGAATGCCGTCACGATTGTAGCGACTTGTGCTTGTAGACGAATCGCTTTACGCATGTTGGCCTCGTCACTCATGTCTTCAGATTCCTCATCATATAGAGCGAGTTGTGAAAGTGCCGTACGAATCGTCGCCATTGCATTGGCTGATTTCGGTGCACGTCTTAACGTATCAATCACCTCTTCAGGCAATGTCGCTTCTTTTACAAGCGCATCTGAGAGCGCTGTCAATTCCTCTGCATTTGGTAAGCGGTCGTTCCACAATAAGAACACTACTTCTTCGAATGTGGCGTTGTCCGCTAAATCATCAATAGTGTATCCTCCGTAAGTCAATTGTCCGTCAATAATTGAGCTGACTTTTGAGGCTGCTGCCACAATACCTTCTAACCCTTTTGTCGTTGACATTCATAACTCCCCCTCAGTCTTGTATAAAGTGGTCGACCGTAAAAACAGTCTGTTTATAGGGAATAAGGATACGGGACGGGTTGTTCCCCTGCATTCACCCAGTCTCCGTTTACCCTGTCCTTTATATAGTATAAACAATTTATTGCAAAAAAGAAATGTAAGCGGCTTCAGTTGTCAGAAAATATCAAAACCATTTTTCAATAACTTGATATCCACCTAAAATCAATGCCGCGATACCAGCTCCGACAAGCGGTCCAACGGGAATCCCTTTCATGAATCCAACCGCTAGAATCGTACCTGCAAGGAGTGCCGTGGTGACGACCGGGTCGACACGCATTAGTTGTACACCTTGCCCCGCAGCAATGGCAACGAATATCCCTGAGGCAAATGCGACAATCCCGACCGGCCCTTTAATACTATTCCACAATTCTTTAAACCCGATATCGCCGGTCGCGATTGGGACGAGAACTGCGATCGTAATGATTGTCACACCCCAGCTGATTCCTTTCGATGCAAGTGTCGGAAATAACTGGTCTCCGAATCCGATTGCTTTGATGATCAACAAGACGCTACTTGCGATAATGACAGATTGGTTATTTGAAATGACACCGATTAAGACAAGCATCAATAAAAATAGATATGCACTCATACGTATTCCTTTCTTCGAACGGAAAAAGAACCGACCTTTGTAGAAGGCCGGTTCGATTGTCGTTCAATTATGCGTTGTAGATTTTACCTGTGAGTGGGTCGATTGAAATCATCTGACCGTCACGAAGCGATGCTGTCGCTGCATCAACACCTACGATGACTGGCTTGCGAAGTGATGGTCCAACGATCCCAGCATGGCTCGTCAATCCGCCGTCTTCTGTGATGATTCCAGCCGCTTTTTCGATCGCAGGCATCATTTCTTTATCTGTGAATGGTGCGACAAGGATCATGCCGTCTTTCGCTTTTGCATTTGCTTCATCCGCATTTTTCGCGACAACGACTTCTCCAACAACACCGCGCTCACCGATTCCACGCCCGTCTGCGAGAGCGTGACCAACGATGTGGACTTTCATCATGTTTGTCGTACCAGCTGTCGCCGCAGGAATACCAGCTGAGATGACAACGAGGTCACCGTCAGTGACGAATCCAGCGTGACGTGCCGCTTCCGATGCTTGAACCAACATTTCATCCGTGTTGTTCGGCATTGTTTCAGCAACGATTGGATATACGCCCCATACGAGGTTCAATTGACGCGCAACGCGCTCCGATTCTGTCACCGCGATGATGTTCGCTTCAGGACGATACTTCGCTGTACGAGCAGCCGTATAACCTGATTGTGTCGGTGTCAAGATTGCTTTGGCGTTCAAGTTGATTGCCGTGTGCGCAACCGCTTGAGAGATCGCATCCGTCACTGTATGCTCACTGCGCTTCTGACGATCTTTCAACAAGTTTTTGTAGTCGAGCATGCGTTCTGTACGCTCTGCGATTGCAGCTTGCATTTGAACAGATTCGATTGGGTAATCCCCTGCAGCTGTTTCACCAGAAAGCATGACTGCGTCTGTTCCATCCAAGATTGCGTTTGCTACGTCTGATGCTTCCGCACGTGTCGGACGCGGGTTACGTTGCATTGAATCAAGCATTTGCGTTGCTGTGATGACCGGCTTCCCGAGATCGTTACACTTCTTGATGAGTTCTTTTTGAACTGGTGTCACTTCTTCTGTCGGGATTTCAATTCCGAGGTCCCCACGGGCTACCATCAAACCGTCAGAGATTGCCAAGATTTCTTCGATGTTATCGACACCTTCTTGGTTCTCGATTTTCGGGTAAATCTTGATGTGTGATGCGTTATGTTTCTCGAGAAGTTGGCGAATTTCAACTACGTCAGATGCACGACGTACGAATGATGCTGCAATCACGTCAATGTCTTGTGAGATCCCGAACTCGATGTCCGCGATGTCTTTGTCCGTGAGGGCAGGAAGGTTTACCTTGACGTTTGGCAAGTTAACACCTTTCTTCGTCTTGATGATTCCTTCGTTTTCAATGACGCAACGGAGATCACGGTTATCAAGCTTTTCAACGACACGGAGTCCGATGAGACCGTCGTCGAGCATGATGTGTGAACCGACTTCCACATCATCGTAGAGTCCTTCGTACGTCACAGAGAAACGATCTTTCGTTCCGACGATTTCTTCCGTTGAGACGATTGTGACTTCTTTTCCTTTTTCAAGAAGTGCCTTACCGTCTTCGAATGTATGCGTGCGGATCTCTGGACCTTTTGTGTCGAGAAGAACAGTGACAACTTTACCCGCTGCTTTCGCCGCTTCACGGATGTCACGGATACGAGCGCCGTGCTCTTCATAGTCACCGTGTGAGAAGTTGAGACGGGCAACGTTCATCCCAGCTTCGATCATCTCAGGAAGACGCTTCTCAGAAGCCGGTCCAATGGTACATACAATTTTCGTTCTACGCATAATATAAAAACCTCCTAGGGGATATAGTGCAACTTACAAACAGAAAACGGGGGGCCTTGGACCGTATCCCGTCTCTGCAACATACAAAATCGTTTAAATCGACAATTGGTTAACGAGGTCAATCAATTGCATATCAATCGTGTGCTTGTTATTGTCGAGCGCCTCATCGATATCAAGATCCATCATCTGGTTGTTACGGATTCCGACAACGCGGCCCGCTTTCCCTTCAAGCAAGATCTCCACAGCGTATGCACCCATACGACTTGCAAGGACACGGTCAGCGGCAGTTGGGGAACCACCACGTTGGATGTGACCGAGAATCGTGACGCGTGTTTCTGAGTTCGTCTTCTCAGCAATCAATTTGCCGATTTCTTCCGCACTTCCCGCACCTTCAGCAACAATGACGATCGAGTGCTTCTTACCGCGTGCAATCCCGTGATTGATTCGTTCCACGATTGCATTCAAATCCTCTGGACGTTCTGGGACGAGAATCGACTCAGCACCACCAGCGAGACCAGAATAAAGCGCGATATCACCAGCGTCGCGACCCATGACCTCGATGACATACGTACGTTCATGTGATGACGCCGTATCACGAATCTTATCGATCGCATCAAGCGCTGTATTGAGTGCTGTGTCGAAACCGATTGTCGCATCTGTTCCTGGGATATCGTTATCGATTGTACCCGGAAGGCCGATTGTTGGGAATCCGAGTTCAGTCAATTTTTGAGCTCCGCGATAAGAGCCGTCTCCACCGATGACCACGAGGGCATCGATATTGAATTTCTTCAACTGTTCTACTGCTTTTGCGCGACCTTCTTCTGTTCTGAATTCAGGACAGCGCGCAGAGCGAAGGAACGTACCTCCACGTTGAATGATGTCGCCGACTGATCCAAGATTTAATTCGACTAAATCACCTTCGATTAATCCTTGATAGCCGTTATACACGCCGTACACTTCAAGACCTTCAAAAATTGCTTTTCGGGTCACGGCACGGACAGCAGCGTTCATTCCAGGAGCGTCTCCTCCGCTTGTTAATACCGCAATACGTTTTAAATTCACGTCGCTCACCTCTTATGTGTTTTAACGAAATCTGAAAATAAAATACCACGTCTGACCTTTGTTTTACAACACAAGTATGTGAAAAAAATGCATAGGGTATCTCACAAAGCAGTCACTTGATGAATGAATAAAGCTTTATTCAAAGCCATTGTTACCGTTTTCACTCATTAATTGTGCCAATTTGATGATATTTGGTCGCACGTCCTTGAATCAGCTCAGAAGTCGATTGCGCAAGCAACTCGTTCATGTGCTGTAATAAGACAGGTTTCAAGAGTGACGACTGTAGTGACACATCAACGTGTGCCCCCCCGTACACTTCTCCTACCACTTCATCGACAATCCCTAGGTTGAATAAATCTTGTGCTGTAATCTTCATCGTCTCTGCCGCACGCTCTGCTTGTTTCGCGTCTTTCCACAATAGTGCCGCTGCACCTTCTGGCGAGATGACTGAGTACGTACTATTCTCAAGCATCAATAGACGGTCGCATACACCAATCCCAAGCGCACCACCTGAACCACCTTCTCCAATGACAACGGAGACGATCGGCACTTTCAGCGTCGCCATCTCAAACAAGTTACGGGCAATCGCTTCACTTTGACCTCTCTCTTCTGCGGCTTTCCCCGGATAAGCCCCTTTCGTGTCAATGAATGTCAAAATAGGACGGTTGAACTTCTCGGCTTGTTTCATGAAACGCAATGCTTTTCGATAGCCCTCCGGGTGCGGCATACCAAAGTTTCGTTTCATGTTCTCTTTCGTGTTTCGCCCACGCTGATGTCCGATAATCGTCACCGGCACTCCTTCAAACGTCGCAAGTCCAGATACGATTGCCGCATCGTCATACCCATGTCGGTCCCCATGGAGTTCCATGAAGTCAGGGAATAAATGCTGGATATAATCGAGCGTTGTCGGTCGCTTCGGGTTTCGCGCCAACTGGACGCGATCCCACGGTTTCATATTCCCATAAATATCTTTTTCTAATCGGTCGAGCTTTAACTCGAGATGACGAATCTCTCGGGATAAATCAATCCCTTTCGTCTCAGCGGTCTCCCGTAATTTATTCAGTTGTTCAGTGACTTCTTTGATTGGGTCAAACATGACGGACACCCCCATCGTGTAATTCAATCATCCTCTTCAAGAACGAACGCATCTGTTCACGATGAATGACCGCATCCAGCTGCCCTGACTCAAGTAAAAACTCAGCAGTTTGAAAGTTCTCTGGAAGTTTTTCCCGAATCGTCTGTTCGATGATTCGTCGTCCTGCAAACCCGATGAGCGCTCCCGGCTCTGCGACGTTCAAGTCGCCGAGCATCGCAAAACTCGCTGACACACCACCTGTCGTCGGATGAGTCAAATACGCGATGTACAGCAGTCCTGCTTCGTCATGTTCTTTTAGAGCGATGGACGTATTGGCCATCTGCATCAAACTGACCATTCCTTCTTGCATCCGAGCCCCACCTGATGCTGTGAACAAGACGACTGGAAGCCCGAGTGATGTGGCGTTTCGGACAGCCGAAGCAATCGCTTCTCCAACGTATGCACCCATCGACCCCATACGGAATCTCGCATCCATCACACAGACAACGAGTGGTAGTCCGTCGATTGTCGCCTTTCCACATACGACGGCCTCTTCAATCCCGGTCCGCTCACGATCTTTCGTCAACTTTTCCTCATAGTCAGGGAAGTCGAGTGGATTCGCCTTGACAGACGGTCCCACAAAGCGTTCGAAAGACCCTTCGTCGACAAGCATATCAATCCGTTCTTGCGCCTGAAGCGGAAAATGATAGCCGCAATCACATACTTTGTGGTTCTCATTCAACTGTTTTGTATAATGCATATATTTACAAGATGGACATTTCGTCATCAATCCCTGTGGTGCGTCAATCTTTGGTTCTCGTTGACGCAATGGCATATATCGTTTCGGTTTCTTGAAAAAAGCAGTCATCGCTTCCCCCTCGTTCATTCCGGCATCCCCATTCCACGCCACGTCTCGACAAATCGTTTCCGTTCCTCGAGCGTATATAAATCCCCAACGTCTAATCCGTCAAAAAAGCGATTGACCTCACTCCAAATTCGAATGAACAGTTCATTCTTCAACTGAAAGATGAGTTGCTGGCGAAACGTTCGATCATCTTCGATCACTGTTTCTAATAGAGCCAGTCGTTCCTTAGTCGGTTCAATTTCTGAAAACGCCATGCGCTCCAATAGTCGAAGCATCTCAATAATATCGGTCGCTTTCGTCTGTTTGGTCACAATGAACTCCGACAATATCTCAATGTACCGATGTCGGTCTTGCTCACACAAAAAGGTACCACCACCATGTCTCGTCTCCACGATGCCTAAAAAGCTCAACGCTCGTAACGCTTCGCGAACCGAAGCGCGGCTAATGGACAGCGTTTCGGCGAGCTCTCGTTCGGATGGAAGCCGATCACCTGGAACTAAAGACGATTGGACAATTAATTTTCTAATCTTTGAAATGTTTCCGTGAAATGAGGATGCGTGTTTTTCATGCATCTGACCGTTCAACTCCCTTTTTTGGATCACCTATCAAACTTAAGTGGTCAGACCAATTAGTGCGATTATATCACTTTTTAGGACTTGGTACTAGTTTCTGGACCAACCATTTTTGTATCGATTCGTTTCAGTACGACATTTTCTTCCCCGAACCGTCTTTTCGCTTCCGCCACATACTCTTCATTCGGATTGATTGAAAAAGCTGAAGCCAGTTGTTTCACTTCCTTCGAATCCGTGAATCGGCATACAACCGGGACATCCCCTTGTGCTCGTTGAATCCAATCTTCCAATTCAGGGAAGCGGTCGAGTGTGAGCCGGATGAATAAGGCTTGCCCGTGTAACGGTCGAACCCGTTCGACAATCAATTGCTTGCGACCATCCCGTTCATTCGAATGGACCTCGAGTAACAAGATGTTACCGGCATAGAGGGACCGTCCAAACTGCGCGAATGTTCGAGGAAACACGACGACCTCGTCTTGCGTCATGCCATCGTCCACCATGAGAACACCCATCCGTTCTTGTTTTTTTGTCATGAACGTACGTACGTCATCTACATATACGACGAGATAACCGTTTGTTCCATTCATGACTTCTTCAATTGTAGACGGTTCGATCCCGATATCCGGAAGTGCCGTCAATGGAGAGTGGACCACCCATGTCCCGAGCGCCTCCCTCTCTTCTTCAGACCAATTCGGTTCTTTCACTTTTTTCTGTTTTAGTCCGAGTGAAGACAGCTCATCCGGTAAAAAATGTGTTCCCGCTTCTTCTCGCAAACGTTCGACTGCTTCAAAGGCATGTGTCCGGTCACCGTGATACATCCGGTCGAGCGCGCCCGCACCAAGTAATCGACGTAATTTCAGTTGGTCTTTATTTTTCCACTCCATGGCTTCTTGAAGCGTTCTGACATCTTTCAACTGCCCGTTCAGTTCAATCAGTCGGTCCACATCCCGTTTGGTCAACCCCTGGACCGCCTTCAACCCGAGCCGGACGCCCGGTCCCTCAAGTGTCGCGTCAGCGTGACCATGTAAGACGTCCGGTGGGTACACCGGAATTTGATCTTTCCGTAACAGTCTGACAAGTTCCGTTGTTTTTTCTGATGTCACCACATGAAAGACACGAGGGAAATGTGCTTTGACGTAAGCCAATCGGTAACTGATCAAACTGTAGGCGACAGCGTGAGAGCGGTTAAATCCGTACCCGGCAAACTTTTCAATCCATGAAAAGATTTGCGCCAAGACGTCCTGGTCTCCCGCTTTTGCTTGTTGCAAAAATCGTTCTCGTTCCCGAGCAATCGTTCCGGTATCCTTTTTGGCAATAGCACGTCTGACCAAATCCGCTTCCGCATAGGAATAGCCTCCGAGTTTACGGAGAAGTTTCATCACCTGTTCTTGATAGACGAGTACACCGTATGTCGGTCTCATGACGTCTTCTACGTCTGGGTGGACTGGTTGGTAAGGCATACCGTGTTTTCGCTTCGCATACGTTTCGATGAATTGCATCGGTCCCGGGCGATAGAGTGACATCGTGACAACGATATCTTCAAACTCAGTCGGTTTCACTTGTCGAAGCGCTTGCTTCATCCCGGTCGATTCAAATTGGAAGATTCCGTCCGTCTCACCTCTCGCAAGCAATCGATACGTCCGAGCATCGTTTAACGGAATTGTTTTCAGAGAGAACAGCGCATCACTTTCTCGAATCAAATCCTCCATCTTTCGCAAGCGACTCAAGTTTCGTAATCCGAGCAAGTCAATTTTCAGAAGCCCGACCTCTTCCAAATCCTTCATATTATATTGGGTCACGTGTTCTTCAAGTTCGGGTTGGAGCGGAGTCACTTCTTCAATCGGTTGACGACTGAGCACCACTCCTGCCGCGTGAACGGAGGATTGACGCGGCAAACCTTCTAGCTGTTTGGCAATCCGTAATAACTGCTGACGCTTTTGGCTACCGGCAAACCACTTCATCTGCTTCTGGCTCGACATCAGTTCATCAAGTCCTCCGGCTTTCACTTGCTTGCTCGCAGCCTGCCCTTCCTCAAGGGTCATCCCGAGCGCTCTCGCAACGTCTCGAATTGCCGCTTTCGCACCGAACGTGGCAAGTGTCCCGATCTGTGCGGCATGCGTATGACCGTATCTTGATAGTACGTAAGAAACCACTTCCTCACGACGTTCATCTTCAAAATCGAGGTCTATGTCTGGCATCGACACACGCTCTGGATTTAAGAATCGTTCGAACAACAACCCGTAATGAACCGGATCGACTTCCGTGATATGGAGGGCAAAACTGACGAGTGAACCTGCTGCCGATCCACGCCCCGGACCTACTTCAATCCCAGATTCTCGAGCAAACCGAACGATGTCTTCCACGATCAAGAAATAGGAAGAAAATCCGGTATTGGCGATGACTTCAAGCTCAAACTTTGCCCGCTCGATGTAAGGTTCTTTCACGAGTTCCATCGCCTTCAACCGCTCACCGACAAGTCGTTTCAGCTTTTGATCGGCATCCGGAATTTCTGGAATCGCCCCTTCCGCACGTGGTAGATGATCTAGCCGAATCAATGCCTCGAATCGATCCAGTTCCGATAATTCTTCCGTTGTGAACCAGTCATTCATTTCACTCGGTAGTCGAACGTGCAATCCTTTTTGTCGCACGTCTTCATTCGACATCACGTCCCCTTCGCGAATGGCAGAAATGGCTCGGAATCCTTCCACATCTTCCGGTCTCATGTATCTCGTTTCAGGGGCCGGAATCAATTGGACAGCAAGCTCTTCGCGCATGAGACGAAGTTGTTTCAACACTTGTACCTGTTCCGTAGTCTGAGGTGCCGGTAGTCCGAGCCACAGCTTCTCTTCATCGACAAACGACAAGAGTTGATGATAAAGGCGACGCCGGTGAACCGGATCACTCGCTTTCCAATTTTCAGGTAATACGATCAGCGGCATCGTTGTCCGTCCTTCAATTCCTCCCGCCTGGATGATACGATATTGTTCCTTAAGCTCCGTTTCGTTAGATGAATACACAATCACGGATACGTCTAACCCATCCAATCGGAGGACCGTTCTCAGTCCGATTAGCGGTTTCACCTCATATCGTTGGCAATATGACAAAAATGTCGGAACCCCATAGAACGCATCGTCTGCGATCGCCACGGAACGACTTCCCCGTTCGGTCATCTGCAAGACATATTGTTCTAACCGGATTGTACTTTGTAGTAAACTATAAGCAGTTCTGACATTCAGATGAATCATCGTTGGCCTCCTTTCTATATTAATGGAATTGTCAAACTCAATTCATCACTTCTCTGATACAATAATTATAGACAAAACTCACGACAAAAGGGGGTAAAAGCGTATGATTATCAATCGGGGACAGATTGCACGCGATAAGTTAGAAAAATTACAGCATGGTCAAACAGTGTTTGCCGACAGCCCAGAAATCATCGACCGGCTCCGTAAGTACATTACTGAGTATCAGCTCGACGTCGTCGAGGACGTGACCGAACGAGGTACATGGTTCATCCCAAAGGAAAATGGAGACAAATGAAGAGAGCTGACCTCGGTCAGCTCTCTTCATTTTCTTCAAACGTGAATTCCCCAGCCACTTCATTCAAAGCCGCAATCACGTCATCCATCTCATCCCATGTGTCAATCGTGGCACCAGCCGCCATCGGATGACCTCCCCCACGGTATCGCTTGGCCACTTCATTGATGACAGGACCTTTCGACCGGATGCGCACACGAATCTCTTCTTTGTTTTCCACGAACATGACCCAACATTTCAATCCTTCGAGGCCAGAGAAGCTATTGACGAGTTGCGATGCCGCTTCCGGG
Organism: Exiguobacterium sp. BG5(2022); assembly: GCF_031844365.1. Lineage (GTDB taxonomy): Bacteria > Bacillota > Bacilli > Exiguobacteriales > Exiguobacteriaceae > Exiguobacterium > Exiguobacterium profundum. Next base: position 1,156,872 of record NZ_JAUZVB010000001.1, read on the forward strand.
GACGCATGGAACGTCCGGAGCACGTCCTTGTCAATCTTCACATAGCCGACGCCTTCTTCTGTGACATTGACGTGCTGTAACACGTACCCTTGTAACTGAAGAGTCGCTAAGTTGGTCTTATACATGTGTCGGTACAATTTATTCGTATCGATGTCTTTCGCGATCAGCGCCGAAGCAATCTCAAACGTTCGGGCCGTAGCATTTCGAAACTGGAATCGTCCTGTGTCGCCTACGATGCCGGCATAGAGTAAAAATGCCGCCTCTTGGTCGATTGGATATCTCCAAATGTCCGCGAGTTCCACAATCATCTCAGACGTCGAACTGACCGAGGTATCGACAATCTGTGTCATCGCATATGGATCTTCATCGGGATGATGATCGATTTTAATGATTGTCTTCCCTTTTAGCGCAAATGGTCCATCGATTCGCTCTTGATTCGCCGTATCTAATATAAGGACGAGCGCGTCTTGATACATTTCTTCTTCGACATGTTCCATCTTTCCTAAAAACTCGAGGTCTGGAACCATGCCACCGACCACATAGATTTGCTTCTCCGGATGAACCGATTTTAGAATGCGCTGTAAACCAAGCTGGCTCCCCAACGCATCAGGGTCTGGTCGTACGTGGCGGTGAATGAAAATGGTGTCAGCCGCCTCAATTTCTGATTTGATTGTATCCGCTTCCTGCCATTGCGTCATGATGATTCCTCACTTTCCTACACACTATTATGGTATGATGATAACAGATTACGAGATAGAAAGGGGTTCCTTCACTTGCAACTTGTCATGATTGGACTCATTTTGTTCGCGCTCGGTGCGTACCTTGTCTTCAAGCGCCGTGCTTTTTTGACAAAGACGCCAAACCGAAAAGCGTTGTTCAACACGCAAGCGTTGATCTGGTTAAGTTTATTCCTCGCATTGTTCGCTGCGAACCAAATGGTCGGGGGATTCGGTCTGAATTCATCTGTCGGTTGGATTGTCAGCATCGTCATGTTAGTCGTCGGTTTAGGGAATGCTGTTGTCGGATTTATCCGTTACCGCAAAATTTACCCTCTCGCCGCAGAAGAACCGACGAATACGCCATCATGAAAAAGAGCACCCGCTACGCGCTGTAGCAGGTGCTCTTTTTATTACCGATCGATGAGTTGTGCCGTGACGAGCGCTTTGGCGACAAGTTGTGTCCCTTGCGTCATCTCCACATCCACTTTCCCGAACTTCCGACCGAGGTCGAAGACATGGGCCGACACTCGAATCTGACTTTCAATTTGAATCGGCTTCATGAAATAGACGGTGATATTCTCAACCACGAGATCGCCTTTCTTCATATGACGTAGACTTCGCGTCGCCCCTTCGACCAACAAGGTCGTCAACACGCCAGATGAGGCGGTCCCCATATGACTCGTCATCTGTGGGGCCACTTCAACCGTGAAGGCCGTCCCGTTCGATGCAGGATCTTCTTTCAGCTGGTTCGTGATCATGTTATCGAACGTCTCACCGACTTGCGGTTGTCGATTCGCCAGTTGCAACGCCTTCAGCACATCTTGGCGGCTAATAATCCCAAGCAGACGTCCGTAGTTATCAACGACAGGTAACATCTCGATCCCTTCCCACACCATCTGGTGCGCGGCATTGGTGACACTCGTTTGTACGCCTACTGTAATCGGACTTTTCGTCATGACCTTCTCAATATCATAGTCGTGTGATTTATCAATGACATCCTTTGCCGTGATCACGCCGACCACTTTCATCTGTTCATCGATGACGGGATACCGATTATGTTTCGTCCGTTCATTCAGCTCGTGCCAACGTTTCACTGTGTCATCTGACTTCAGATAGAACGTATCGTGGAGCGGGATGACGATATCTGAGACGAGTAAAATCTCTTTTTTGATTAGACGGTCATAGATGGCTCGGTTGATCATCGTCGCGACGGTAAAACTGTCATAGGATGTAGAAATGACAGGCATATCATACTTATCTGCCATTCGTTTCACTTCATCCGTTGTGTCGAATCCCCCTGTGATCAACACAGCCCCACCTGATTGTAAGACGAGTTCATGCGCTTTCTCGCGGTTCCCGATGATGACGAGTGAGTCGACATCGATATATCGCATCATCGCCTCGAGCTTCATGGCACCGATTACAAATTTCGATAGCGTCTTGTGGAGACCGTTACGTCCGCCCAACACCTGACCATCGACGATATTGACGACTTCGGCGAATGTCAGCTTTTCAATATTTTCTTTATGTTTTCGCTTGATCCGAATCGTCCCCACCCGTTCAATGGTTGATACGAAACCTAGGTTCTCAGCTTCTTTGATGGCCCGATAAGCCGTACCTTCTGATACAGCCAACTCTTTGGCGATTTGGCGGACCGAAATTTTTGACCCTACATCGAGTGACTCGATATGTGCTATGATCTGTTCATGTTTTGTGGTCATACGCGGAGTCCCTTCTCTCAATACATTTTCTACTCTATTCAGTATACTGTATCAGTCGAACTAGTTCAAACTGTACCAATCAAATTGCAACATTTCCTTTCTGTTTTCGAAACAGCTATAATAGACAAGTAGTCAACGTAAGAGGTAGAAGGGAAGGGATTCAACTTGAATCAACGCACCAATCAAATTGCACAATCTCTAGCGACAAAAGGGTTAGATGCAGCATTCATCACGTCGAAAGCATCCGTGTTCTATTTCTCGGGAGTATACGCGGAAGCGCACGAGCGATTGATCGCCATTTTAGTTTTGAAGAACGGCACAACTGCCATCATCTGCCCAGCACTTGAAAAAGGGATTGTCGAAGCGAGTGACTGGTCAGGTGAAATCGTGACGTATATGGACCATGAAAACCCATGGGACAAAATCGTCAAGTTATTCCTCGATAACCAAATCGTTCCTGAACGAATCGGAATCGAAGGGGAGCATTTGACATTCAACCGAGTCGAGCAGCTTCGCGCCGGTTTTGCCGGTCTGTCAATTATCGATTTGACAGACGAGCTCCAAACGTTACGTATGATCAAATCACCGGATGAAGTCCGGATCATGAAGCGGGCCGCCGAGTTGGCAGATATGGCCATCGAAGCCGGGATCCGCTCCCTCCGTGAAGGCGTGACAGAACTCGAGGTCATCGCGGATATTGAATACGCCATGAAACAGCAAGGCGTCCGTGAAATGTCGTTCGACACGCTCGTCTTGTTCGGTGAGAATAGTGCCGACCCTCACGGTGTCCCAGGCAACAACCGCTTGAAAAAAGGAGATTTTGCCTTGTTCGACCTCGGTGTCGTCTGGCAGGGATACTGTTCAGACATCACACGGACGGTTGTCTTCGGTGAGGCGAGTCGCAAACAACGTGAGATTTACGAAACGGTTCTTCAGGCTGAGGAAGCCGCAATCGAGATGGCGAACGTCGGTACGACACTCGGCGCAATCGATATCGCGGCACGACAAGTCATCACGTCTGCAGGATATGGTGAATACTTCACTCATCGAATCGGTCACGGAATTGGAATCGAAGTACACGAACACCCCTCGATGGCAGCGAACAATGACATGACCGCCCAAGTCGGGATGACGTTCACAGTCGAACCGGGTATCTATCTACCGGGAGTCGGCGGAGTCCGTATTGAAGACGATCTCGTCATGACAGAAAGTGGTCCCATCACATTGACGAGTTATCCGAAAACTCTTCAAGAGATTGAATGACAAAAAGTGCGATCCATTCTCAAGGATCGCACTTTTTACATATCTTAATAAAACAAGCGCAGCATGACATCCCGTTGCGGTACGTCATAACGTTCCATCTTCTCTAAAAAGGCACATTTGTCATATGGGACCGCCTTCAGTTCAAGAGCAATCCCGGTTTCTCTTTCAGATAATATGGCAAAGCGAGCCAGGTCATCTTTCGCCACTCCGAGCGCACCAGGATTGACGTAGCGCTTGGTGTCATCTTCAAACAGATGGACAGGATGGTGATGTCCGAATAACACGATTTCTCCTGTATATGCTCCATACAGTCGCTGCATATTTTCCAGTGTCGGTTCGAGAATCTCGTGAAACGGTTCTTCGACAATCGTGGCGTGGCGTCGTTCGGTCGGGATATGATAATGAATGCCGAACACCGTTTCGCCAACCATTTTGACGGACATTGTTCGTGGAAGGGATTCGATGACATCTGCATATCGAGTCTCTAGATGACGTGCAACCCACTCATGGTGTGGGCGCGTATGAGCATAACTTTCTGGATGACCGTGTCCAGCCAAAAGGGAAAGAACCGCTTCATCATGATTCCCAGAAATCATATGCGTTCCCCGGTCTAACAAACGCTCCATGACCGCATTAGAGTCCGGTCCCATTGCAATCATGTCACCGAGCGACCAGATGACGTCGACCCGCTCCGCATCCATGACTTGAAGTGCAGCCTCCAACGCCTCGAGATTTCCATGAACGTCCGTGACCACTCCAATCTTCATCGCGTTCCCCTCACTTTCGGTATTGATGGACGACGTTGACGCCGCCTGTCACATCGATGATGGCACCTGTGATCATGTCCGAGTCTTCTTGTAATAAGAACGAAATCAAACGCGCGATATCTTCTCCTGTCCCGTGTCGACCGACCGGAGTTCCTTCATCCACTTCCGCTTCATCAATGCGCATCTCCTTTTGAGAGCCGACGATATTGCCCGGATTGACCATGTTCGCCGTAATCCCGAACGGGGCCTCTTCTAGCGCGACCGATTTTGTCAAACTGACGAGTCCCGTCTTTGCAGCGGCAAACGCAGAACGATGGATCCAGCCAGGGGCCGTCCCACTTTCCGGAAACCCATACGAGATGATGCGTCCAAATCGATTTGAGCGCATGGAAGGAATCGCACGACGCATCAACCAAAATGAGGCGGACAGGTTGCCCGTGAGTACTTCGTCCCACTCTTCGTCTGTCAATTCGACGAGCGGTTTCCGCTCAAAGATATATGGACCTGCATTTAAAATCAAGGCGTTCGGTTCACCAAAACGTTCGACCGCTTTCTCATAGGCTGAGAGCAGTTGTTCGCGGTCCGTCAATCCGGCCTCGATCATATGTATCCGTTCATGTTCCCAGTCAATCGGATTCCGTTGCAAAATGCTGACGTGCCACCCATCTTGTAACAGACGCTCCGTCACTACGCGTCCGATCCCTTTGGCACCAGATGTAATCATTACATGTTTCATCGCCCTACCTCCTCCGCCTTATTTTACCCGTTCTTTCACACGAATTCCAAACTTGGACATGTCGTGAACATCGTCATGAAAAAATTCACGCATTTTCATGGCGAAAAAGCGTGAAAACTGAAAGAAGTGGTATACTATATATGTAAGCCGAACGTATATTTCGAGCGAAAGGTTGGGATTTACATGGCAATTGTATACAAACACATTTTATCTGCCGTTGACGGCTCTAAAGAGGCAGAACGTGCATTTGAAACAGCAATCGATGTCGCGATTCGTAACGAAGGAAAACTGTACGTTGGTCATGTGATTGATACGCGTACGTTTGCGACTGTAGAAGCTTACGACCGCACAATCACAGAGCGTGCCGAGACATATGCGAAAGAGTTACTTGAAGACTATGTCAATCGCGCGAAAGAGCGTGGCGTAAAAGAAGTCGAAACGGTGATTGAATACGGTTCCCCGAAAGTGACGATTGCGAAAAAGATTGCACCTAACCATGATATTGATCTTATTATTTGTGGTGCGACAGGTTTAAACGCCGTTGAACGGTTCTTTATCGGAAGCGTTTCTGAAAGCATCGTCCGTTATGCGAAATGTGACGTCCTTATCGTTCGTCAATAATCACCCATCCATCAAAAAGGGTCTTGCGCAATCGCAAGACCCTTTTCCTATGCATTATAACACCTTGACTGTAACCGTTTTACGACCAAATTGAATCGCTGCATTTTGCGAATACATTAAGATGTCAATTTTATTTCCTTTGATGGCGCCACCAGTGTCAGCTGCCGTGTAGGTACCCATCGACTTGCCCCCTACGAATACTTGCACTTTCGTTCCGAGTGGAATGACGCGCGGGTCTACCGCGACTACATTTCGCTTTTGGGTACGAACGTTCCATCCAAGTGCTGTCTTACCTGAACATCCCTTGCAGTACGGTGTATATGCGGACGCTTTCATCGTATACGTCTTCACGCTTGCTGGTTTGAGCGGTTTAGGAGCACTTACAGTACGTAAGTTCTTTGTAGGAACCCATCCGGCCTTCCCTTTATAGTTCACGCGAATCCAAGCACCTCGAGAACCTGTACGTTGAAGACGATCACTCGCCGTCATCTTCCCAATCACTCGTGCATTTGATTTCCCATCTGCATAGACCATCTTCGAACCTGACTTTGTTGCAACATATACTTTTTTCGTAGCTGCTTCTACTGGTGAAGTGGGTAGAGCAAATGCAAATACGGCGATGGCGAGAAGTAAGAGCGTCATGATTTTTTTCAACATACGTTTATTCGTCCTCTCTTCGTCAATTTGGTTTCATTTCATATCATCATCTATCGAACGAGTGACTTGTCACTCCAATTGAATATTTCGTCCAGATAACTATATGACGAAACATCAGTCAGTGCCGTTACACTTCCTGTTCATTTGAGTGACACGAACATTACAAATCGATGTCAAAATTAAAGGTTTATCGTGTTAGATTGACATTTAAATCGAATACGAGATATTTTTATAAATTAAAATCCAATATATGGTTTATTCATGACATAAACATTGCAAAACGATGTAAATGAAGCGCCTAATGTTACAAAGGAGAAAACATTTGTCCTACTTACGATTCTTGATATTAGTAAAAAAGACTCATGAAAAAACCCACGTTACACGAAGTAACGTGGGTTCGTTTCGTATTATGCGTGTGCTTCGAGAAGGTTTGCAATGCGTACCGTGTCGCGCGCGATGACCAATTCTTCGTTCGTCGGGATGATGATGACTTTAACTGGTGAGTGCGGATAGTTGATGAACAACTCTTTTCCGCGAGCACCGTTGTTAAGTGAAGGATCCCAGTAGACACCCATGAATTCAAGACCGCGAAGGATGCGTTCACGGATGACGTCCGAGTTCTCACCGACGCCCGCTGTGAAGATGATGGCGTCGACACCATTCATTTCAGCCGCATATTGACCGATGTAACCGTGAATACGGTTCGAGAAGATTTTCAATGAAACTTCTGCACGATGGTTGCCTTCTGCAGCCGCTTGCTCGATGTCACGCAAGTCACTTGAGATACCAGAAAGACCGTACACGCCAGACTCTTTGTTCATGACGTTCAATACATCTTCAGCAGACTTCCCTGTTTTTTGCATCAAGAACGGGATGAGGGCCGGGTCCAAAGAACCTGAGCGCGTTCCCATCGTGATTCCTTCGAGTGGTGTGAAGCCCATCGTTGTATCGATTGAGCGACCACCTGCTACTGCAGCGATCGATGCACCGCTACCGAGGTGACATGAAATCAAACGCAAGTCTTCTAGCGGACGACCGAGAAGTTCTGCCGCACGCTGTGTGACATACTTGTGGCTCGTTCCGTGGAAGCCGTATTTACGTACACCATGTTCTGTATAGTATTCATAAGGAAGACTGTACAAGAAATTCTCTTCAGGCATTGACTGGTGGAACGCTGTATCGAATACCGCTACTTGTGGGACATTCGGCAAAATTGCCTGGAATGCACGAATACCTGTCAAGTTTGGTGGGATGTGAAGTGGTCCGAGCTCTGTGAACGATTCGATGTTCTTCATGACTTCATCGTCAATGACGACCGAATCCGCATACAACTCTTTTCCGTGTAACACACGGTGACCTACACCAGAAATCTCATCGAATGATTGGATGATATCCAATTCGATCAACTTCTCCAACGTCAATTCAACCGCTTCTTTGTGCGTGTGAAGTGGTGTGACCACGTTGAACTTCTGTCCTTCACCGTACTTGATTGTAAAAATCGCATCTTCTTTCCCTACACGCTCTACAAGTCCGACTGCGAGCAACTCTTCCGTTGGCATCTCGAGTAACTGGAACTTGAGCGATGAACTACCCGCATTGACTGCCATAATTTTCGTCATGTCATACACCTCTTACCTTTCGTTTTAAACGCATATCTTTATCTGTTCAATTTAAAACTGATAACTGTATCATAATGAAGATACTTGATTTTGCATACCTTTTTCAAGTATTTTGTCCATTATTTTTGAGTTGTTTTGAACCAATCATCAATCTGTTTCACAACATTGGCTACCGCTCTGACATCAGTGAATGACGGAAGTTCCACAAATAGCGCTTGTTTTGGCCGTGTGACGCCTTCTCCTACTTTTTGAAGGAGCAATAAGCTTTTCGCGTAACGTTCGTCTTTAAACATCGTCGTCGGAAGTTGAATGACCCCTTTCACAACAGCCTCACGGTCCATCCATTGTTTTAATTTCCCTTCGTCATCCTGTTCAAACAAATTGTTCGGGATGACAAATAATCCATGCCCACCTGGTTTCGTATGGCGAATCGCCTGTTCCATCAAGAGGAAATGCGAATAGGCATGTCCTTGTTCTCGTTTCATGTCGTATCCGGCTGCCACTTCATCATTTGGATAATATCCGATTGGCAAGTCAGCAACGGAAAGGTCGCTCGGTTCAACAAACAGAGGAGCAAGGGCGTCTTGATGGAAGTAGGATACTGGTTCTCCTAACAAGTTACTAATGGAATAGGAAAGACGAAGCAACAGTTCATCCACTTCGACCGCTTGCGCTGTCGCATCTTTTAACTGAGAGAGAACGGCGTGCGTCAACGTACCTGTCCCACTACCTAAATCTAGAATCGTCGCGTTTTCCTTAAGTAGCTTCGAAGCTAGATAACCCATAAATAGGCTGACCGCATCCGGTGTCGGTTGATTGTTCGGGGGGAGTTGTGTCGTTTCTTCCAAGACGAGTAAACTCACTGCTTTACGGACATCGTCCATCTTCTCTTTTTCAATGTCAACATGGTCAAATACTTGGACGAGTGCCTCGATCGGTAATACATCCAGGTCGTTGACCAGTTTCTTCGCTTCCTTCTTCCAATCACGATAGAGTTGTTCAAAACGTTCCATTTTCGTTCATCCTTTCCATACAAAACCGGCCCCCATGAGAGGACCGGTCGGTTCACGTACTAGTGTAAGCTATTTTAATCAATTTCGCCAAACGAATCAATTCGCTTGTTCGAACGCCTCAAGTGCCGCCGCGAAATCAACTTCATCTGTCATTTCATCCATATATTGTACATATTGGACAACGCCATTCGAATCGACGACGAATACAGAACGCGCAAGGAGACGCATTTCTTCAATTAAAACACCATATGCTTTTGCGAACGAAAGATCGCGGTGGTCCGAGAGGGTGACTACGTTATCTAAACCAGATGCAGAACACCAACGGCGCTGTGCGAACGGCAAATCGTTCGATACAGTCAAGACTGTACCACCGAGTGATGAGGCCTTTTCGTTGAACTCACGCGTTTGTGCATCACATACGCCTGTATCGATTGAAGGAATGACACTGATTAGTTTTTTCCCCGGATAGGTTGCTAACGTCACTTCTTCTAAAGCAGTCGTCAAGACGCGGAAATCAGGAGCTTGATCTCCTACCTTCACTGGATTTCCTTGTAATGTTACGTTGTTCCCTTTAAATGTTGGCATGTACTCATCCCCTTTGTTGTAGTTACTCGTTCATCATATCGATGAACTTGAGCCTTTGACAAACTTCCTGCTTTTGGCTCTGTTTCAGTTTTCCCTATATCGGTAGGAAGAAACACGTTATAATAAAGAGGACACCATTGACAAAGGGGATGACTCAGATGAGAAACAACGTCTATTTGTACCATCGTAACGTCAACGAATTCACAAAAGAAGTGAAGAAACTGAGAGAAATCGGGGAAAAACACGGGTTCAACATCGTAAATCAACCGGAGGACGCGAACATCATCGCTGCAGTCGGCGGGGACGGGGCATTTTTACAGGCGGTTCGCTACACAGGCTTTCGTCAAGACGCCATCTACGTTGGCTTCGGTCGTGGATTGAACGAGTTTTATTGTGATTTCGACATACATAAACTCGATGAAGTCGACCGCCTCTTCTCGGACAACTCGATGCGAATCGAAGAAGGTCTCGAAGTCCGGAAGTATCCACTTCTTTCAGCATCGATCAACGAATCGACACCGCTCCTCTGTTTAAATGAGGCTTCGATTAAATCAAGTATTATCAAATCACTCGCCATCGAGGTCTATATCGACGATCTACATTTCGAAACATTCCGTGGGGACGGAATGGTTGTATCGACGCCGACGGGATCGACTGCCTATAACAAATCTCTCAGCGGTGCGGTCGTCGACCCACTCATCCCATGTATGCAAGTGAGTGAGATCGCTTCGGTCAACAACAATCGCTATCGCACACTCGGCTCATCCTTTATCGTTCATGATTCGCGTAAGTTGTCACTCCGCATCGTCGAAGACGGCAACGACTACCCGATTATTGGGATGGATAACGAGGCGCTCAGCTTGAAGTACACAGACCGAATCGATATCGAACTCTCGGACCAGGTCATCAAGACTGTCAAGCTTCGGACCAACTCGTTCTGGCATAAAGTGCAACGTTCATTCTTCTGATGTAAAAAAAGAGTTGCTTCATCCCTTTCGGATGAAGCAACTCTTTTTTACAGCGTGGCTTTTTCTGCTTCGTACACTGGTTGCCCTTCGACGACAGTCATGACAAGACGGTTGTGCAGGATGTCTTCCCCACTCAATTTAAAGAAATCTTCATCCCATACTGTGAAGTTGGCATTGTAGCTTTGAACCAATAGCCCGTTTCTTCCGTGCGTCCCTGTAGCAACATGAGGCGAATATGTGAAGCTGCGAAGAGCTTCATACATCGAAAGACGTTCACTCGGATTTAGCGTGCTCGACCCGTGAAACGATTGTCGCATCACCGCTCCAAACAATCCCTTTCGAACGTCAACAGATGAAATCGGCGCGTCACTTCCTCCTAACACCAATGCTCCCGTATCGAGTAAAGACTTGAATCGATAGACATCATGCACACGCTCATTGCCCAACCGCTCGAACAGCATGTCCATGTCATCCGATAAAAATACCGGCTGTGCATCAATCAAAACAGGCAATGATTTGATTCGGTTGATCAATGAGTCATTCAATAAAGAGGCATGGATAATTCGATCTCGCGTCCCTTTTCTGGCAGGGTACTTTTCAAGCAGGCCGACAAATTGCTCAACCGCCGCATCACCGATCACATGCGCTGCCACATTCATCCCGTATGTTCGTGCTTTTTTCACAAGTGCCTCGAGATGATCTGGTCGATGCACTTCAATTCCTCGTTGACTCCGATCATCCGCATACGGTGCAGATAACAGAGCGGTGCGTCCACCGAACGAACCGTCGACAAAGAGTTTCATCGCACCGAAGTCAAACCGTTTCCGACGCGTCATCGCATCTTGCTGGATGACACGATCCACCACCTGTTCGTGAACGAGAAGGTGTGCTTGAAACGGAAGTTCATCCAGTACATCTTCGTACGCTTGAATCGTCTCGAGTGGATCTCCATGATAGAACAAGTCTTCCGTATGGGCGCCAACGACTCCATGTGCGAATAATGAATCGATTGCCCGGCGAAGAGAAGCGGCATTTTTCTTACGATTCCCACTCAATTCTTTATATAAGAGATCTAGTGCAGCATCATATAGGACGCCATTCAATTTGCCTTCTTCACCTCGCCCAAGTTTTCCACCTTCGATCACCGTATGGTGGATCAGTCCAAGTCGTTCAAGTCCTTTCGAGTTCACGACGGCTACGTGACGACAGACACGCTTCAACACGACAGGACGGTCGTCAATCACTTCATCAATCATCTCGCGTGTCGGCATGTCACCGAGCAGACGATCATCAAACCCTTCTGCGACGATCCAATCGTCGTCCGACCCTCGTTGCTTCATCGTTTCAAGTAATTCTCGAAGATCCGTCGCTTCACTCGCATCGACACGGTCGAGCGCTTCGCCGTATCCGACAAGGTGAATATGTGAATCGGTAAAGGCCGGATACACACTCTTTCCTTCCAAATTCACAATCTCCTCGATGCGACCCGCATATGTACGTCGGAGATGTCCCTCGTCCCCCATCTTCAAGACGCGTCCATGCTCAATAAACATGGCACGTTCCATCTCACCTGGTTTATTCAATGTGTAGATGTTCCCGTTGACCCATAGTGTACCCATCTGACGATTCCTCCTTGATTGAAAAAAGATTGACGTCTACGTTTTTCCCGTTTCCGTCAATCTTCATGCATCGTTTATTTTTTTAGCAATTCCTGCTGTTCTAACCCTTTATCCACACGTTGACGAATTTCATTGGCTCCGTTCTCATCGAATCGACCGAGCACCCGCTCACCGATTTCGACCGCAGTGCCATACTCTCCATGCAAGAACTTGTTTTCCGCAAGCGTCAAGGCGATATGGACCTCGTTGTCACGGCGACGGAAGCGGTTTGCATATTGGAGCAACTGTTCCGCATACGTCACTTGACGAATCAGTGCATGGACACGGTCACGGAAGTTATCCATCATCTCTTCGACATCATGGCTAAGCCCGACGATATACGTCATGTTGAACGGTGCCTTGTCAAACTGTTCGTCTAACGACTGGACACCTTTTTGGAGCTGACGTAAGTCGTTTGACAAATCATTCGGAACAACCGGCATCGCACTTTTCGCTAACAGGCGACGATGCCCAGACAATTCTTTTTTCCACGTTTCTAACTTGTGACGGACCTCAAGCTCTTCTTTACGTAATGAATTCGTATCCTCAATGAAACGCTCATGCATGGCACTGAATTGGTCAAGTGACCGTTTCGCTTCCTGCACTTTGGATTTGATCATACTAAACGGTAACATTTGCGCGACGAGAGCTTGTTCAATATCAAGTACATTCGCCGTGAGAGTCGTTCGTTCACGTTCTAATTGTTCGAATTCTTCTCCGACGCGTGCATTGATTTCATAGTTGCTTACAAGTCGAGACATTTCCGTCTGTAAGTGATTCATGATTTCGGCAGATTGCAATTCGCGCTCTTGTATCGTCGCAAATTCTTTTTTCACGTATTGGCGGGCATCGACCTCTGTTCGGAATGCTTCGAATAATTGATCGATATCCGAGCTCAACTGTTGCATGTCCTCTTCAAAATGATCAAATTCCAAGCGTTCGATTCGAGCCACCAACTCTTCTCGACGATCTTCCGCTTGATCGATTTCTTCCATTAATCCAAGTGGTTCAAGCGCATACCCGTCCATTTGCATTTCTTTATGTCCAGCCCGGAGTTGTTGAAGTTGTTGTTTCAGTTCCACTTGAACCGTACGTACAAATTGCGGAATGATCCGAATCAGTTCACGGATGTGTCCTACTTGATTCGATAAGGCTTGTCCGGTTTCAAATGCTTCAGAAACTTGACCGACCTGCTTTAAGTTGATCATCTCACTGCGTTTCGCCTCGGCAGCGGCAATCTCTTGTTCCACCAATGCATAGGTTGGTCCGAACGCATGGTTTTGTGAATTCAATGTCTTGCGGAACTGATACAACTCTTTCTCATCCTGCTTCACAATGTCCATAAGCGAGGTATGATGCGTCGTAAATTCATCCATCTCATCGAGCATGGCGTGTACCATCGTCTCGAGCTCTTCAATGAGTTGTTCAGTTGCATTCAAGTCAGCTTTGACTTTCATGAAACGATATTTATCCAAGTCTTCCTCAGCCCGGTATAACGCTTCATCGATTTGACCTGCATGTACACTGACTAACTCATCCCAAGATTGATGCCAACGATCAAACTTTTCTTTTGTTTCCCCTTCCATCGGCCACTGTTTGAATTTCTGGAGTTCGACGGGTATGCTCGCACTGAGCACACTTTGTTTCCTCATATCCAAGTCGTCAATTTTTTGGTAAAAATTCCTTCGAATGAGCATACTCCCCAACATGCCGCCTAATACGACGACGATGATTCCAATGATTAATCCATAAATTCCGTAATCCATCTTTGTCACAACCTCCAAGCCGCTTTCGTGGACTTATGTACCTTTATATTAAAAAAAGAAGTATTTTATAAGAATAGATATACCTAATCATATTATAGAACCAACGATTTGCATAGGTTTTCCAATGGTTTCAGTGGAGATTGTTCATTTTTTCGGAACTTTCTAACAAGACAAATCTTAAATTTGCGTGTACCATAATGCTAAATTCTAAAAACACGAAAGATGGAGGGGAATTTATATGTTCCAAACGACATCGTACTCAGGTGATTTGACAGCCGGTTACGAACTATTAAACAAGCAACTCGCCTCATTATTAGAGGGCGAAACAAATACAGTGGCCAACCTTGCCAACGCCAGCGCTTTACTCAACCAATTTTTAGATCGGATCAACTGGGTCGGATTCTACGTGACTGATTCTGAAGACAGTCTAATCTTAGGACCATTTCAGGGACTCCCGGCTTGCGTTCACATCGCGTTCGGTAAAGGGGTTTGTGGAACTGCGGCAGCTACACAAGAAACACAGCTCGTGGCCGATGTTCATCAATTCCCTGGTCATATCGCATGTGATGCGGCTTCGAATTCTGAAATCGTCGTCCCTCTCGTACGTGACGGGAAAACAATCGGCGTGCTCGATATCGACAGCCCGGAGTTCGACCGTTTCTCAGAAATCGACCGTCAAGGACTCGAACGTTTTTGCGAAACACTTCTTCGCTATATTTGATTGACAAGAGATGGTATTCATCGTATACTCATCTTTGTGCATGAAATGACGATAGCAGTCACAGACAAACGTATCCACCTTTCGGGCCTCGACTTTTGTCGGAGGGGCATCTCGTAGCTTCGCTATCAAGTGAAGGTGCTTGCACCTAGAAAGGGGCGTTACTCGTCTTTGACACCGTTGTTCTTTTGTGCAAAATACATGAACAACAAGGAGGAGTCCAATCATGGCTCGTTACACAGGTCCAGCTTGGAAACTCTCGCGTCGCTTAGGCATCTCGCTTAGCGAAACGGGTAAAGAATTAGCAAAACGTCCTTACGCACCAGGTCAACACGGAAATGGTCGTAAGAAAATCTCAGAATACGGTCTTCAGCTTCAAGCGAAGCAAGCACTTCGTCACATGTACGGAGTGAACGAGAAGCAATTCCGCCGCATCTTCAACGATGCTGGTAAAATGCCAGGCATCCACGGTGAGAACTTCATGTTCTTGCTCGAATCACGCCTTGACAACCTCGTTTACCGTTTCGGCCTCGCTCGCACACGTCGTGGAGCACGCCAACTCG
The DNA here is from genome assembly GCF_031844365.1 of Exiguobacterium sp. BG5(2022). GTDB lineage: Bacteria > Bacillota > Bacilli > Exiguobacteriales > Exiguobacteriaceae > Exiguobacterium > Exiguobacterium profundum. The sequence goes on from NZ_JAUZVB010000001.1 coordinate 1,172,246, forward strand.
TCAACCACGGTCACATCACTGTTGATGGATCACGCGTTGACATCGCGTCTTACCGCGTAAAACCAGGTCAAGTTATCGCTGTTCGTGAAAAGTCGAAAAACGTAAAAGCAATCGCTGAAGCACTTGAAGTAGCACCAGCTACAAAAGACTTCGTATCGTTTGACGCTGAGAAACTCGAAGGTACATTCGTACGTCTCCCAGAACGCGCTGAACTCAACGACCAAATCAAAGAGCAACTCATCGTCGAGTACTACTCACGTTAATGCTTTTTATCCCCTTCTTCACGAAGGGGATTTTTTTATTTCTTCAAAATTTCTTGCCGAATGCGTCCCATTTGCGTATCGAGGGCATCCGCCATGAGTGACGCTTCAATCAGCTCTTCTTTCGATGATTCTGGCACGGCATGTTGATATTTGTACTGAAGCTTATGTTCCGTTGCCGCCCAAAAGTCCATGGCGAGTGTCCGAATCTGAATCTCCGCAGGCACCCAGATGATTCGTTCTGCCAAGTAGACTTTCGTTTTCACGATGAGATGTAAGCTCCGATACCCGCTCGGTTTTGGATGTTTGATGTAATCTTTGATTTCGATGATATCTAAATCATCTCGCGCCTCTAGATGACGCAAGATTTCATAAATATCGTCGCGGAAGCTCGTAACAATCCGAATGCCCGCCACATCGTGCACATGTTCCCAAAGCGCCGAAACTTCCAAAGGCAAGTCTTTCCGTTTCATCTTGCGCACGATGGACGGCAATGTCTTCATTCTCGTCTTCACATGTTCAATCGGTGAATACCCGAGTCTCGTCTGCCAGTCCAAGTCGATGATCCCGAGATCGCTCTCAAGTTCCGTGATCGCCATTTCATAATAACGAAAGTGTTCGCGCCATTGATGGAACTGCTCACCGAAAAATTCTTCTATCTCCATCGCCATCCCTCCTATCTTCCCATTTTAGCAAATCCGAACCGCACGTCATGTATAAAAAAAGTCCATTCCTCAACAAATGAGGAACGGACATCGTGATTATACGTGACGAATCACAAAGTATTTCTTCTTACCACGGCGAATGATGGTGAATTCACCGAGCGTGTCTTCGCGCGTAATCATTTTATCGAGCGCTTGTTCACGTTCGCCGTTCAAGTAAATCGCTCCGTTCGTCACATCTTCACGTGCCTGACGTTTCGATGGTGAGATCTTCGCTTCGACGAGGAGGTCGACAAGGTTGCGTTCACCGTCAAGTTCGAATTGCGGCATGCCTTTAAACGCATCTTCCATATCTTCCGGTTGAAGCGACGTCAAATCTCCGCTAAAGAACGCTTTCGTGATGCGCTCCGCTTGTTCAAGTCCTGCTTCACCGTGGACAAGCTTTGTCATCTCTTCTGCGAGTCGGCGCTGTGCCACGCGCTTTTCAGGCGCTTCTGTCACTTCGGCTGCAAGTGCCTCAATCTCTTCATGCGACATGAACGTGAAGTATTTGATGAACTTGATGACATCTGCATCGTCGACGTTGATCCAGAACTGGTAGAACTCATATGGCGACGTCTTATCCGCATCTAACCAAACCGCACCGCCCGCTGTCTTCCCGAACTTTTGTCCGTCCGACTTTGTGACGAGTGGCACGGTGAGACCGAACGCTTTTTCAGAGTGACCAAAGCGACGAATCAATTCAAGACCTGCCGTGATGTTCCCCCATTGATCACTTCCACCGACTTGAAGACGACATTTCTCTGTCTCGTATAGTTTCAAGAAGTCGTAAGATTGGAGCAACATGTAAGAGAACTCTGTGTACGAGATCCCGTTCTCCATACGTGAATCGACAGAGTCTTTCGCGAGCATGTAACTGATTGGGAAGTGCTTCCCAATGTCGCGCAGGAAGTCGATGATTGACATCTCTTCCGTCCATTCGTAGTTGTTGCGAATCGTGATCGGGTTCTCCCCTTCAAGTGGAAGGAATCGGCTCAACTGATCCTTGATGCGATCGGAGAAGAGCTTGACCGTATCCAACGTGTTTAGTGAACGTTCATCCGAACGACCAGACGGGTCACCAATCATCCCTGTCGCCCCACCGACGAGCGCGATGACCTGATGGCCTGCCTGCTGGAAACGTTTCAGCGTCAAGATCGGGAGCAAGTGCCCGATGTGAAGCGAGTCCGCCGTCGGATCAAATCCCGTGTATAACGTCGTCGGTTGTTTGAGTTGTTCTTTTAATCCTTCTTCATCTGTCATTTGGTTGACAAGTCCTCGAAACTCTAAATCGTTTAATAGTTCCATTTGTTCCACTCCTTCGATTGACATAAAAAAACGTCCCTTCTCATATGAGAAGGGACGGAGATTCCGCGGTACCACCCTACTTGTCGCAATTTGCGACCGCTTGAGCGAGAGATAACGGTCTCGAACCGGCCCGAAGGCACGCTCTAAAAGTGTAATTCATCGATTGACATTGGCTAGTTCACAGCAACCACTAGCTTTCTGGACAAGAGGCCCGTCGACTACTTCGCTTTCTTCACAGCGTCATTATCTTGTTGACTATGCTATTCATTTTATAAGCATCGTTTTCAACTTGTCAACTCTTACAATGAAACTTGCACGAGACTTCGGTTTCGAGGTAAGGTGTAGGTTGAATTGTGCTATAATCGAATATATTACTGTCTAAAATAGTTTTACACCATATTTAAGGAGGCTGTCATGCTGCAGAAGATTCGAGACTTATGGAATAATCCGACGTCATTGAAAGTACGTCGTTATGCCAATGTTATGTATGATGTGTCGTGGAACGTCCTACTCCTGACCATCATTTCTGTTGTACTCATCGGGTTTTTAGGTGCTGGAATTGGTGTCGGATATTTCGCGTCACTCGTCAAAGATATGCCGACCCCGGCTTATAAAACGATGACTGCGCAAATCAATACGTATACATCGACTTCCAATATCTACTTCGGAAGCGGGGAGCGCATCGGGAACTATACGACCGATGAGGTACGAATCCCGATTCCAGTAGAAAAAGTTTCTCCATACGTTGTCGATGCACTACTTGCGACGGAAGATGTCGAATTCTATGAGCACGATGGCGTCGTTCCAAAAGCGACGTTACGCGCTATTTTACAAGAAGCAACAGGATCTGAAGATCGCACGGGTGGTTCAACGTTGACGCAACAATTGATTAAAAACCAAATGTTGACGAACGAAGTATCTTTCGAACGGAAAGCAAAAGAAATATTACTCGCCCTTCGTCTAGAGAAGGCGATGGACAAAGATGAAATTTTAAACGCCTATCTGAACGTCGTCTCATTCGGACGTAACTCGATGGGACGTAACATTTCAGGGATTGAGGCCGCCGCTCGCGGTGTGTTCAATACTTCGGCAGAGAAATTGACACTTCCACAAGCCGCTTTCCTTGCCGGTATCCCAAAAAACCCATTCTTCTACACACCTTACTATCAAGGTGGCGTCATCAAAGAGGACGTATCGGGTGCGGTTAACCGAATGAAAACGGTATTGAACCGCATGTACGTTGCAGGAAAGATCACGAAAGAAGAATATGATGCCGCTTATAACTACGACATCACGCAAGACTTCATGCAGACTCAGACGAAGCCTCGCGACAAATATCCGTACGTGGTAGACGAAGCAGAACTTCAAGCACGCCAAATCGTAACGGATTATCTATTGGAGCAAGATGGAATTGAAATCAATGAGTTGAGCTCGGAGGAACAGGACTCTGTCCGTTCGACTTATGCGAAGCGTGCTCATAACATGTTGCGTCAAGGTGGGTTCAACATCCGTTTGACATTGGATAAAGAAATTCACGAAGCGATGCAACAACCGGCTAAAAACGCTGGCAACTTCGGACCGAATCAAACGATTAAAGATGAGAACCGCACACTTCCTGAACAAACCTCTTCTGTCATGATTGAGAATAAGACCGGGAAAGTACTCGGATTCGTCGGAGGTCGCTACATCAATGGCAAGACCGACGATTTGAACCGTGCTTTCTGGGCAGAACGTCAAATCGGATCGACTGCAAAACCGATTCTTGTCTATTCAAATGCGATTGAAGCTGGCATGATTACACCTGCCACTCAAATCATTGACGAGGAGTATTTCTATAAGTTTACTGGTCCGGGACAACCGAAGAAACAAGTTCAAAACGAAGGGAAAACGTATCGCGGTGCTGTCACAGTACGCGATGCGCTCAAGCTCTCCTTGAACGTTCCGGCTGTTAAGATTTATGAAGAACGTAACCAAAAACCTGCTGATACGCAGAAATTAGTCGACATGGGGATTCCGGTATCTGAAGGAAACCGTTATGCTTCAGCGATGGCACTCGGTACCGGGGAAGTCAAGCCAATCGATTTGGCCGCCTCTTATGCGATGCTAGCAAATTACGGTGAACACGTGGAGCCGTACTTCATCCAAGAAATCGAATATCAAGGTGAAGTCATTTACGAAGCGAAGCCGAAGAAAACGCGTATTTTCACAGAACGTACCTCTTATCTCGTGGTGGATATGCTCCGCGACGTCTACACGTCAGGTACTGCGACATATGCACAATCATTGCTCAGCGTTCCTGGCGATTGGATGGGTAAAACCGGTACGACGAACGATCAACGTGATTCGTACTTGGTCGGGTCGAACCCGAACGTTACACTCGCTGTCTGGTCAGGTTATGATTCACAACGCCTCTCAATGCTAGATGGTTGGGATTATGGACGTTACTATCAACGGACACAGCGCATCTGGTCGCAAACGATGAATCGTGTCTATGCGGATGACCCAGAAGCTCTAGGCGTCAGCGCACGCTTCTCACAACCTTCAACCGTCACTTCAAAAGACTTCCAAGACTCAGGTTCATTCTCTGAGAAGAAGAAAGTAGAAGAGAAAGAAAAAGAAGAGGAAGAGAAGAAGAAAGAAGAAGAGGCCAAGAAAGAGGCCGAAGAAGCAAAGAAAGAAGCTGAGGAGAAGAAACAAGAGGCTGCTGCCGATGCTGCCGCTAAGAAAAAAGCTGAAGAAGAAGCTAAACAAAAAGCAGACGCCGAAGCAAAGAAAAAAGCTGAGGAAGACGCGAAGAAGAAAGCTGAAGAAGAGGCTAAACAAGAAGCCGAACAACAAGCTGAAGAAGAAGCCGATGCTGATGCTAACGGTGAATAAACAAAGGGTCGACACACGATGTGTCGACCCTTTGTTTATCTTAATCTTCCATCGTCGAGAGGTCACCTGTTTCAAGATTCAATTCCCAAGCCTTCAAGACGCGACGCATGATCTTCCCGCTTCGCGTTTTCGGCAACTTGTCCTTGAATTCGATCTCACGTGGTGCTGCATGCGCAGCCAATCCTTCTTTGACGAACTGCTGGATTTCTTGTTTTAACTCATCAGACGGTTCATAACCTTTACGTAGCGCAATGAACGCTTTGATGATTTCACCTCGGACCGGGTCCGGTTTTCCGATGACACCCGCTTCAGCCACAGCCGGATGTTCCACGAGTCGACTTTCCACTTCAAACGGTCCGACCCGTTCTCCTGCTGTCATGATGACGTCGTCGACCCGACCTTGGAACCAGAAATAGCCGTCTTCGTCCATATAAGCAGAATCACCTGACACATACCAATCTCCCCAGAAGTAACTCTCATACTTCGCATCGTTCTTCCAAATCTTCCGCATCATCGACGGCCAAGGCGTCTTGAGTGCCAAGTTCCCCATTCGGTGTGGTGGAAGTGGTTGACCCCGGTCATCCAAAATAGCCGCTTCGCAACCTGGGATCGGTTTCCCCATTGAGCCCGGTTTGATGTCCATCGTCGGATAGTTACAAATCATCATCGCACCGGTTTCTGTCATCCACCACGTATCATGGATTCGAAGATCAAATGCTTCGTGTCCCCAACGAATGACTTCTGGATTTAGCGGCTCACCGACGGATAAAATATGACGAAGTGAAGACAAATCATACTTCTCAAACGCTTCGTCGCCAGCGCCCATGAGCATGCGGAACGCCGTCGGGGCACTATACCAAACTGTCACGCCAAACCGTTCAATGACCGAATACCAAAATTCAGGATTGAAGCGTCCACCAACGATGACGTTTGTCGCACCATTTAAGAAAGGCGCAAAAATACCGTAGCTCGTCCCCGTCACCCATCCAGGGTCAGCCGTGCACCAGTAAATATCATCCGGTTGAAGATCGAGTACCCATTTGCCGGTCATCATATGTTGAATCATCGCATTATGGACGTGGAGAACCCCTTTTGGTTTTCCTGTTGAGCCCGATGTATAGTGTAAAATCAGACCGTCTTCACGGTCGACCCACGTCAATTCGAGATCTGTCGTCGCATCGTTCGCCAGTTTACGATAATCGAGCACCTTTTCCGACTCTTCGACATCGTCCCCAACGAGTAGAATTGTCTCTAAATGAGGCAACTGATCGACCGGAATGCGCGGCAACAGTTCTTTCGTCGTCACAATCACTTTCGCTTCCGAGTCGAGCAAACGGTCGTGAACCGCCTGTTCCATGAACGCCTCAAACAATGGACCGACGATGGCCCCTCGTTTGATGGCACCGAGCAAAATAAAATAAAGTTCTGGCTGACGTGGCATAAAGATAAAGACGCGGTCGCCTTTCTCCACACCAATCGACTTCAGAACATTACCAGAACGATTACTTTCTTTCTTCATATCCGCATACGTGTACCGCTCTTCTCGATCCCCATCGAAATAAAGCAGTGCCACTTTTGTCGCCAATTCACTTTCCGCATGGCGATCGATGGCTTCATATGCCAAATTGACTTTCCCCGTCAAATTCCATGAAAACAATGCTTCTGCTTGTGTCCATTCAAACGACTGACAAGCCTCTTCATACGACGCTAATTGATGTTCCCCTGTTAACGCTTTCAATTTTTCCATCGCTAAAGATTCGCCTCCCCTGTAAAGATTGGTATAACCACTTTCAGTATAGTGTTAAAATTATGACAAATCAATGAATTTCCAATTTCATCAAAACAGGATGATTCCAGCTTGATGAAAGCGCTATAATAAGAGATGGAAAAGGTGGTGACCCTATGGAAAAACAATATCATTCAAAAGTGTGGCAGACCTCACAAGGTGACGTCACGATTGATGGTCCGGTGGCGCCTGACGTGTTACGGACGTATCGTCTTGATGAAGGATTGACAGCTTTTCGTGAACCGGAAGATCAGCACGAAGCACTCGTCGATATTGCTGGGTTGAAAGAAGGAAGAATCATCGTCGCCAGGCAAGACGATCTCGTGATTGGATACGTGACTTTCCTCTATCCTGACCCGTATGAGCGTTGGAGTGAAGGAAACGACCCATACATCCTTGAACTCGGGGCAATCGAGGTGAGTCCTCGCTTCCGTGGTCAACGAATCGGGAAACAATTACTCGAAGTATCGATGATGGACCCACATATGGATGACTTTTTGATTTTGACGACCGAATATTATTGGCACTGGGATTTGAAAGGTAGTGGACTCTCGATTTGGGATTATCGAAAAGTCATGGAGAAGATGATGAATCACGGTGGACTTGTTTTCTTCCCGACAGACGATCCTGAGATTGCCTCCCATCCTGCCAACTGTTTGATGGCTCGTATCGGAAAAAACGTACGACAAGAATCAATCGACCATTTTGATTCACTTCGTCTTCGCCGACGATTTATGTACGACTAAGGAGGGATTTCATGTTAATCGAACAGATGATGAATCGACATGTCGTGACGATTCAACCGACCAATACGATTGCCCATGCCGCAAAATTAATGCGTGAACATCGTGTCCGACATTTGATTGTGACAAATCCCGCTCGACAAGTCGTCGGGATTGTCGGCCAATTCGAGATGAGTGGTGCGACGAGCGTCTTTCATCCCGAAAGTGAAAACGCAGACTTTCAAAACCCTGTATCGAGCATCATGCGATCCGAGGTACCGACAGCGCATCCATTCGATTTCTTTGAAGATGCAGCTGCGTTATTTTACGAAAACCGGCTAACCTGTCTCCCTATCGTCGAACAAGGGAAACTCGTCGGTGTATTGACAGAGACCGATTTATTACGTTACTTCGTGCAATTGACAGGCGCACTCGAACCGAGTTCGCAAATTGAAATTCTCGTCGAAAATACGACCGGCACGCTCGAAAAAGTGACCCGACTCCTCGCCAAAACAAACGTCAATATCATCAACGTCTTCGTTCATCCGACGAGCGATCCGTATAAACGTATCATCTCTTTCCGCGTCCAGACGATGAACCCGCTCCGGATCATCGAACGGTTGAAACGTGAAGGGTATGATGTCCTCGGTCCGGAGATGTCACGATGAGACCGATTTACATATTTGGCGAAGACGAGACGTCTTATCGCTTTCATGAGGATCACCCGTTCAATCCGTTACGACTGGAATTGACGACATCCCTTCTGATTGCAGCCGGAAAACTCTCCAAATCGGAATGTGTGTCTCCTCCACTCGCTTCGGTTGAAGCGTTAGCGCTCGTTCATGACTTTGACTACATCGAAGCCGTCCAAGCTGCGGCGGCAGGAGAACTTTCTACGCTGAAAGCGAATAAGTTTGGTCTCGGTACGGAAGACACTCCCATCTTTCCGACGATACACGAGGGAGCCGCACGGCTTGTCGGTGGGACGATTCATGCGCTCGATCTAGTTGCGAGCGGCAAAGCAGAGCGAGCCTTCCATGTTGGGGGCGGTCTACATCATGGAATGCGGCGCAAAGCATCAGGATTTTGCGTCTATAACGATGCGGCCGTCGCCATCGCACATGTGAGAAAACAATACGGGTCGCGCGTTCTCTATGTAGATACGGATGCGCATCATGGGGACGGGGTCCAATGGCTCTTCTATGACGATGATGATGTGATGACTTTATCCATACACGAGACAGGTCGCTATCTCTTCCCGGGTACCGGAATGGTGACAGAGCGAGGGAATGGGAAAGGATACGGCTATAGTTGGAACGTACCAGTCGATGCGTTCACCCAAGACGACTCATTTTTGACGTGCTATGAGACCGTTTTACGTGAAGCGTGCGAATGGTTCAAACCTGATATCATCCTGACTCAGAATGGTGCGGATGCCCATGTCTTTGATCCACTCACCCATCTCGCATCAACGATACGGACGTTCGAACAGATTCCCCAAATCGCTTCACGTATGGCAGACGAGTATACCGATGGTCGTCTCGTCGCACTTGGTGGCGGCGGCTATGACTGGTATCGAGCCGTTCCTCGCGCCTGGGCACAAGTGTGGGCCGGTCTGACGAGAGAGACACCCTATGCCGGAGATATCCCGACCGAGTGGATTGAGCAATGGTCCGATGTCGCTGGTCAACCGTTACCCACTCGGTGGGACGACTCTCTTTACGCGTTTGATCATATCCCGCGGCGTCAACAAATTGAAGAAAAGAATTGGGAAGTCACGAAGCGTGCCTTTTGGCCGTTCATCTCGAATGATCGAAAATCGATTTATTTATAAATAAAGCTGCCCGTTCATCTCAAAAATGGATGAACGGGCAGCTTTTCTTTTAGTCCTGACGAAGCGAGTCACGGCGTTCGATTCGGTGAGGAAGCACGACGTTTTTCTCTTCGATTTCTTCCGCGTTCAAAATCTTAGTCAAGAGACGCATCGCGACGGCTCCGATATCGTACATCGGTTGAACGACCGTCGTCAACTTCGGACGAATCATCGTCGCGAGGCGCGTGTTATCGTGACCGACGACTTCGAAATCGTTTGGAACAGAGTAACCTGCATCTTGAATCGCATGGATGACCCCAAGTGCCATTTCATCCGTCCCTGCGAAGATGGCTTTCGGACAATCGTCACGTTGCAACATTTTTTGCATCGCCTCGAGACCAGACGCATACGTATAATTTCCGAGAATCATATCGTTCTCATGGAAAGGAAGACCTGCATCTTCAAGAGCACGGCGGTAACCGGCAAATTTCTTCTCGCCATTGATTTGTTGCTCGAGTGGTCCAGTGATGAATCCAACACGGTCATGTCCGTGGTTGATCAACATCTGAGTCGCGTCATACGCCGCTTGCTCATAATCGATATTGACAGCCGGGAGATCATATCCTTGGTTCAATGTCGCTGCGAGAACAATTGGAACTGGTGATTTTTTGAACTCTTCCACGAGATCTTCATGCAAACGTCCACCCATGAAGATGATACCGTCCACTTGTTTACCTAATAGCGTATTGAGTAAATGGACTTCCTTGTCACGACTCGAATCTGAGTTACCAAGGATGATGTTGTATTTATACATCGTCGCCACGTCTTCGATACCTCGCGCCAAGTCGGCAAAGAAGATGTTCGAGATATCCGGTACGATGACACCGACCGTTGTCGTTTTCTTGCTTGCTAGTCCACGTGCGACGGCGTTCGGACGATAACCAAGACGGTCAATCGCATCCTGTACTTTCTTGCGTGTTGTCGGTTTGACGTTCGGGTTTCCGTTGACGACACGAGAGACGGTCGCCATCGACACCCCGGCTTCTCGTGCCACATCATAGATTGTTACGTTGTTACTATTCATAAACTACTCCTCCTACAAATCCTGATTTTCAAAAAGTTTTCATAAAACGTCTTAAAAAAGGAAGACAGGTATCTGTCATCCATTTACCCTGTCTTCATGCGATATAAAACGTTTCCATTTGGAAAGCTTACTTTTTCACCAAATCAAGTTGGGGAAACTGGACCGTGAGTCCTTCCACAAATTGATCGAATTGATCGAAGTCTAATTGTTGTTGCGCGTCCGAGAGGGCGATCGCCGGATTCGGGTGCACTTCTACCATCACACCGTCAGCTCCGATTGCAAGGGCCGCTTTTGCAGCTGGCAACAATAAATCACGACGACCGGTCGAATGCGTGACGTCTACCATAACAGGCAGATGCGTCTCTTGCTTCAAAATCGGCACAGCGGTAATGTCCAACGTATTGCGTGTCGCACGTTCATACGTTCGAATTCCCCGCTCGCACAAGATGACTTGGCTGTTCCCGCTCGCCATAATGTACTCTGCCGCATAAATGAACTCTTCGATTGTAGCGGATAATCCGCGCTTCAACAAGACCGGTTTGTCTGTCTTCCCAACTTCTTTTAACAAATCGAAGTTCTGCATGTTGCGAGCTCCGACTTGAATGATGTCAACATACGGTAACGCCGATTCCACTGCGCCAGGAGTCATGATTTCTGTGATGACTCGTAGGTCATGTCGGTCAGCTGCCGTCTTTAACAGTTTCAATCCCTCAAAACCTAAGCCTTGAAAATCGTAAGGTGACGTACGCGGTTTATAAGCACCGCCTCGCATGATTTTAACACCAGACAATGCAAGCTTTTCTGCGACCGCATTCACTTGTTCGAAAGACTCTACGGCACATGGTCCTGCAATCAATTGTGGACGGCCGTTTCCGATCGTCACATCTTTCATATGGACCAACGTGTCTTCCGGTTGACGTTTACGCGAAACGAGAAGCGTTTTATCTCGATCTTCTCCTTGTAATTCAGCAGACGCTTTAAAGACTTCTTTAAAGATATGTTGAAGACGTGACGTTTCAAACGGCCCTTGGTTTGATGCGGCAATAAAATCAAGCATCTCTCGCTCTCGGACCGGATCATAACGTTCGACACCTTGAAGACGTTTAATTTTTCCAATTTCGACGGCAAGTGTACCGCGCCGACTAAGCAAGTCGAGCATTTCATGGTTCAATTCATCCATTTCTCGACGTAATCGATTCAATTGATCTTGTGGACTCATAGTTTCCCTCTCATTCCTAAGCCGTTCTTTCCAGATTCCTAATTATATCGAACTTTGTGCGCTTTGTCATAAGGAAACCTTCTACGACACAAAATCACCAAAAAAGGACCGAATCCATTCGGTCCTTACGAATTACTCATTTTTTTTTAAGTCTTTCTTTAAATCTTCTAGTTCTTCTTTCGATTCCTCGTCGAGCAACTCATTGACAGGTGCTTCGAGCGAATCGTCAGACTCTGAATCCGATGCGTTCGATGGCTTTTCTTCTTCAGCCGCGCGGTCCATCTGTTCCTTCACTTCCGATTCTGCTTCCGCAACGAGTTGATCTGCTTTTTCCATCGCCTCTTCAATCGAAAGCTCATCTTCATCGATTTGTTGCTTCAATTCTGCAGCTTCGCGTGCCTTATCTTTTACGATATTGAGGACAGGTGCCGCCTTATCGCTCGCCACTTTAATCCATTCCCCGACGACCGGTTCTGCTTTCTCACGCATCTCTTTCGATTTGACAGTCAGGCGCTCTCGCGATGTTGACGTCTTCTCATCAAGGTACGTCCGTACTTCACGTCCGTTTTTCGGAGACGTCAATAACGCGACTGCCGCTCCAACAATCCCTCCGAGAATGACACCCGTCAAAAATCCGCTACTTGATTGATTCTGTTCTGTTGATTGCTTTTGGTCTGTCATGTGTGAGTTCCTCCCCGAGATTAACTTATTTGATCGTATCATCCGTTTGAATCAAATCAGGTGATACAGGTGTTTCTGCTTTCTTCTCGCGTCGTGTGCGACGACGTGGACGTTCTTTTGTAGTAGAAGATTCAGGTTTGTTCTTCTTGAACAATTCGACCGCAACCGATCCCCATCGGACGGCTTGCGCAATCTGTTCTTTGTTTTCGTCCGCTGCCGAATGGACAGAAGTCGAGACGGTACGAACAGACTCGGTTACCTCGTTCAATGATGTCCCTAGCTCATCAAGCGCATGAGCGACAGGTGCGAGCAATTCTGTTTTTTCTTCGACGTTGTCTACGAGACGGTTCGTCTTATGTAAGAGCGCCGTCACTTCCATCGTGATTCCATCGAGCTGGCGTTCTAAATTTTCGGTCGTATTGGCGACGCTTCCGAGTGTACGATTTACATTCGACAAGACACGCGCCAAGAAGATGACGAGTACGACAAACGCGAGCGCCGCAATTAGCCCAGCGATGCCTCCTAATGTGATCTCCATTCAATCCATTCCTCCTATTCAATCGTTTCTTGTTTCATTATAGCACCATTATGACTGAAAAGATTTGCTACAACCGTTTTCGCCATTCGGTCTGATTATTCCTTTACCCGTTTTTGTGTTTTCGATTACACTAAAATAGAAATTCATAAAAAAAATTAGGGGTGATCGTGTGAGAGATCCAAGAATTACACAATTAGCTGACGGTTTAATCAATTATTCCGTCAAGCTACAACCGGGGGAAAAGGTATTAATTGAGAACTTCGGCGTCGAAGAGTCGCTCGTTGAAGCACTCGTCGAAAAGGCATACGAAGCAGGGGGACATCCTTTCGTTCTCTTAAAAGAGAGCCGTATCTTACGTAAGTTGTATACAGGCGCAAGCCGTGAACAACTCGAACTGATGGCCGACATCGAACGTAAACAGATGCAAGCAATGGATGCCTACATCGGCTTACGTGCTGGTGATAACATTAACGAGTTGTCAGACGTTCCAAGCGAACAGCAAAAACTTGTCGGTGCCACACTTGGGAAAATGCATACCGAAGACCGTGTTAAAGGAACGAAATGGGTCGTTCTCCGCTATCCATCTCCATCGATGGCGCAACTCGCTGGAAAATCGACAGAAGCGTTCGAAGACTTCTATTTCAATGTCTGTACACTCGATTACGGAAAAATGGACCGTGCGATGGATGCGCTAGTCGAGTTAATGAATAAGACAGATCGCGTGACATTGAAAGGACCAGGTACCGATCTTTCATTCTCGATTTTAGATATCCCAGCCATCAAGTGTTCTGGTCAGATGAACATTCCGGACGGTGAAGTGTTCACAGCACCGGTCAAAGACTCGGTCAATGGTGTCATCACATACAATACGCCATCTCCATATCAAGGCTTCACGTTCGAGAATGTGAAGTTGACGTTTAAAGACGGGAAGATTGTAGATGCGACAGCGAACGATACAGAACGGATCAATGAGGTGTTCAACACGGATGAAGGTGCGCGTTATGTCGGTGAGTTCGCCATCGGTGTGAACCCATACATCCAACATCCAATGAAGGATATTCTCTTCGATGAGAAAATTGATGGAAGCTTCCATTTCACACCTGGTCAAGCGTATGATGAGGCTTATAACGGCAACAACTCATCTGTCCACTGGGATCTCGTCAACATCCAGCGCCCGGATTACGGTGGCGGCGAAATCTGGTTCGACGATTTGCTCATCCGAAAAGATGGACGTTTCGTCATCGATGCGTTGCTTCCGCTCAATCCAGAAAACTTGAAATAATATAAAGAATGGTGCGCCTTTTTCAGGTGCACCATTCTTTATATTTATAATTTTGTTTTCTTCCCGAGGGCGGCAGACATCATCCAAATTTCTTTTTCGAGTCGCTCGATATGAGAAACGAATGTATCTTCAATCGCCTCATCGCCGTCCTCAAATTTCTCCATCGCATCTTGCATCTCTTGACGGATTTGTTTGAAGTCACTGATGATATCTTTGATCATCTGATCTGTCTCGGCATGACGATCGCCTTCTTTTAACGTTGAATGTTCGAGATACTCTTTCATCGTCGCAAATGGTTCGCCGTCATTCATAAGGAGTCGTTCTGCCACATCATCGTAGAGTTCTGCCACTAAATTATAGAGTTCTTCTAGTTTTTCATGATACGTGAAGAAATGCGGTCCACTAATATACCAGTGATAATTATGAAGTTTTACAAACAGCAATCCATAGTTCGCTACTTCTTTGTTTAAGGTGTTGAGTGCAACTTGACTAGCCATTCCTAACATCTCCTTTGTCATATTCATCGATACTACTATTACCGAGATTTTGGATGGCTAAACATAAAAAAGAGAGACTTTCGTCTCCCTTTCACACTTACGCTTCAAGTTTTACAACTTCTTCATATTCGCGCTGATACGTTTGAATATCACCGGCACCCATGAATAAGAGCACGGCATCGGCATGGTTGCGTAACACGCTTGTACCACCACGTTTTAAGATATGTGCTCCTTCGATTCGTGATTGAAGGTCTTCGATGGTGACCGTCCCTTCTTGCTCACGTGCTGAACCGAAAATATCACATAAATAGACAGTGTCTGCTTCGGCCAATGCCGTCGCAAAGTCGTCCATGAATGATTTCAAGCGTGTATACGTATGTGGTTGGAAGATTGCAACGACTTCTCGATTGCCATACTTTTTCCGAGCTGCTTCTACCGTTGCACTAATCTCACGCGGATGATGCGCATAGTCATCGACAAGCACTTGATCGTTTAACATCGATTCACTGAATCGGCGTTTTACACCGTTGAACGTTTCAAGACGTTCTTTTACCAATTCTTTCGGCAAGTTCTCGTAGTCACATGTCGCAATGACGGCAAGCGCATTCAACACGCTGTGGTCTCCATATCCAGGAATCCGGAATGTCCCGTAGAAGTCATCACGTAAAAAGACATCAAATGTCGTTCCATTTTCTGTCGATGTGACCTGTTCAGCACGGAAATCATTGTGCGTCCCGAAACCGTAATAGACGAGCGGCACGTTTGCTTGGATGTGTTGAAGATTTTCATCATCGCCACAAGCAATGATTCCTTTCTTCACTTGTTTCGCCATTTCTTGGAATGCGTCAATGACATCATCAAGACCAGAGAAATAGTCCGAATGGTCAAAGTCGATATTCGTCATAATCGCGTAGTCTGGACGGTAGTATAAGAAATGTCGTTTGTACTCACAAGCTTCGAAGACAAAGTTCTTCGAATCCGCCACTCCCTCTCCCGTTCCATCGCCGATTAAGAACGATGTCGGTTCGATTCCACGCATTACGTGTGCAAGTAATCCCGTCGTTGACGTTTTCCCGTGCGACCCAGTGATGGCGACGCTCGTGTAATGGTTCGCGAGTTCACCTAAAAACTCGTAATACTTATAAATCGTCAATCCGAGTTCACGTGCACGCACGATTTCTGGATGATCATCACTGAACGCGTTTCCTTGTACAACGATTTGGTCTTCCGAAATATTTTCAGGATCGAATGGCAAAATTTCAATCCCTTTACGGTTCAATGCTTCTTCTGTAAAAAATGCTTTTTCAACGTCCGATCCACGGACCTCATTGTTCATATCAAATAAAATTTGAGCTAAAGGACTCATGCCCGTTCCTTTAATTCCGACGAAGTGATAACGGTTCATCTGTAAATAGCCCCCCTAATTCATTGCGGCTCGTCAAAATGCGACAAACCTTTGTCATTATAGCAAAACTCACAGAATCGTGCTATTACAGATTATTGTTTTTTTGTGCAAGTCGTCGGCTACGGTACATCGCCATCCGATCTTTTGGCGTCATCATCACATTCACAGGCGGTTGATCCGCTTTAAATGAGACTTGAACCGCTGGTGTCAAATCTGTGTCAGAAGGCATTCCTTGCTGTTCAGATGGTGTTTGTAATGTTTCTGCAATCTGCTCGATCGACGGACCAATTTGTTCCGCCAATCCATCAATATCTAGGTCAGTTTGAGGAGTGGCATCTTGTTGAGCCTCCACGACTGTCTCCTTTTTTGAACGAGATAAATCTGTTGATTGCATAAAAACAGATGAAAAGCCATTATCAAGAATCGAAACTTCACCAAGAATCGATTTGTCTTCAATTTCAATTTCCCCGGAAATCAGCTCGTTGGACTCTTCACTCCATTCAGGTTCAGAGACGGTTTCAGTAGATGACTCTCGGTTCAGCTCTTCCGTCGCAGAATGAGTAGATTCCATCGCTGAATCATACGCATCTCTCGTTTCAGGAGAGTGTTCGACCGGAAGGACAATCTTTGGTTTCGGACGAGCATATCCATAAATCGGTGACGGGACGTCTGACGGAATAAATTCCTCGGTTACCTCTACCTTTGGCGGAGGGGAACCTTTTTGTCCTTCTTTCGACAGTTCTCGTTTGATTCGCTCTGCTTGTTGCTTCAGTGAACGTTCATATGCATCCATACTTGATTCCTCGCTTTTTCACTCAATCCATATTTAACAAAAAATCGGTCGAATTTAGCGACCGATTTTAAATGCTGTACCTACTTCATATTCGTCATCTAATACTAAAATTCCTTTTTCTTGCGGGGCGTTCGGAAGGTTTAATTCACGGGCAGAACAAATCATCCCGTGTGAACTCTCACCGCGGAGTGCAGATGGACGGATAATCAAACCAGTCGGCATCACCGCACCCGGTTTTGCGACAACGACTTTTTGTCCGGTTGCTACATTAGGTGCGCCACATACAATCTGAACAGTCCCTTGGTCGATTTGAACTTGGCAGATCGACAATTTGTCAGCGTCCGGGTGCTTCACTGCGCTTTCGACATAACCTACGACAAACTTCGGTGTCACGTCAACCCACGAAAAGTCCTCTTCAATCCCGTTGTCATTCAAGATGCTTTGCAACTGTTCCACTAATCCTACTGTCAACTCAACCGGACCATTCCATCCTGTCACATCAACATGTTGACTCGCTTGAAACAGGTTGTACCCGTTCACTTCCCCGTCTGCTGACTTGACGATTGCCACATCTCCCGTCCGCTCGACAGATTGATGATGTCTTTCTCCTTCTTTCAACAACACCATGAGTACATCACCGATTCCTTCTCGGTTGTAAAACACATTCATTTGCATACGTTCCTACGTCCCTTCTTTCAAACTCATCTCACTTATTTTATCAGATTATGTGTTCGATGGCGGGGTCTTTTTTCCGACAATAAAAATCGGTTCAAGTTCCCCCGCCTCATAGTGAAAGGCGAGTGCAGTTATAGGAATCCGACCATTTGTGAAGAAATCAAACATCAATTGCTGCATCGCATCATACCCTTGGTCATTTCGAATGTCCGCAACGATCATCACATCCTGATGTGGGACACCGACGAGCATATCCCCTTCAATCCGTCGTTCCATCATCCGGAGAAACTCATCATTTAACACACGAGACGCCTCGTAGCCATCGCGAGTTGATAAGAAGTAGAAGGGATTCCCAGCCACTTCGTCTTGCTTCATCTCGGTCGGTAGTTTTTTCACATTCTCACGGGCGATTCGTTCGATGCGGTCGAGCGTCATCTCATCCGAAAGGTGCCGTTCTTCAATCAATCGATACCCGTTCCCGCGGTCCAGCGCATAAAAAATAGCGGTCTCGGCCGTGTGCGGGGTGAATGCAAGTGTTTCTCCATTTTTTGTCGTCTTCGAGAAAGAGTTCGAACGAATGACCGGATAGATGGCATCTTCATTTCCCGTGAGGGAGATGTGATCATCCGCCTTCATCGCTGATTCGATATACTCGATGACTTCATCGACGGCAACCGTACCGCGTGTCTTAGCCTTTGCTACAATCGGCGCAAGGCGAATATTGACCCCAAAACGGTCAGATTTTCGTTCGACGCGCAGCACCTCATTCTCACGGTCGTAAGAAGTACGGTATTCCTCATTAAAATGCGATTCTAGATAACGTCTTAGCTCATTCCGTTCCATGAAGACTCACCCTAATCCGTTCAAGAAAGCTTCAACCTGTTCCGGCGTCTTCCGTTCACGACCGACGTAGCGATCAACCTCTTTGCCATTTTCAAACGCAACAAAGCTTGGGATGCCAAAAACATCAAGTTCTTGCGCAAGTTCCATGAACTCGTCACGATCGACGTAATAGAACGTCCATGCTTCAAATTTCTTTTCGATTTCTGGCATGAATGGGTCAAGGAATCGGCAATCCCCACACCATGTCGCTGAAAACATAAGGACACTTTTCGCTTCTTTTGCTTCCATATATTCTGCCATTGTGGATAGTCGTTTCATGATTATCACTCCTGTTCGTTTTTTCCTCACTTATAATAGCATAAGTCAAGTCACACATTCTGCTCTGCTGTTTGTTATAATCAAAGCCGAAACTAGTTGAAACAGGTGAAGCTGAATGAAATTAACACGCGAAACGTTAAACCCTGAAATGAAGCACCCTCTTGAACAGATGGTCGGTGTATTTGGAATGCTTGCCATTTTGCGATACGGCTACTTGTTTATTGACACTGATAAAACGAGACTAGAGATCTTGATTTGGCTCGTTGTCGGTTTCGCCGTCATTTATGTGCTCGAAAAATATCTCAAGAAATTGGCACGTCACTTACCCATCGTTCGAAAGCGTTTCTTGATCCCCATTTACGTGATTGTGCTCATGTTATTCTTAATCAGTTTCCGCGTCCCTCGTGAGACGGTTGAGTCCGTGAAAATGTGGTTCGGAATTGGATGAAAAAGAGCAACGTTCCTCGAAACGTTGCTCTTCTTTAGTAATCAATTTTTAAATCATTCGGTTGAATCCGACCGGTTCTTCGCAAGACTGCGTATACCGCGTAGCTCAATAGAGCTGGTCCGATTATGAGGAAACCAATGACGACGAGAAAGGTGTACCAAGTAAAGCCCATTGTTTCGAGCATGACGATTGGACCGACAAGCCCACTTGTTCCCATGCCCGCCCCCGCAGCGACACTTTCCAGTTCAAACAACAGAATCGCGATTGGTGCCAATACAGCACCGGCCATTGTCGGCGGAAGGAGAATCCAAGGGTTTTTCACAATGTTCCCGACTTGAAGCATCGAGGTGCCAATCCCTTGAGCAATCGCCCCACCGACTCCGTTATCACGATAACTCGTGATGGCAAACCCGATCATCTGAGCCGCACAACCGACAGTCGCTGCACCAGCGGCAATCCCATTCAAACCGAGCATCAATGCGATGGCAGCACTTGAAATCGGTGCCGTTAACGCAAGTCCCATCAATGTCGCGACGACCACTCCCATGAACAACGGCTGTTGCTCCGTCCCCCATTCAATCCAACCACCGAGTTGCGTCATGAACAGGCCGACATACTTGCCGATATACGTTGCTGTGAGATAGCCTACGGCAATCGTAGTGAACGGCGTCACTAGAATATCTAGCTTCGTCGATTTAGAGACGAGTTTTGAGACTTCGACCGAAAGAATTGTCGCAACGTAGCTTCCTGCCGGGCCGAACTCATATCCAAATGCCCCGACAACGAGCGCAGAAAACAAAATGAGCGGTGGCGCCTCTAGCGCATAGGCGATGGCAATCCCGATTGCCGGTCCGGTCAAGCTCATGGCAACATCCCCGATTTGAATCAATGTGGCACTCATCCCTGTGAACGTCGTCCCTTCGAGCTGACCTCCGATTGTTTTCATGATCAGACCGATGATTAATGTACTAAACAAACCTAGTGCCATATAACTTAGCGCGGTCACAAAATAAAGCGACGGGCTCAATGAGATTCCTTTTTTCTTGAACATAACATATCCTCCTTACCCTTATACAAGTGTCTTGTCATAAGTAATATACATGTATAAACACCTTTATCAGTATAAGACGTTTTCATGAAATAGCAAGAATATCCACAAAAAAAAACCGTTCACTCATCTTTCGAGTGAACGGAATGTTTGACTTAACGAGATGGACGTAGCGTTTCAAGTGTCGAACGATCAAGTCGCTTGACTAACGCTTTGAGTAACGCTTTTGCTGCATCATAGTCATCTGTATGAAGAATTGAAGCATGTGTATGGATATAACGAGATGCGACGCCAATGACGGCTGTCGGCACCCCTTCTCCGCTCATGTGCACGCGCCCCGCATCGGTACCGCCTGGTGAGACGAAATATTGTGTTTTAATGTTTTCGTCTGAAGCCGTATCGAGTAAGAAATCACGCATTTCAGGAGACATGATCATGACGCGATCTAGAATTCGAATCAAAGCTCCCTCACCGAGCTGACCGAACTCCGTTTTACTCCCTGAGGCATCATTTGCCGGTGAAGCATCGAGTACGAGTGCCACATCTGGCTGAATCAATTCAGATGCCGTCTGCGCTCCACGTAGTCCGACTTCTTCTTGTACGGTAGCACCCGAGAACAAGATGTTCGGGTGATCGGCTTTTGTCGTTTCCTCCAACAATTCAATCGCAAGACCGACGCCATAACGGTTGTCCCAAGCTTTGGCCATAATCTTTTTCGGGTGATGAAGTGGGGTGAATGCGCTCGATGGGACAGCAGGGACCCCTGGACGTACACCCCATGACTCTGCTTCTTCTTTAGAATCTGCTCCGATGTCGATAAACATCTGCTTGATGTCCATCGGCTTACCCATCGCATCTGGTCCTAACAAATGAGGCGGTGTCGAAGCGACGACACCCGGGATTTTACCGTTCGACGTGATGATGTCGAAGCGTTGTGCCATGAGCACTTGGCTCCACCAGCCACCGAGTGGTTGTATGTAAAGCATGCCGTTCTCGGTAATCCGTGTCACCATAAAAGCGACCTCATCCATATGTCCGGCTACCATGACTTTCGGTCCCGACTCATCTCCGACACGTTTCCCAAAAATTGATCCGATGCCATCCGTGACAATCTCATCTGAATGGGGTTCAATTCGTCCACGTACAAATTGACGAACTTCAGACTCGAACCCAGGAGCTCCTGGAAGTTCTGTTAGCGTCTTAAATAAATCTCTCGTCTTCTGATCCATCTTTCATCATCCTTTCCTAACCGTTCTTGTCTCATTATATACAAAAGTTTTGACAGGATGCGAATGCTTTTCATTCCATTCGGGTACAGGTTTTGGTACGATGTACATGATAGCCATAGTTCAAGGGGAGGTAGTCATATGAAAAAAAGGTATTGGTTTATTGGAATCGGGGTTGCCGTCATTGCCGCACTTATGACGAAAAAAGCTTTAGATGAACGTAGCTTATCTGCAGAAAACGCGTTAGAGTACACAAAACGTGCTTTCTCAGCAAAAGGTCATGTCCAAGGGGCATGGATTTCTGCATCACCGGAGATCTACACATACGACGGCCGTGAATACGACGTCTACAAAGGTGGCATCTCGGTTCTTGAGAACGATGAAGAGAAAACATATGAGTTTACAGTCGACTCTGAGACTGGCGCATTACTCGAATATGCATGATACGAAACCGACGAATGATTCGTCGGTTTTTTTGTTTAGTTCCCTTGAAAGAGTGGAAAATTGAAATTGGTAGTTTTCAATTTAAAAAAGGAGTGATCTCGCGTGAAGAAGCTAATCGGTGAAGCAAGTGAACTCGTATCGCAAATGGTTGAAGGGATGGTCCATGCCCATCCTGAAGTGTATGGTCGAGTCGACGGTGTGAATGTCATCTGTCGGGCTGACGGAGCGAAGTCTGGAAAAGTCGGTCTCGTCTCTGGAGGCGGTAGTGGTCACGAGCCAGCACACGCCGGATATGTCGGGGACGGTATGCTCGATGCGGCAGTTTGTGGGGAAGTGTTCACCTCTCCTACTCCGGACATGGTGCTTGAAGGAATCAAAGCAGCTGACGGTGGAAACGGCGTTCTCTTGATTGTGAAAAACTATTCCGGCGACGTGATGAACTTTGAGCTCGCCGCAGAACTGGCCGAAGGAGACGGCATCAAAGTCGACCACGTCGTCGTCGCAGATGACGTCGCCATTTCGAACAAAGAAGATCGCAGAGGGGTTGCCGGAACCGTCTTCGTCCATAAAATCGCGGGAGCTGCCGCTGCTAGCGGGAAGTCACTCGAAGAAGTCAAATCCATCGCCGAGAAGGTAGCGTCTCATGTTCGCTCCATGGGGATGGCAGTCGAACCTTGTTATATGCCGGTGAGCGGTAAACCTGGGTTCGACTTGAACGAGGAAGAGATGGAGATTGGCATCGGGATTCACGGGGAACGAGGTGTTGAACGGAAACCGACGAGTGATGTCGACCAAATCGTCGACGACCTCCTCAGTCACCTGAAAAAAGAAGTCGAGCCAGGAGAAGTTGCCGTCATGGTGAATGGAATGGGTGGAACGCCACTATCTGAGCTGTATGTGACGTATCATTTCGTTGCAGAAAAACTTGAAGCTGCTGGATATACCCTCAAACGAAAGTATGTCGGTAACTACATGACTTCACTCGAGATGCATGGGTTCTCCATCACGTTACTCCCTCTCGATGATGAGATGACGACGTATCTCGACGCTCCTTCAGCAGCACTCGGATTCAAAATTTAATAAATGAGGTGTTTGGTTTATGTTGACGATTGATCGGATGAAACAGGCGTTACGCGACGCACAAGTTGGCATCGAAGAGCAAAAGGATACGTTGACCGATTTAGACCGGGCCATCGGCGACGGTGACCATGGGATCAACATGTCTCGTGGTTTTGATGCGGTCTCTACAATTTTAGATGAGGATTATGATTCTCTTGGAGCACTTAGTAAAAAGGTCGGGATGACCCTCATGTCGAAAGTCGGCGGTGCGGCCGGACCTTTATACGGTTCAGCTTTCGTGAAGATGGCAAACAAGTTCGGGGATGCGACCGAAGCGGACTTTGGCTTACTCAAGGAGGCACTTCAGGAAGGTTCGAATTCTATCAAAGCACGAGGGAAATCGGAAGTCGGCCAAAAAACGATGGTCGACGTGTGGGACCCGTTCCTCGAGCAAGTCCAACAAGGGGAAGATTATAAACAGAAATTAGACGCACTTGTCCAAAAAACAGAAGATATGGTGGCCACGAAAGGAAGAGCCTCTTATTTCGGAGAAAACTCTCGCGGAACCGTTGATCCGGGTGCCCTTTCTAGCTCAATCCTTTTGGCCGCGATTATGAAGGAGGTCGATTGACATCGTTGAATTGATCATCGTCTCGCACAGCGAAAAAATTGCGGAAGGCATCCAAGATTTGATGAAGGAAATGGCACCGTCCGTGCCCATTCATCTAGCTGGTGGCCTTGAGGATGGCGCTATCGGAACGGACGTGAATCGCATCTTATCAGCGCTCGATCAGGTCGAAGGAGAAGCACTTCTCCTCAGTGATATCGGATCGGCGACAATGAATGCGGAACTCGCCATCGATATGTACGAAGGTGACAAACATGTCGAATTTTTCGATGGTCCAATTGTCGAGAGTGCCTTCATCGCCTCCGTTTCTTCAGGAAATGGGATGTCACTAACTGATATCGTCGGACAGTTAAAACAACAGTAAAAAGTACCCCGTTCTCTTGAACGGGGTACTTTCATGTCTTATCTTGGGTTGTCATTCTTTTCATATACGGCATTCATATATGAACTTGTTGAATAGAAACGTGGTACAACCAAGAACAAAATGAGTGCTGGAATCGCAATCAATAGAAGCAAGACCAATACCGGTAACCAATAGACGATCTGTTGACCGAGCATGTCGATGTTCGCGTCCGCAAACTCTGAGGCTCCTTCTACTTCTACGAGATCCGCTGATGTAAGAATCTTGTTGTCTGTCGCATCAAAGTAATGGTACTCGGTTTTACGTGTGATGAAGATCCCATCACGAATCGTATCGAGCTCTACGACAGCCGCGATGACTTCGTTGCCGTTTGAATGGCGAAGCGTCTCTTCTTTGATGATTTCAGCTGTTCCTTCTTTATAGTCGTAATGCGTTGCTTTCAAATCCTCTTCGAGAGCGTCTAAGAACGCTTCGTTCGCTGAGGTATTCATTGGTGCGATTGTTAGAATGAAGATTACTGCAAGCAGGCTTGCCCATGCTTTTTTCAACATCCCCATGTTCCCCCTTCTCTTATTCCAGTTTAGCGTCATTCCTATTGTACCAAGAAGAAAGAAAAAAGTGTGAAGAAAATACTATTAAAATAAGAAAAAAGCGTGTCAATTTTTCGGACGGAATACGGCTTCCATTCGGTAAATCGGCTGACCGAGCGCACTAAAGCGCTCTTCATACTCTGTTCGAATATTATCTTCTGGTTCATTGACATGTAAATCTAGTGAAATTTCTGTGAAGAACATCCCGTATTGACTCATACTCTGAAGCGAATATTCAAACAATCCACGGTTGTCCGTCTTGAAATGAATCTCTCCTGCTTTCGGAAGAATCGCCTCATATGTCGCCAAAAACGTCTTATACGTTAGACGTCGTTTTGCATGTCGTGTCTTTGGCCACGGATCGGAGAAGTTTAAGTATACGCGATCGACTTCCCCCGCTTCAAAGTAGTCGACGAGTCGTTTCGCATCGACCGTCAATACTCTCACGTTCGGCATCGGGGTTTCGACTAATTTTTGTACGATGGAAACGGCTACGCTCTCAAACAACTCGATCGCAATGAAGTTCACATCCGAGTGTTGTTTCGCCATCCCTAAAATAAATTGTCCTTTTCCTGAACCGACCTCGATAAAGAGCGGGTGGTCATTCCCGAATTCAGTGCTCCAGTTACCTTTCAACTGTTCAGGATGTTGAATAAATACATGTTCTTGAGCTTCCATATATTCTTTTGCCCAAGGCTTATGTCGTAAACGCATGAAAATCCTACCTTTCGTTCATCAAATGTTCAAGTTTAATGGGAATATGCACGTTACGGACGAGCAGTCCTCTTGCGATTATACACGAAATCATAGTTTAATGAACGTGAATCATCCTTCACAAGGAGGTTAAATACAATGAGTACTTTAGATCAGTTCCTTATTTTTTATGCAGCTCCACTGACGTTTTTTGCTGGTGTCATCGCAACGTTCGTTTGGGCTTACTTTATGAATCCAGATGACATTTAACACATTCAAAAAGGGGTGGCGAACAGCCATCCCTTTTAATTGATTCGTTCGTACGCCTCGTCCATCAGCTCACGTAATACATGAAATCCTTCAGTTCGCGCAGAGTCATTCTCTTCCCCATAGATTGTCAAAATCGTCTGGGCGATTGCATACCAATGCATTCGATTATGGAGCTCACTCGAGACACGTACCCCGTAATGAGAGAACCAGCGCTCCCACTCCACTTCATCCATATAGCTATATACAACCATCGCCAAATCGAACGCGCGGTCTGCAATGATCGCATCATCCCAATCCGTCAAGTAGAGTAGGCCGCTCTCATCCTCAATCCAATTATTATGGTTTAAATCAGAATGACAGACGACGAATTCTTGCTCGTCGACTTTTGGAAAATGGTGTTTTAGCCATTGAATGGCTTCTCCGATGATTGGGTCTGTTTCATCTTGTTCATATGCCTCACACTGACGGAGCAACAAGTGCGGCGTCACCGGTGTGTGGTTCAGCTGTTGCAACATGAATAATAGCTCTTTCGAGTTATGAATCTTTCCGAGTTGCGCCGCGACATCAGGTCGTTTCATATCTTCTGGTGAAAGTTCGCGGCCTTCGATAAATTGTTGGGCGCTTAACACGTCCCCATTAAACATTCGCTTTGTCCAAAGAAGCTTTGGGACGATTCCTTCCGCTGACAAGATCGCCAAAAACGGAGAAGAATTTCGTTTGACAAAAATCTTCTGTTGGCGCGTCGTCGCTACATACGCTTCGCCCGTAATGCCTCCGGCTGAAGCGACTGTCCACTCTTTCCCGAGCGCACCGACTATATCTGAATACATATTCATCACGCTCAAATCTTACTTGAATTAAAGAGATACAATCAACATCTTAACACGCGAGAATCGTCATTGACAACGACTCGACTTGAATGTGTGTTGGGTTTCGTGCGAGCGGAACGAGACTCGCCGTTTCTCCTTGAACGTATACGTTCCATTTCGCATCGCTCTCGAATGAAAGCGAGTCGAACGTACCGTTCACATAGACGCGTACCCGTTGCCACGCATCATAAGAATGACTGGCCGTCAATTCATAGATAATGACGCCAGGAGGCGATGGGAGAAACGTGAAATGGTCAATGACTTCTTGTCTGGAATCATACCGGAAACATGTATGGAGTCGCCGTAACTTTAAGAGCGTCTTCACATACTCGATGTCTTTGATTCGTGTGTCACGAAGATCCCAATCAAAATGATTGATGTGATCGGGTGAATTATAGCTATTTTCGACACCCTGTTTCGTCCGCCCAAACTCTTGACCGGCATGGATGAACGGGATGCCTTGGGATGTGATGACGACCGCATTAGCAAGACGTTGCATGGCAAGACGAGTCGTTTCATCGACTCCTTCACAAGACAACATTAACTTGTCATAGATCGTATAGTTGTCGTGAGCTTCGGCATAATTGATGGAATAAGTCGGACTCGGGAAACGACCGACCGTTACGTTCGGAATGCGGACGGCTCCAGTAAGACATTCTCGAAGTTCCCACTCTCGCCACTCATTCCCGGAGATGAATCCACGTTCCCTGTCATTAAACGTCGACCCCTTCAACGCATCTCGAATCATATCGTTGAAATGTCCGATGCGAGGCATGCGTGCAGCATTTTGTGACGTCGCCTTCAATGACTGTCCAAGCGGTGTCGCCAAGTCCCACCCTTCTCCATAGACGAGAATTGAGGGATCAACCTTATCGAGCGCGGCCCGTACTTGATTCATCGTTTCGACATCATGAATCCCCATTAAATCGAAGCGGAACCCATCCACTTGATAGGTTGTTGCGAAATACGTCACGAAGTCGACAATCATACGTCGCATCATATAGCGTTCTGACGCCGTGTCATTCCCGACACCGGTTCCGTTCGCTATCGTCCCGTCGTGCTCGTATCGAAAATAATAGTATGGTACGAGCGCTTCAAGTGGGGATTGTTCTCGAATATAAATATGATTCATCACGACGTCTGTAACGACTCGAAGACCAGCTTGATGCAAGTCAGAGACGAGTGTCGCATATTCGAACACACGACTCATCGGCACATCCGGTCTTGAGGCATAACTTCCTTCAAGTCCGAACCAATGAATCGGATCATAGCCCCAGTTGTACGGCATACGCGTTGTCTCATCGACACTTCCAAAATCATGGACAGGAAGCAACTGGACATGAGTCACGCCAAGTTCTTTTAAATAGTCGAGTCCGGCACTATTGCCTTCCTTCGTCCGAACTCCTTTTTCAGATACCCCACCGTATAGTCCTTTCAATTGACTCATCGATGAGGGATGGCTTGTAAAATCCCGGATGTGCAGTTCATAGATGACGGCATCCGTTGCCTTCCATAAAGGCGGGCGCGCGGCTCGTTCGACCTGTTTATTGACAAATCGTGAGACATCTTGTAGTACGCCATACTCACCGTTCAAACTGACGGCTCGCGCATAAGGATCGACGACTTGCCTCGTATCGACCGGTGTTTTCACTTCTAAGCGATAAAACATACCTTGGAACGCTTGTGGTATTTCACCACTCCATTCCCCGCGTGCGCCGCGGTTCATGTGAAATCGCTCAATTTCTCTGTGATTCGTATCATCATGCACTGTAATCCACATGGATAAAGCAACCGGAGACCATACAGTCACTTCCATTCCGTGCGGCGTAAACGATACGCCGAGTGGGCCATCATATGAGAAACGACGTTCGAATTCCTCTGATCGGACGATTTCTCGTGGTACGACAACCGTCGTCTTATGACCCGGATGGCAGACGGTGTACAACGTTTCTAAAGAGATTGGTTCGTTTAAACGTAGGATTTGTTCGATCTTCCCGGATTCCGTCACAAACTGTTGCTCGACGAGATAGTCGACTGGGCGTCCATTCTGTTCGATTTGTACTGGAACGGATTCATATTCGCGCACAATCTCAAGTTGTATGGTCTCAAATGATACGAAAGACGCGCTCTCGATGGTCACATGTGAGGCGGTCTTTTGATCTGGTGTGTGATGCATATGCGTCCCTTCCTCTCAATCACTGATCCATGAATTGACGAAACGGCAACTTGGCAGTCACTTCTAATATGGTAGCAACGTCACGAATCTGCTGTGCTTTTACAATCGGTGCACGACCGTTCACTTGTTTCATCCATTCCGTATATTCATTACGACCGATATATTGGGTCGATCGAACACTTGGAACGTTATCAAAATATCCATTTGTCGCAATGACGACTTTTTGTAGCACGCCCGCATAATGCGGTAGAACTTGACGAATCAGTTCCTCTGTCCGTGTCAATGCAATCAGCGGGTTCACTACACGGGTATTTTCCCCTTTCAGCGGTTGATGAACCCATGTCTTCTCTTTCGATATGTGATAGATGCTTCGATCGCCTTCTAGCCATTCTACGATATAAAGGTGCGTCGGTCCGACGATGACATGACTCAATTCAACCATCGCACCATTCCATTCGATGACCGGTCGATACAAGAAAAAGTGTCGTTCGTTCCAATCGGTGCGCATCACACGATAAGCGAAGTCACGAATAAACGCCAGATGCGGTAAATCTGTCTCAAGCACCCCTTCACAAGCGAATTGAAGCTTTTGGATATGCCGGCGCTCTCGTAACAACTTTTGATATTGTGATTCAGAGAGCGGCTTCGGCTCCAATTCGATTCGTTCCGTCTTCGCCCAAAACTTCCACCACGGTCGGTCAATTTCGAGCACTTCGACCGGGTTTAAGCGATTGTTTTCATGAAGGCGCTGTAGACGTGCCGTATCGGATTCCACATATTCCAAATAACGATTATATTGATCTAATAAATCACGTTCATATTTTGAGATTACGTCAAAAATTTTAACCGGGATTGCCATATATCCTCCTCTGGCCGTCTTAGCGGAAATACGTCTACTGCTCGGTAAGCAGGTGTATGAGTCGGCTGTACTTCATATAAAATTAATTCTTCTACTGATTCCGTCGCGTGAAATTCAGGGGGGACGTATGGGACACGCTCCCCTTCGCCCCATTTTTTAGCGAGCGTCACGTGAGGGACAAACGACTTCCGGTCCAATCTTGGAATCACATCAACTAGTTCATGGCGGAGGGTATGCGCCAACCGTTGAAGGGGTTCGGAGTCATCCGGAACGATGGTCAAAACGCGGGGCCGATCTGGTCGCCCAAAATGGTCGATGGCTCGAAACTCCAACGTGAATGGTAATGTTTTCTCACAAATTCTACGCGTGATTTCTTTTACTTCGTCTAATTCATCCCCATCCACGCTTCCTAAAAATTGCACTGTCATATGGAACTCTTCCGGTCGATAGATTCTTCGATACGAATAATAAGGTAAGATGGTTTGCTGTACGTCAACCAATTCAGTCGCTTCAATGGGAATCGCAATAAAGTAATGCGTACTCATCTCATTCATCCTTTCAGGGTGCGACGTGACATTCCGATCCAAATCAACGCTCCTAGTGCCGTGACGATGGTATACATCCAAAACACGCCTAAAATATCGTCAAGTTCAATGATTTTACCACTCAGCATATTAAATCCAGCTGTCGCAAGCCCGGACGTCAATGCCATATATACCCCGATGGCCGTCGAGGAAACTTGCCGATCGACGAGCGTCCGAACGAATTGAAGTGCGACGGGAATCAAAAGTCCAACGACGAGACCTTGTGCAATCGCAAGGAGCCACACAACCCAAATCGGTGGTTCTAACGCAAGTACCCCGTTCCGAACTGCCGAAATGATAGCCGCCCCGACAAGAACGCTGACGTTTCCATAGCGTTCAACCAATTGGGACGCCACTTTCATAAACGGGATTTCAAATAACACTGCCACGAGGAATAGCGTTCCGACCAACGTCGTCGAGCCACCGCTGTTCGTCACGTAAAGACCGAAATAATAGTTATTCGCGTAAATCGGGCCGAAGACGAGCATCCCACCACATAAAAAGAACACAAAGTGTTTGTTCCAAACAGCCGTCCATGAGAGCGGCGCCAACGTCACATCGCGAATCGAACTTTTCTCTGGAATCATTCGAACAAATACGCTGCCAAGGATGAGTAAAATAGCACTCAACACGAATGTACTAGCTAGTCCCCACGTGCTATCAGAGATTCGTCCCATTGCAAAGACGGCAATGGCAAATCCCGCTGAGCCATAGAGTCGAATTGCACCGTAATCAACTTTCGACCGCGTCGTATAGTCGAGTGTCATCATGTCCACAAGCGGGATGTGAGCACATTGGAAAACGGACCAAATCACCATAAGTATGACAATCCAAATGTAAGAGGTCGCCACTAAAAACGTGAGAGAAATGAGTGCGGCGCTCAGCATCGCCAAAATCAACCAGGCACGGACTCTCCCCGTCCGGTCGGTCAACATCCCCCACAATGGTTGCACGCCGATGGATAGAATCGGTAAGATGGCCACCACAATCCCGACTTGGCTAGGTGTCAACCCAAACTTAGTTTGTGAAAAGTATAAGGTCATATAAGGGATCAATGCCCCTTGCGCGAAGAATATCGCGACGTATACAGACTGAAACAATCTTTTTTGCGAATCCAATGATAACTTCCTTCCTAAAGGACAGAGAGCCGACTATACCAGCCAGCTCTCCTTGTTTCTTATTTAGCGAGCTCGTAAATGGCCTCAGCATAGATTGCCGCGGCACGTAATAAATCTTCTATCTCCATATATTCATCGACCTGATGCGCCACATCTTTAGCACCTGGGAACAATGCGCCAAATGCGACACCTGCCTCGAGCGAACGTGCATACGTTCCGCCTCCGATGGCCATCAAGTTTGCATGTTCTCCCGTTTGACGCTCGTACACGCCTGCTAGTGTCTTCACGAGTGGGTGATCTTCTGCCACATGATGAGGCGGCATATGTTGACGGGTCTTCAACTCGAACCCAAATGACAAAGCGATTTCACGTAGGTTTTGTAACCGTTCTTCGAATTTGGCCGTATACGGATAGCGAATGTTGACCGTCGCCGTACGCTCTTCTTCATTGTATCGGAAGACACCGCCATTAATCGTCAAGTCGCCCGTCTCATCGCTCGCTTCAATCCCAAGCGAAATCCCACGAGAATCGGCGAATACGTGACGAACGAATTCAACATAGCGCTCGCCTTGAATATCAAGTGGAAGATGTAACAAGAATCCAGCGAGGACGTAGGCCGCGTTGACCCCGTTATCCGGTTCCATCGCGTGCGCCGCTTTTCCTTTCATCGTAAACGTATATGTGCCACGGTCGTATTCACACGTTCCGTCCGCTTCATATTTTTCGAGATAGGCCTCGAACTTCTCCTCGAGTACCTCATCCGTCTTCAATTCGGCTTTCGCGAAGTCCGGCACCATATTCGGACGCTCCCCACTCGTGAATGACACGAGATGGTAGGCAGAACCTGGTACACGTTGAATCGGTAATTGAGTCAACACACCATCATACAACCCTTTTTCAGCATTGATGATCGGGAAATCCGCATCTGGCGCAAATCCATACGTCGGCATTTGTTCTTGTTTGAAATACTCGCGGACACAGCGCCATTCGCTCTCTTCATCGCAACCTGCAATCAAACGGACCCGCTTTGAAAGTGGTAGCCCGAGCTCTTTGACAATTCGTAGCCCGTAGTATGCAGCCATAGATGGCCCTTTATCATCGTTACTTCCGCGTGCCACAATTTTCCCATCAGTCGTGATGGTCGGGTTGAACGCGCCATACGTCCATCCCTCCCCTGCTGGGACGACGTCAAGGTGACATAGGATGCCGACGATTTCCTCCCCGTCTCCATATTCCAAATGTCCCGCATAACCTCCGACGTCTTTTGTTTTAAATCCATCTCGCCCACCGATTTCAAACATGTAGTCAAGCGCTTGACGAACCTCCGGACCAAACGGCATGTTCGGCGCAGCTTTCGATTCATCGAGTACGCTAGGGATTTGAAGTAACCCTTTCAAATCTTCTAAAAATGCGTCTTTACGATTGTCGACTTCCTGTCTCCAATTCATGTTCATCTCCCCTTTTGCGAATGTTCTCTCCCTTACTAGTATATCCAAATGTATGAAAGACGAACATTCATTTAGAAAAGTTTTTTTCGTTCGTGTTTCAGCTTCTTTTCAATGTAAAAATATAATCTTCATTCGATATTTACGTTCATAATCAAATCTTTACAAACAGATTGTTCGTGCTTTCCACTTGCATTTTTGCTCAAGAGCGGTATACTAAAGGTGTAATTTTAGAAAATAACAATTTTATATTTCATTTTGTCGTCTGTAGGTATGGTTTATCATTATTCTACACATTGGGAGGTTATCCAATGAAAGGCTCAACAGATCGGATGTTAACGCGCATCAAGTCCATTTATTTGTTCATCAATGAAAGGGAATCCGTTACCACTTCAGAACTAGTAGAAGAGTTCGGCATCACGTCACGTACCGTGCAACGTGATTTGAACGTACTTGAGTACAATAACCTTGTGGAGAGCCCTAGCCGTGGCACGTGGACTTCATCAAAACGTTCACTCAAGACGGCAAACTGAATTGTATATGTATATTCAAGAGACCTGCATGCTAGGTCTCTTTTTTCATCTCATAAAAAAGAACCTGCCCATCGGACAGATTCTCTTATCTTACTCATGATTGAAGAAACAGTTGAACCTCTTCTTCCGTCAACTCACGATATGCGCCGAGTTCAAGCGATTCATCGAGCTCCAATGCACCGATTTGAACACGCTCCAATCGCTCGACATGTTTGCCGACCGCCGCGACCATTCGTTTCACTTGGTGATATTTCCCCTCGGACAACGTGAGACGAATGACCGACCGACGTCCGCTCCGGCTCAGTATTTCAAGACGGGCCGGCTTCGTCGTATATCCGTCCTCTAACTCGACCCCATTCGCGAACGTCTTGATATCCTCTACTGTCATCTCCCCGTCGACCTCGGCGATATATACTTTGTCGACGTGCTTGCGAGGTGACATGAGCGCATGATTGAACGCGCCATCGTTCGTGATGAGGAGCAGTCCCGTCGTATCCTTATCGAGACGACCGACCGGGAAGAGGTCATAATGGGCATACTCTGGATCAATCAACTCGATGACTGTCGTCTCGACTTGATCTTCAGTCGCACTGATGACCCCTTCCGGCTTGTTCATCATGAAATAGATGTAGGGACGATACTCAACCACTTCCCCGAACACCGTGACTTTCTCTGATGCTGGGTCGACGTGCCGTTTCGCATCTTTTACAGGTGTCTCATCGACTCGCACTGCCCCTTGTTTCAATAAGATTTTTACATCTTTTCGTGAACCATATCCCATGTTCGCTAACAACTTATCAATCCGCATTACATTTTCCTCCGATATTCAAAGCGTTTCCCTAGTAATTTCCCTGCGAGATGGCTCCGCCACCCGAGGTATCCATATACGAGAACGCCGATTGTCACTCCCACGATTGTCGCAAAAATGTCGTTCCCCCAACTCGCCTCATCATTCATTGTAACGAGAAGAGAGAGGAAGACGGCAGCGAACATCGCCCCACCCATCAAGAACATCAAGATGGTGCGACGAAGCAGTTGCTTATACGGGAAGTGGAGCGTTCGTTGAATCATCCATACCATGAGAATAATGGCCACGATGTATCCAGCGATGGTCGCGTACCCGGCTCCGATTCCGCCGAGCCAATAGACGAGCGGTACGTTCAATGCAAGTTTCGTCAACAGTCCCATCGATGTGGCAAAGATGGTGAAGTACTGACGGTTGATCCCTTGGAGGATCGCAGCCGCGACCGAGTAATAGGCCAAGAAGAATGCACTTGGTGCGTAGTGGAACAAGTATACCCATCCTTCACGGTCACCCGGGAACAAGGTGCCAAACAATGGCTCCGCAAGTGCTACGAGACCAATGACCGCAGGAATCGTTACGAAGAACGAGACTTGGAAAATATGGTTTACTTGATTTCGAACTTTTTGCATGTCCCCCGTCGTGAACGAACGAGTCACAAGCGGGATTGTCGCCATCGATACACTCGCCGCGACAGAGACTGGAATCAACACAATTTTATGGGCGTTCCCGGTCAAAAAGCCATACGCCGACGTTGCTTCAGAAACGGTCGCACCCGTACTGAGCAACGTATTGACCATCGTCAATTGGTCAATCAATTGATAGAGAGGGGTCGATACCCCGACCATCACGATTGGAATCGAATAGCTAAGCAATTCAAGCAATAACGATTTCATCGAGCGAACCGGTGTGCCCGCTGGATTCTCTGTCTGACGATGAATGTCCTTCCGACGCTTCCAATACATGATGAGCACGGCGAAACTACCGATTGCCCCGATGAACGCACTGAACGTCGCAATCGTGACGGCAATGACTTTCAATCCGTTCAATTCAGTCGTTTCAACGGATTGCGTCCCTCCGAGGGCATTGGCAATCGGTTGAATGAAGTTTGAATCCGCAAAGACGAACAAGACGAGCATCGTTCCACTGAGGAGGAACAGGATGCGTACAATCTGTTCGACCACTTGTGAGATTGCCGTCGGTGCCATGTCTTGATGTCCCTGGAAATAACCACGTACCATACTCATCGCCGGGATGAGCAGTAAGGCAAAACTGACGCTTCGTGTCACGAGGGTGAGCGAGTCAATGTATTGCTGATTGTTCTCTGAGTTTCGGACCATCAGTTCGGATAACCAAGGTGCCGCAAAAAAGAGTAATAAAAAAGCGACGACACCGGTCGCAAGCATCAGCTTCATCCCTTGTCGGAACAGTCGTTGACTTGTCCCGTATTCTCCTAGTGCATTATATTTTGCGATAAATTTCGAAACGGCAACGGGAATCCCTGCCGTCGAAATGGAGATCATGATCGCATAATACGTATATGCTGCTTGATATAATGTCACTCCGGCAATCCCGACCATCGCTTGGAACGGAAAGGTATACAGTAGTCCTAACATTCGGGAAATCAAGTTTCCCGCTGATAAAAGAAGCGTTCCTTTGACGAAGGAGGCTCTTCCAGAATCTTGTTTGGCGCTTGATGACATGAGGTACCTCCATCTATAAATCAACTATTTCAATGAATTCGGTTTTACAAAACAACCGCTTCTCATTATACTCTTACTGTTACGGATAATAAAGTTACGATAATTTTACTAATCATATAGATGAAGAAATGAGGAGATACCCTATGAAAGATGTCATCGTCATCGGTGGAGGGCCGAGCGGGCTCATGGCAACGTATGCAGCGGCAAAAAGTGGCGCTTCGACCTTGCTGATTGATAAAGGCTCGAAACTCGGTCGAAAATTAGCCATTTCAGGTGGAGGACGTTGTAACGTCACGAACCGAAAACCAATCGATGAATTGATTCAATTCATCCCCGGGAACGGTCGCTTTTTATACAGCGCCCTCGCCCAGTTCGACAACCAATCCATCATCGACCTTTTCACTGGATTCGGGATTCCGCTAAAAGAGGAAGACAACGGACGAATGTTCCCAGTGACAGATAAAGCACAGGACGTGGTCAACACGTTGCTTCGGGCAATCGAAGACCTCGGCGTCGAGATTCGAAAAAAAGCTGAAGTCAAAACGCTACATTTTAATGAAGAAAACGAGTTTCACGCTGTCGAGTTGATGGACGGTGAGATGCTCGAGGCAAAAGCGTGTGTCGTCGCGGTCGGCGGACAGTCCGTCCCACACACCGGTTCGACCGGAGACGGCTATCCATGGGCACAGAAGGCAGGACACACGATCACCGAACTCTTCCCGACAGAGGTGCCAATCAAATTGAATGACGCGTTCATCGGAACGAAACAACTTCAAGGATTATCGTTACGGGACGTCGCTTTGACGGTGCATGGCAAAAAAGGGAAGGCGATCAAGACGCATCAGGGAGACATGATTTTTACCCATTTCGGGATTTCAGGTCCAATCGCGCTCCGTTGCAGTCAGTACACAATCAAAGAACGGAAACGCAGCAAAGAACAAGTCGTCCTCTTGTCACTCGACTTCTTCCCAGACACGTCACGAGATGAGCTCGTTCAGGAACTGTGGAACCAAGTGCAGAGCCAACCGAAGCGTGCCGTTAAAAACGTATGGAAAGGCTATATCCCCGAGCGACTTCTTGACTTGTTGCTCGAAGAACTCGCATTTGGAGAAGAAGACGCGAGTCAGTTGAAAAAGCAATCCGTCATCGATTTCGCAACACGTTTGAAAATGTTCGAGATGCACGCCGTCGGGAC
Organism: Exiguobacterium sp. BG5(2022); assembly: GCF_031844365.1. Lineage (GTDB taxonomy): Bacteria > Bacillota > Bacilli > Exiguobacteriales > Exiguobacteriaceae > Exiguobacterium > Exiguobacterium profundum. The sequence continues at coordinate 1,209,099 of NZ_JAUZVB010000001.1, forward strand.
ACTCGACTTTGATAAAGCGTTCGTCACAGGTGGCGGCGTTTCGGTTAAAGAAGTTGCACCACAGACGATGATGTCAAAGAAGGCACCAGGTCTCTTCTTTGCAGGTGAAGTACTCGACATTCATGGATACACAGGTGGCTACAACATCACGGCCGCCTTCACAACGGGACATTGCGCCGGATCGCATGCAGCCGAACTGGCGACAGGGCGGTAAAAGGTTCGGTCAAACGCATCGTCTGCGTTCTATCATGATCACTAAACAATTAAAAGGTTTGATCCTGTCTCATTCAGGGTCAAGCCTTTTAACATTCTTTTCAACTTAATTTTCCAATTCCATCACATCTCGATACTTGTATTTTTCTAAAATCTCATGATCTTCTTTGAAGGTCCATTCGGGAATCGACAGTTCTGGGTGCGCCGTCAAATAGTCATGGAGCACATCCCTCCCTAGAATATAGTTACTCCAACGTGGCATATCTTTTTGATAATTACCGACTACAAAATCGGTGAAGGACGTTTCATAATCATTCACTCGACTCGCAATATGTTTCATGGTCGCTTCATCAACGTCTACATACCACGGTGGCGTTACCCCTTTGACAATGCGGTCGGCAAACGCATCCGCTTTCCCTTCAATAATCACTGACTCGAGAATCGAACTCAGGTTATATTCGTTTTGATCACGAAGAATCAGATGATGGTATTCATGAGCCGTCGAATGGGCTAACACACCTTTGTCAAAATCTGTATCAAGAAACAAGATGAAGGTGTCTTTATACGCTTGGGCGCCTACCCCTTCAATCGGTCCACTATCGTAGAAGAATTCAGGATTATACGGTGCGATAAACACCATGCCCTTCTTTTTAGGGAGAATTTGATTTGAATCTGCATATGTCGATGCAATAATCTCTTTAATCTCGTCATGCTGCTCGATTAATTTGTCTAACTGCTTCAGCAATTGTTGCTTATGAGGAGTCGGCTTTAGTGAAAAGCTCGTTTTTAATATAGATGTATCGATCTTTTCTTCCTCTCCGACTTCCCCTATGTAATCCAATACATATTTTTTGAAGTTTTGTTTATTTTCCTCCGCATCGGTTGTTTCAAGGGATGCGTTCAAATGTTGTTGGTATTGGGTATAGAGTGGGACGATTGTCAATTTATTCTCTTCATTGATTTCTATCGTTTCGATTGAAACGTCAGGCTCTGATTTTTTAGATTCTAACTCTTTTTCATCCTCACTACACGCTGCTAACAGAAGTGCTGAACTACAACATAGAATACCGAATAGCTTTTTCAGTTAAATGACCTCCATATCAATGATCAATATCCCTCATTCGCTTACTTATGTTAAATTATACCATTAATTACTCCCATAACCTTTCCAATCCCATCTAATATCAGCATGTCATCACTACCATCACAACAAAAAACGGCTTGAACCCATTCTAGTGAGGGCTCAAGCCGTTTGTGATTATTCTTTCCCTGCGATTTGACGACGCACTTCTTTTTCGAGCTCCGGCTCCGGTGGCATCCATCCTTCAGGTTTCATGACTTTATTGTCCGACTCGCGTAAGATCGGCTTCCCGTCCGGTCCAAGTTTCGCCATATTGGCGCGCTGGACGATTTCAAACAACGGAACGGGATCAAGTCCGAGTTCAACAAAACTGCCCATCACAAAGTATAACGCATCCGTCAATGCATCCCCTTGTCCGACGAGGCGTTCCACATCATCCGACGGAGGAGCGTCTTGCAACGATTTTTGGACGGCTTTCTGGAATCCTACTTGGAATTGCTCGATGGCTTGTAAAAACTCTTCTTCCGATTGCGATGATTGATGCAAAAACTCGACGACCGCTTCCTCTGCCGTCCACACCGAACGCTTCGTCGCGCGATCAAGCGTCAACGGTTTCGGCGATTTTGCTCCTGGATGTCCAAAAGTTTCATGAAATTGTTTCACTTCTTCAAAAAAATAACGCTTGCTCATTTGTCATTCCCCCATGATCAGTCCACGGACACGAACGCATCCAAATCGAATACTTCCGGGTGGACGATTGCAAAGATTTCATTGTCTTGTAAAAACATACCGGTCGAATCATACACACGAGGCGTCACCATCTGACCGTTGATGGTCCCTTCTTCTGGGTTGACCGTATAGAGAACGAGCTCCTCAGAGTCGAGCACGTAGATGCGTCCTTGCCTCTCGACTAGCCCAACTCCTTCGAACCGTTCGAATTTTTGCTGGATGGAAGCACTCATCCCGTCAGCAGATAACGCTTGTCGTGAATCAAGCATCCATTCGGTCTCGGGCTCTTGTTTCTCTTCTTCCGCTTCTTGTTCGTTCGACTCATTGTCAGGCGCGTCTTCAGTTGCAGCCGTTTCGCTTGAGGCATTGTCATTCGTCGAGACGTTTTCTGTCGTTGAATCTTCCGATGATTCTTCTGTTTCTTTAGTAGTCGTGTCAGCGTCAGTCGAGGTTTCTGATGATTTGTCATCGGCCGGAGTCTCCGGTTCGATCTCCCGTTCTTCGACATAAAGGAGCTCAAGGTCCGGGGTATCCGCTAATCGGTTCATCATGAACAGCCGTTTCGTTTCCCGGTCATACCCAAGACCAAAGATTCGGTCTTCCGACACGAGTCCTTTGATTTGTTTACGTGGCCGCTCGACCCAGCGTCCTTCTTCTCGCTCGATTGTAATGAGCGTACCGTTCGCTGTCACTGCATACACAAGATTTTCTTCGACCATGCGCATCCCGATAAAGTCATCGAGGCGCTGTTTGCCTGAATTCTCAAGTTGGAGCACAGAGTTGACGCGCGTCCCGTTTCCGCTCACTTCAAAAAATTCAGCTTGTTCGGTTAAGACCAAATACGCCCCGATTGTGTCACTGTAATACACTTCATCGATTTGACTGATTTGTTCGAGGGCATCGGTCGTATCGATATCTTCATCATCCTGCGCAGCTTCCACGGGTGGAAGTGAGGCCGTTTGATGACTCGTTTGAATATCAATTTTTTCAAATGTCGAGGCGACCTGTCGTTGAATCTCTTCATCTGAAAAGACAAAAACATAACAAAGGATCACACCGACCACGACAGCACATAATGTCGTGTATAGCACATAAGAACGTTTCATGGACATGTCGTCCCCTTCTACTTCAGTATCGCCCTTTAGTGTATCAAAACCGTCAATAAAAGAAAATGACCTCACCAAAAAGAAAAGAATGTGCGACAATGTCACACATTCTTTTTGTTAGCCAACTACAATATTAACGAGTTTTCCAGGAACGACAATGACTTTACGAACCGTCTTGCCTTCTGTGAACTCTTGGACACGCTCGTTCCCGAGTGCTTCCGCCTCAAGTGCTTCTTTTGATGCGTCACGCGAGACGTGCATTTTCGCACGAAGTTTCCCGTTCACCTGGATGACGACTTCAATCGTGTCGCTCACAAGTTTTGACTCATCGTATGTCGGCCAAGCCGCATACGTCAACTCTTCTGTCATGCCCATCTTCTCCCACAACTCTTCAGACAAGTGCGGCGCGACCGGTGAAAGCATCTTGATGAAGTCGGCCATTTGCGATTTCGGCAACGTCTCTTGTTTGTTCGCTTCATTGACGAAGACCATCAACTGCGAGATTGCCGTGTTGAAGCGAAGGGCTTCATAGTCCTCCGTGACTTTTTTCACCGTCTGATGATACGTGCGTTCAAAGTCTGCAGTCGGTGCCACGTCTGCGAAGTTCGTCTGATCGAATAAACGCCAAACGCGGTCGAGGAAGCGACGTGCCCCGTCAAGACCATTCGTCGACCATGCGATTGCTGCATCAAGTGGTCCCATGAACATTTCGTAAAGACGAAGTGTATCGGCTCCGTGCGACTTCACGATATCATCCGGGTTGACGACGTTCCCACGAGATTTCGACATCTTCTCGTTGTTCTCCCCGAGGATCATCCCTTGGTTGTAGAGTTTTTGGAACGGTTCGTTCGTCGGGACGACACCGATATCGTAAAGAACTTTATGCCAGAAACGTGCATAGAGCAAGTGAAGAACGGCATGCTCCGTACCCCCGATATACAAGTCGACTGGAAGCCAACGCTTGAGTTTCTCAGGATCCGCAATCATCTCTTCGTTATCTGGATCGATGTAACGGATGTAGTACCAGCAGCTACCTGCCCATTGTGGCATCGTGTTCGTCTCGCGACGACCTTTTTCCCCTGTGACCGGATCTGTATACGTCAACCACTCTTCTGCGTTCGCAAGTGGTGACTCACCTGTACCAGATGGTTTGATTTCATCGATGATCGGAAGTTCGAGCGGAAGTTCTTCGACCGGTACCGTCTTCATCGTTCCGTCTTCCATATGGACGACCGGAATCGGCTCGCCCCAGTAACGTTGACGGCTGAACAACCAGTCACGAAGACGATATGTCGTCTTCGCACGCCCTGTGCCACTAGCTTCGAGCTCTTCAATGATCGTCTTGATGGCATCGGCTTTATTAAGTCCGTTCAAGCTACCAGAGTTGACGTGCTCACCGTCTTCGACGTAAGCCGCCTCTTCCACGTTTCCACCTTTGACGACTTCACGGATCGGGAGGTCGAACGTTTTCGCAAACTCATAATCGCGCTCATCGTGTCCAGGAACAGCCATGACTGCACCTGTCCCATATGTCGAGAGAACGTAGTCCGCTGTCCAAATCGGAAGTTTCTCGCCGTTCACCGGGTTGATCGCATAAGCGCCCGTGAAGACACCTGTCTTCTCTTTGGCAAGGTCTGTACGCTCGAGGTCCGTCTTCTTCGAGACTTCCTCAATGTATGCTTCGACTGCCGTCGATTGTTCCGGTGTCGTGACCACTTTCGTGAACGGATGCTCTGGTGCGAGTGTCACGTATGTCGCCCCGTGAAGTGTATCTGGACGTGTTGTGAATACCGTGACGATCTTATCATGACCGTCGACCTTAAAGTCGACCTCGGCACCGACCGATTTGCCAATCCAGTTGCGTTGCATCTCTTTCACGCTCTCAGGCCAATCGAGACCTTCCAAGTCTTCAAGCAAACGCTCTGCGTATTCTGTGATACGAAGCACCCACTGCTTCATCGGGACACGGTAAACAGGGTGGTTCCCACGCTCTGACAAGCCATCGATGACTTCCTCGTTCGCAAGGACCGTACCGAGAGCCGGGCACCAGTTGACCGCAACTTCATCGACGTATGCGAGATCACGTTCGAAGAGTTGCGTGAAGATCCACTGCGTCCATTTATAGTATTTCGGGTCCGTCGTGCTAATTTCACGGTCCCAATCGTATGAGAATCCGAGTTCTTTCAACTGACGGCGGAACGTCTCGATGTTGCGCGCTGTGAATTCACGCGGGTCGTTCCCTGTGTCGAGTGCATATTGCTCGGCAGGAAGACCGAATGCATCCCAGCCAATCGGATGAAGAACGTTATATCCTTGCATCCGTTTCATACGAGCGATGATATCCGTCGCCGTATAACCTTCCGGGTGACCAACGTGAAGACCTGCACCGGATGGGTACGGGAACATATCAAGGACATAGAAACAATCCTTCTCCGGGTCTTCTGTCGTTTTAAATGCTTCTTTCTCTTCCCAACGCTTTTGCCACTTCGGCTCGATTTCTTGATGTTTAAAATAGCTCAACATTCTTCCTCCTCTGCATAATAAAAAGCCTTCCGTCCCCGAAAATGGGACGAAAGGCTTGAAAGCTCTCCGCGGTACCACCCATGTTGCATTGCTGCCACTTGAGACGCCGGTAACGAGGCGTAACCCCGGTTTTCCCTACTCGTTTCAGGAAAACAGCTCCAAGGCGAGTTCACAACATCCGCTTATCGATTCACACCATCCATCGACTCTCTTTGAAACGGAACGTTCGCTACTAGTCCTCTTCAACGCTTGCTATTCATCGTAGTCTATTTTAGCCCATTCTGAAATTCAACGTCAACTTGATTTTTCTGTGACACGAATGTCTTTCATGATGACAAATAGCGTTAAGGCCAACGTAGCAAGTAGTAGAAGCATGCCGAAGACTGCTGTAATGCCGAACATGTCATAGACAAAACCAGACAACGTCGGTCCAATCATTCGACCGACGGATGCTGCGATATTGACGAGCCCTTGGTATTGCCCAGCTTTCCCAGGTGGGGCAAGTTTCGCCGCAATCGTCGGAACAGCCGGCCAGACAAACATCTCCCCGATGGTCATGACAACCATCGCGACCATGAACATCCCGAATCCACCAGCGAATGGGACAATCAAGAACGCACCGAGGAAGATGGATGCCCCGATGATCAATTGACGTTTTAAGTCGTCCTCAAACTGTCGTAAGACGCGGTTGAGCAACGGTTGTGCGAAGACAATCATCGCCCCGTTCACTGTCCAAAGGAGTGAGTATTGACTGATTGTGACGCCGAGATCTTTCGAGTGAACCGCAATCGTCCCCTGCCATTGAACATACACGAACCAAAGCACCGCATAACCGACGGCGACATACCACATCGATTTCATCGTCGCACTCGATAGTGTCGTGGCTGCCGCTTCTAGTTGCGACTGAACGACAGGACGTGCCGGATTTTTCAAATAACGCAGTCCAAACAAGAGCACTACGACAAATAAGACCGATAAGAAGAAGTTCGCATAAAAAATCCACTCGATGTTAAATCGAGCGATTTGACCACTCATTGCCGTACCGAGGGCGACCCCCACGTTTTGCGCGACGTAAATCGCATTGAACGAACGGCGTCCCCCTTCTGGCCAAATGAGACCCGCAAACGCATATACGGTCGGAAAGACGAGTCCACCTGAAAGACCGATCAATCCGAGCCATACGAGATAGCCGAAGAACGTGGCATGAAACAGTAAAAATCCAAGCGAGCTCGCGAGCAAGAGACCGACAGAAATCATCAACGTCGTCTTCCCACCGATTCGATCGAATAGCGTCCCTCCGATGTAGTTCCCGACAATCGCGAGTGCCGAGTTCACAAGAAGCGCCACCCCAGCAAGCGTCATCGACTCACCTAAAAAATCATGAATATACAGTGTGTTAAATGGCCATAAAAAAGACGCCGCCGTTGTATTGAGCGCCATCGCAATGACTAAAATCCATACCGAAATTGGCATTTTATTGTTCACACCAAGTCCTCCTTTCATTCTTCTTTCACATTAAAAAAATCGGCACAAAAAGGCCGAATCGACAAGATTTCCTTATCAAACCTAAACGAACGCCAACGAAGTGTCAAGAAAAATTACTTATTATGAAGTTTTGTCATTTTCCGTTTGTGATAGGATGAGCAAGGGAGGAGAGATGAACATGAATCCATTCGGTCAAAATCGCTACCATACACTAAATGAGGCGTATCGCCGAGAGTACGGGGGCAAGGTGTTTAAAGTGCCACTCGATGGTGGCTTCACGTGCCCGAACCGTGACGGACGTGTCTCAAAAGGCGGATGCACCTTCTGTTCGGACGATGGAAGTGGTGATTTCGCGGGAAATGCTTGCGATCCGATTCCCATTCAATTTGCAGAAGTGAAGGCTCGTCTCCACCGGAAGTGGAAAAATGCCAATTATATTGCTTATTTCCAAGCGTTTAGTAATACGTATGCACCAGTCGAGCGGTTACGTGAATTGTATGAACCGGCACTAAATGAGGATGGGGTCGTCGGTCTCTCGATTGCGACACGTCCTGACTGCTTGCCGGACGACGTCGTCGCCTATTTAGCAGAGTTGAATGAACGGACTTCCCTTTGGGTAGAGCTTGGTCTTCAGACCGTACACGACACCACCGCTAAAAAGATCAATCGCGGGCACGACTATCAATCGTTTTTGACCGGTCTTGCGAAACTTCGCCGTCACAACATTCGTGTCTGCGTTCATATCATCAATGGCCTCCCAGGTGAGACACCAGAGATGATGCTCGACACGGCACGAGAAGTTGCTAAAATGGACATACAAGGAATCAAGATCCATTTACTTCACGTCTTGAAACACACACCGCTCGCCCGTCAATATGAGAAAGGACTGCTCGACTTGATGGAGGAAGACACATACGTCTCCCTCGTCTGTGATCAACTCGAACGGATTCCCCCCGAGGTGATCGTCCATCGTTTGACAGGAGACGGTCCTCCCGACCTCTTGATCGGTCCGCTATGGAGCCGTCACAAGATGCAGGTGCTAAACAAGATTCGTGCGGAATTGGAGCGCCGGGATTCTTTTCAAGGAAAAAAGAGGGATGAGATGTATGGGATTAATGAGAGTACTACCTTTTGCAAAACAATTACTACATGACCATCTCGAGGAAGGTCAGGTCGCCATCGATATGACGGCCGGGAACGGACACGATACGTTGTTCTTAGCGAATGCTGTAGGCGAGACAGGACATGTCTATGCTTTTGATATCCAATCAGAAGCTGTAGCAGCCACAAAGGCGCGGGTTGAAGAAGCGGATGTCAGTGAACGTGTGACCGTGATTCATGATAGTCACGATACGGTCCAAGCGGTCGTTGAAAAGGAAGCGCGTCCGATCACCGCGGCCGTCTTCAACTTAGGGTATTTACCGGGAAGTGATAAATCGATCACGACACACGGAAATACGACGATTGCCGCATTATCCCAACTATTAGACGTCATGGCTGTCGGTGGCGTCATCGTCATCGTGATTTACCACGGACATGAAAGTGGGAAAGTTGAACGAGACGAGGTGCTTCATTATGTAGAGTCCCTCGATCAAAAACAGGCAGGCGTCCTGCGTTATGGATTTATCAACCAAGTCAATCATCCCCCATTCATCGTGGCGATTGAAAAACGTGCATAAGAAAAAGGCGGCTCATTAGAGTCGCCTTCTGTCATTCTTGAATCAATTCATAAAACGTCATGAGGGTTTCCGCGAATTTCGTGTTCAATCGTTCGTAACCAAAGTGTGGGAATCCTTCCAATCGCCGGATATACACTTGGTCCCCACCGATTTTTCGACAAACATTCAACGTCAACTTCACGTCCGCAAACTGGTCGTCTGGTGCATAGAAACAGGCGAGCGGAAGGCGTGGCAGATGCTTCTTCTCTTCCTGATGCTCGACGATTTCCTCTTCGATTTCTCGATATTGCGCATACGTGATTTCTCCGAATCGGGACGACTCGTCTCCCCCGCCGGTGAATGTCATCATCCCGAGTGGCAAGTCAGGGCGAAAACGGTCGACAGCACTTGCGACGACTTGTTTCAATCCACCAATTTGACGAGTAGCATGCCAATCAAACAATGGGGAGATGTATGTGAGACTCCCGAGTGGCACATCGTACTCCTGCAAAAGGCGATTCGTTAAGAGTGCGCCAAGGCTGAATGCCACGACATGAATCGGTAATTTATATTCTCCTGCCTCGCGCAATGCTCGCTTGATTAGTTGCTTATGGTCATCCGCCGTCAATCCAATCGATTGTTCGCGGACGACGATGACTTCATACTCGTCTTCGAGCCGTCGAATAAAGTTCTCGCTGATCCGTGACGTGAATTGTAACGGATACACGATGACGATGACTCCTTTTCGTACTTCTTCATTTGCCATACAGCCGTCACCTCGTTTATAGACTACATTCATTGTATCAAAAAAACATCAGCCGCAACTGATGTTTAAATAAAATCCGTCTGGAGGCTTAGCTCGGGTCATATCGTAAATGGATGAGTTCCATCGGGCGATCATACACCTCTTCCTGGATGCGATTCACTTCTTTGAAAGATTGATGCAAGAGGAAGGCGATTGCTTGCTCATTCGAATTCTCAACGTACACTTCCATCGGCTGTTCTTTTTTCGATTGAAGGTGGGCCAAAAAGGCTGCGCCGTAGCCGTTTCGATGATAATCGGGGTGCAGATAGAGGCGGAGCATCTCCCACATGTCACCGCGATCGATGGCATGACAAAATCCGATGACATCTTCTTCATATTCGCCAACGATAAAATACTGTTCTCGTGCTTCTTCACTTGAACTGATTGCTCGTACAATCTCTTCTTGCCGATACGCGCGTTCCATCGCTCTCGTTCGATTGGAATCATCCCGTGAAATGGTCGCCAGCGCGATGTTCCGAATCAGCGTCGCATCTTCTGGCACTGCTTCCCTCATGTTCATGACAGCTTCCCCCTTTTGGCCAATCTATTTGTATCATTCCCTATCCCGGTGTTTTTATCCTGCTCCTTCATTTCTTTTTCATGACGATTCATCAGAAAACGTTACGTAGACATTGCTCTAGGGTATAACACAACCAATGCCAATCAAACGAAGGAGTGGAACCACATGGAACCTAGACAAGAACATGACCCGAAAGTAGATCAGACAGCAAACCCGAACCGCCAATTCGATCAATTGGACGGGGGAAGTCCAAAAATCAGTGTCGTGACCGGGATGTTGCTCGGTGCACTCGTCGGTGGTCTACTCGCCTTACTTAGCTCCTCGAACCGGGAGCAGACAAAGCAATCCCTCTCGAATGCGAAATCGTCGGTCGGGGGCATCGTCAACGAAGTGAAACAAGATCCTGCCGGAAAGGCGTCTCAAGTCATTGAACAAGTGAAGTCGGCCTCGACAAAGATTCAAGAAGTCTCTACAGATGTCCAAAACGTATACGAAAAAGTCGTCGGGGAAGTCGATACCGTGAAAGAGGACGTCACTAAAATCGTCGAGACGGCTCAAGAGGCCAAGTCGGACTTACAGGACATCGGGGAGAAAGTCGTCGAAGCGAAGGATACGGCGCTTGGACAAGATCCGACAACCGATTCTTCATCCGATTCGAACAAACAGGTACCACCGATAGCATAAAAAAACGACCTTTCCTCGGAAAGGTCGTTTTTGATGATTACGCGAAACGTTTCGCGCCTTCTTCAAGAATGGCTGCTTTATCTGTTTGCTCCCATGGGAGTTCGATGTCTGTACGACCGAAGTGACCGTAAGCTGCCGTTTGTTTGTAGATTGGGCGACGAAGATCAAGCATCTTGATGATGCCTGCTGGACGGAGATCGAAGTTCTCGCGAACGAGTTCAACGAGTTCCGTTTCGCTCAATTTACCTGTGCCGAACGTATCGACAGCGATTGATACTGGGTGTGCAACACCGATTGCGTATGCAAGTTGAACTTCTGCTTTATCAGCAAGTCCTGCTGCAACGATGTTTTTCGCTACATAGCGGGCTGCGTATGCCGCTGAACGGTCAACTTTTGTAGGATCTTTACCAGAGAATGCACCGCCACCGTGACGAGCGTATCCACCGTACGTATCGACGATGATCTTACGTCCAGTCAAACCTGCGTCCCCTTGTGGTCCACCGATTACGAAGCGACCAGTCGGGTTGATGAAGTATTTTGTTTCAGCATCGATGAGTTCAGCCGGAATGACTGCCTCGATGACATGTTTTTTCAAGTCTTCTTGAATTTGCTCAAGCGTGATTTCTTCAGCGTGTTGTGTCGAAATAACAATCGTATCGATGCGAACAGGGTTGTTGTCCTCATCATACTCGACCGTTACTTGCGTCTTCCCGTCCGGACGAAGGTACTCGAGCGTACCGTTCTTACGCACTTCAGCAAGACGACGTGACAACTTGTGTGCCAACGAGATTGGAAGCGGCATGAGCTCAGGTGTCTCGTTTGTCGCATATCCGAACATAAGACCTTGGTCTCCTGCACCGATTGCATCGAGTTCCTCTTCAGTCATCTGACCTTCACGTGCTTCAAGCGCCTGGTCAACACCTTGCGCGATGTCTACCGATTGCTCATCGATTGACGTCAAGACCGCACACGTTTCAGCATCAAAGCCATATTTCGCACGCGTGTATCCGATTTCGCGGATTGTTTCACGGACAACTTTCGGGATATCCACGTAAGTTGACGTTGTGATTTCACCAGCTACGAGTACAAGACCTGTTGTGACAGACGTTTCTGCCGCAACACGGGCATTCGGGTCTTCCGCTAAAATGGCATCCAAGATGGAGTCAGAGATCTGATCACAAATTTTGTCTGGATGTCCTTCAGTAACCGACTCTGAAGTAAAAAGTCGACGGTTCAATTTTGACATTCAAAAAACCTCCTATAATAAGGGTATTATGTGGACGGTACTCGTTCCCCTTACGCGTTGCTTTGGGACGGTAATGAAAAAAACCTCCCCCGATGACATACATGGGGAAAGGTTGAATCGTTCTTCCTTACCCTCTTATCGTTCGAAGCTAATGGCTTCGCTTCAGGATAGCACCTTTTCCGCACAAGACTTCATGTCGGACGGTTGCTGGGCTTCGTAGGGCCTTGTTCCCTCCACCGCTCAGAATAAGAGTATCCGTTACGAAAACCATCATATAAATGACACTCGATTATGTCAAGGGAATCGGACGAATTCGTAAAAGTTTTCACAGACTTGCAAAACATTTCTGTTTGTGAATCGTCAAACATTTTTTTATTTCGTTTCTTTTTTTTAACACCTTGTGATAAGAGAATGTGATAAAATGACTTTGTAAGAAAGCGCTTACTTAGAGAGAAGAAACGCTTGTGTTTAATTAGTGTGTCACATATAATTAAAAATGTCATACTGATTAATCGTAATCGCGGAAGTATGCGGATTTCATCCACATCTATTTAGGGGAAAGGTGGGATTCAGGATGGCGACAACGCTCCTGAAAATCGAAGAATTAATTAATGGTGCCGACATGTTACGGAACTTGACGGTTCCAGAGCTGGTGGAAGAAGCCATTCAAAATGGTGAAGGTGTACTGACAAAAGACGGGGCATTATCTGTCAGCACCGGTGCTTTTACCGGACGGTCACCGAAAGACAAATTCGTCGTACAAGATGAAGTCAGCAACAACCTCGTCGATTGGGGTAAAGTGAACCAACCGATCGCAGAAGAGAAGTTTTCAGCACTTCTTGACAAAGTTCTCAACCATTTAGAAAAGAAGGATAAGCTGTATTATCTAGAAGCATCCGCTGGTGCAGATGAACACTATACGTTGCCTGTCCGTGCCATTACGGAGTATGCGTGGCACAGTCTGTTCGCCAAACAATTGTTCTTACGCGAATGGCCGACGAAAGGTGCGTTCGACCCGTTCACGGTCATTTATGCACCGAGCTATAAAGCAGACCCTGCGGTCGATGGTACGAACTCTGAGACGTTCATTCTCGTTTCATTCGCCAAGCGCACGATTCTGATCGGGGGAACAGAATACGGTGGCGAAATTAAAAAATCTATCTTCTCCGTCATGAACTTCTTGCTACCTGAGCAGAACGTGTTATCGATGCACTGTTCAGCAAACGTCAACGATGCGAACGAAACGGCACTCTTCTTCGGATTGTCGGGCACTGGGAAGACAACGCTCTCGGCTGACCCTGAGCGTCACTTGATTGGAGACGACGAACACGGATGGTCACCGGACGGGGTCTTCAACATCGAAGGAGGTTGTTACGCGAAGACGATCAACTTGTCTCGTGAGAACGAACCTCAAATCTATGATGCGATTCGCTTCGGTTCATTGATTGAAAACGTCGTGTTGAATGAAGATCGTACACCGGACTATAAGAACATTTCCCTGACGGAAAACACACGTGCGGCATATCCAATCGAGTTCATCGACAATGCGATGCTCCCATCTCGCGCAGGTCATCCGAATACGATTGTCTTCTTGACGGCAGATGCATATGGCGTCTTGCCTCCGATCAGCAAACTGACGAAAGAACAGGCGATGTACCACTTCTTGTCGGGTTATACGTCAAAACTTGCCGGCACCGAGCGCGGTGTCACAGAACCGCAGGCGACATTCTCGACTTGCTTCGGTTCACCGTTCCTTCCGCTCGCTCCAGAGCGTTACGCGGATATGCTCGGTAAATTGATTGAGGAACACGACGTGGATGTCTACCTCGTCAACACAGGTTGGACTGGCGGTGCATACGGTGAAGGTTCACGTATGAAACTCGCTTACACGCGTGCGATGGTCAACGCCGCAGTCAACGGTCAACTTCGTGACGTCGAGACGAAGAAACATGACATTTTCAACGTCGAGATTCCAGTAGCCATCGAAGGCGTACCGAGTAACGTGCTCAATCCACGTGACACGTGGAGCGACCCAGCTCGCTACGATGTCGAGGCGAAGGCACTCGCGATGAAGTTTAAAGAGAACTTCACACGGTTCACGAAAGCGAGTGAATCGGTCATCGCAGCCGGTCCACTGGTCATCTAATACGAAAGCACCGACTCATCGAGTCGGTGCTTTCGCTTGTTGTAGCATCCATTCCATCGCTTGTTCGGTCGTCTCCCATTTATCCCAAAACGGGAGTTGGTGTCCGAACGGAAGCACCCAAAACTCGGCCTGCTCACCTAATTTCTCGGCGACTGCCGTCGCATGGCGCAATCGGACCTGCTCATCATCCGTACCATGGATGATCAGCGTTGGAGCGCCCCATTCCTTATAGAGCGGAGAACGTTCCGTATATGCCGTTTCTGCCGATTCAGGGTCCCCGCCCGTCATGCGACGTAACATCTTCCGCATCGAGCGCTGCTCTTCATACGTCCACTCTAGATTCGTCACACCGGCCCATGAAGTGACAGTGGTGACCGGTCGTTCAGATGCGAGAGAGAGTGCCATCATCCCACCGCGCGAAAAACCGAGTGCATGAATCGGTCGTCCACTCGTTTGGACGCGATCATAGAGTGAGAGTACGTCTTCTAAATCCTCTCCACCGAAGTCTTCTTTTCCCGTACCTCCGTGATTGCCTCGATAAACCGGGGCCACCACATGAAAACCACGTGCCGCAAATTGCATGAGTCGCGGCAACCGGACGTCTCCGATTCGTGCCGTCCCCCCTCGTAAGTACATCAATACCTGTCCGTTCGACCGTTTCGGTTCAATCGAATAGGCGACGACCTCTTCCCCATCATTTGTCGTATACCACCCACGCGTCACCCGATAACCGGCATAAGGTGGCAAGACGTCGACCCGATCAAACCAAGTGTTGCTCATGGAGCACCCTCATCGTTTCCGGTAAGACACGGTCTTTCATCATAAAACTGTAACGTGGATTCCGTAGTAGGTTGTCCGGCAAGACATCGATCAAGACGGCCCCATCCGTCTCGTCGACTGCGGGATGATCTTCGAATCGTTCGATTTCCGCAAAATAAATGTTTTTGATGACGGTGTCGCCGCGGCCGAGCACACGATACTGCCCCATGTATCGTAATGTCTTGACGACGCCTCCGGTCTCTTCATATACTTCCCGGATGGCAGCGGCATCCTCATGTTCGCCCGGCTCGACTTTCCCACCTGGGAATTCGAGCCCTCGTTGCTTATGTTTCGTCAATACCCATTTGTCCTTATATCGGGCGACGACCCAGACGTGGAGCGGCGTGTCTGAGAACGGATAATGAGTGAAGCTTAACTCGACTTGATTATGATAGTAATCCTTGAATGTCTTCATAGTCCATCCCTTTCTTTCCCCTGTCTACTCTCACTTTACCTTGTCTGCACCCAGTTTCAAACAAAAAAATCGGTCCGACACGCGGACCGATTCGTTTTCTTATTGATTCAAGCGTTTTTCAAGTTCTGCTTTTTGTTCTTCATACCCTGGTTTACCGAGTAATGCGAACATGTTCGCTTTGTATGCTTCAACGCCAGGTTGGTTGAACGGGTTAACCCCGAGGATGTATCCGCTCATTGCACATGCTTTCTCGAAGAAGTAGAACAAGTAACCGAGGTGGTAAGGTGTCATCTCTGGCAATTCGACGACAAGGTTCGGTACGTCCCCATCTGTATGTGCGAGGAGCGTCCCTTCTGTCGCCTTGTCGTTCACGAATTGGATTGTTTCGCCTGCGAGGAAGTTCAAACCATCCAAGTCTTGTGCGTCTTCTGGGACGTTCATTGTGTGACGGACTTCTTTCACACGGATGACTGTCTCGAACAAGTCGCGACGGCCTTCTTGAATGTATTGACCCATCGAGTGAAGATCAGTCGAGAAGTCGACAGCCGCAGGGAAGATCCCTTTGTTGTCTTTCCCTTCTGATTCTCCGTAAAGCTGTTTCCACCACTCTGACACGTAGTGTAGAGCTGGTTCGTAGTTGACGAGCATCTCAATCGATTTACCTTTCGCATAGAGAGCATTACGTACGACTGCATACTGATACGCTTCGTTCTCAGCCAATTCTGGCGAGCTGTAGGCGTTTTGTGCATCGCGTGCGCCTTCCATCAAAGCATCGATATCGATTCCTGCAGCGGCAATCGGAAGAAGTCCGACCGGTGTGAGGACAGAGAAACGTCCACCGACGTCATCTGGAATAACGAACGTCTCGTAACCTTCAGCGTCCGCGAGCGTCTTGAGGGCGCCACGGGCACGGTCTGTCGTCGCATAGATCCGCTCACGCGCTCCGTCTTGACCATACTTGTCTTCCATGAATTGCTTGAGGACACGGAATGCGATCGCAGGTTCTGTCGTCGTTCCTGATTTCGAGATGACGTTGATTGAGACGTCTTTCCCTTCAAGCACTTGAAGCAACTCTCTCATATACGTTGAAGAGATGTTATGGCCCGCATAGAATACTTGTGGCGCCTTGCGCTCTTCTTTTGACAATACGTTGAAGAACGAATGTTGAAGCATTTCGATCGCTGCACGGGCACCGAGGTAAGAACCTCCGATTCCGACGACGACGAGAACATCTGAATTCTCGCGAATTCGTTCCGCCGCAGCTTTGATTCGTGCGAACTCATCTTGATCGTATTCGGTCGGAAGGTCGACCCACCCAAGAAAATCACTTCCGGCACCGCTCCGCTCGTGAATCACCGAGTGGAGAGTTTTTACCGTTTCTTGCATTTGGTCGATTTCATGCTTCCCTACGAATGAGAGCGCGTTTGAATAATCGAAACGTACAGTTGACATGTCATTTCCTCCTTTAAATCGCTCGTAAAAGAGCCATACATGACCCATCATAAACGGAAAGTCTAGATTCGTTCAATCATTATTGCAAAATAGGCAAGAAATCGCCTTATTTACTTAGTTCGAGAATATGCGCAACATCTTCCCGTTCGAGCGTACGGAAACGACCAAATGCACCACGTTTCATCGCAGAATCAAGAATCGCATCGAATGTCGACTCATCGATATCGTAGTCACGAAGCGAGTTCGGTGCACCGAGTTGATCGAAGAACGCACGGATGGCCTCGATTGTACGCTTCCCTGTCTCTAAATCCGTTGCACCTGGCTCCACATCGAACACTTCCGTACCGAGTCGAGCAAAGCGAGCCGCATTGTCTTCATCCAACACATGTTCCATCCAACGTGGGAAGAGGATCGCGAGGCCCCCAGCATGCGGGATGTCATGGACAGCAGATACGGCGTGTTCGATGTTGTGCGATGCCCAGTCACCGGCTGCACCCATTTGAAGTACACCGTTCAATGCCATCGTACCTGAGAATAAGATGATGGCACGGAGGTCTACGTTTTCTAAATCGTTGACGAGTTTGGGTGCCGATTCGACGACCGCTTTCAACACACCTTCTGTCATGCGTTCTTGTACCGGCGCATGGTTCGGGTGGAAGTATTGCTCGAAACAGTGGCTCATCATGTCGACGATGCCATAAATTGTCTGGTCTTTTGGAACTGACACGGTGTAACGTGGATCGAGGATCGAGAATGTCGGGAATACAAGTGGGTGACCCCAACCGAACTTCTCTTGAGTCTCCCAGTTCGTGATGACCGATCCCGAGTTCATCTCCGACCCTGTCGCAGCGAGTGTAAGGACTGTCCCGAATGGTACCGCCTCTGTCGGGATATGTTCACGAAGTACGATGTCCCACGCGTCCCCGTCATATGGAATCGCTGCTGAAATCAGTTTTGTGCAGTCGATGACGGAACCGCCACCGACAGCTAGCAAGGCATCAACGTCCTCTTCACGCGCAAATTTCACCGCACGACGTACAGTCTCAATCCGTGGGTTCGGTTCAACACCTGAGAAGTCTACGTATGAGATACCGGCTTTTTCAAGCTCGGCCACGACTTCATCGTACGTCCCGTTCTTTTTGATGCTTCCGCCACCATAGACGAGCATCACTTTCTTCGCGTCAAGCGCTTCTAGTTCTCCACCTAATTTTTCGACCTGATGTGTCCCAAAAATTAGTTTTGTCGGGTTTTTGTATTCAAAGTTGTGCATAAGTTAACCTCCTCATAGAAATATGTAACACCTACACTATATACCCTGTTTTCACGGAATGAAAAGTATCGTGCTTACTGATAGATACGGTCGATGATGTGATGCAAGATGACCGCTTCCTCCGCTTGCTGATAGTTCGGCTCTTCTCCACAGGCCTCAAGGAAGAGTCGGATTTGCCGCTCATACGGGTCGTGTTCAGTCAAATAAGCTGGTCGCTCGTCAAACAATGCCCCAAATTTCTCCGTGTGAAGTGTGAGCGGGAACAGACTGGCTCCGGCTTTCGTGCCGCGACATTCCACTCGCATCGTATCTTTTTCCTCGATGTTGGCCATGTAGCTGACGTCGAGTAATAAGGATGCTCCGTTTTCAAACGTGACCATCGCTCTCGCCGTATCCTCGACTGTGAGCGAACTCGCGTCCCATTCCCCCAGCAAGCCGACACCCGAACGATTCCCTAAGTACTGACCGACATGACCGACGACCTCTCTCGGTTTCGGGTATCCCATCAAATGAAGCGCCAGGTCTAACATATGCACACCTATGTCGAGTAATGCACCCCCGCCTTGCAGTTCTTTATTCGTGAAGACACCCCATCCCGGAATTCCACGCCGTCGAAGCGCGAGCGCCGTCGCTGCATAGATGTCTCCGAGTTCACCCGCATCAATCATTCGCTTCAACAGAACCGTATCCTCACGATGTCGGTAATGGAATCCGTAATGCAATGTTTTTCCGGCTCGTTTTGCCGCTTCCAACATCTCGATCGCTTCATTCTCTGAAATTCCCGGTGGCTTCTCACAGAGAACGTGACATCCTGCTTCAAGCGCAAGCAGCACTTGCTCTTTATGTAAGGCGTTTGGTGTACATATACTGACCGCATCGAGATTTTCGCGTGAAAGCATCTCTTCGACCGTCTCATAAACGTTCGGGATGCCGAACTGTCGTGCGACACGTTCCCCGTTTGCCCGTGTCCGGTTCATGACCGCTACCACATCCATGCCTGCTTTGACATAATTCGGGATATGGGCACTCGTCGCAATTCCTCCCGTTCCGATGATGCCAATCTTCATGCCATCCCCTCCTATTCGCTTTACAGTTTCGTCATTCAATCCGCCGATTCCTGTAAAATAAAAAAGGTGACCCGTTTAGAACGGGCCACCTTGAAACACTTACTTCTTGAAGTTTGTGTTTTTGATCCAGTCTTCAAGTTTGTCTTTGAGGACTGTGAATCCTGGAGCTTCTTCTTGCTTGAAGTTTGAAGATGCTTCGTTGCGGCGTGGCGCACGACGAGCTGGCTTCGCAGACTTCTCGCGTTTTGGAGCTTCTTGAGTCGCTTTCATTGAAAGCTTGATTTTTTTAGAAGCTTCGTCCACTTCAAGGATTTTCACTTCAACTTCTTGACCAACTTGAACGTAATCGTTTACGTCTTTTACGTAGTCGTGTGAGATTTCTGAAATGTGTACAAGACCTTGAGTCTCATCGTCGAGTGCTACGAAAGCACCGAAAGGTTGGATTCCTGTTACTTTACCTGTTAATACTTGATCTTTTTCGTATTTTGCCATTACAAACAACTCCTATGCTAAATTCATCAACTTACTATAACATACTTTTTTCGATAAAGTGTAGAATTTAGCAAAAAAGATTATTTTTGACGTGTTGGTATGTTTTAAAGTCGAAGTGCGGGGTAAATACAAATCAAGCAAGACTTCAAGTATTCCCCCCTGATTCCGCTAGGCGACTCGCCTAGCCTTTTTTTGTTCAAAATGTCGTAAACGGCTTCTGATGACGAATCGGATAGATCGTTTCTCCAGCCATGTCGTTCAAAATGACCGCATTTCGATAGACTGCCATCCCGAGATTCGTCGCAGCCGGACCATGTGAATGCTCTATATTCGTGTGCGTAAACAACTTTCCGCCTAGCGACTCGCTCATGATCACCTCATACGTGTCACGGACTGCCCATTCTCCCTCTACTTCCCATACAACCGGGAGCTGATCTATCCAAGATGGGATCACCGGGCGATACCCCGTCGCCACGACAACGAGATCGTACTCTCTTTCAATCACTTCTCCCGTATACCGTTGGGTCCCTTTCAAACGATGTGTTAACCAATCATAAGAAATCGATTCCACTTCAACCTGTGTCATCATATCAGCCTTCGTCGCTTCCGCTTCTGCCGTCCGATGATACAAGGTCTCATAGATCGAGGTCATCGTCTCAGGATTGACACCATGACGGAAACGCTCGAATGACCCGAGTAGCTCTTGCCGAGCGTCGTACGGTAGCTTATGAAAATAATCGACATAATCCACACTAAAAATTTCATCCCCAAGCTTGCCTGCTTCGAGTGACTCAAATTGTTCGGAGCGTGTGATCCAGTCGACGCGTTGTTCATCCGTCGCTTCACGCAACAAGTCCAGAAAGACTTCCGCCGCACTCTGTCCGCTCCCCACGACCGCGACACGATATCGGTCTTTGAGGACGTCCCGGTACGTCAAATAATCGCTCGTATGAATGACTTGTTCAAACCCGTCCGGCACGAATGGCGCCGCCCCTGTCCCTAGGACGAGATGTCTTGTATGAACTTGTGTCGATCGACCATCTGATTCGACGGTCACGAGGAAGCCCTCTTCTTCCACTACAACGTCAGACACATAATGATTGAAACGAATCGTCGACAGTTGATCTACAACCCATCGCAAGTAACGATTGTATTCCGTTCGAGGAATCTTATCTTGTTCTTGCGTGATAAATGTTTGGAGTCGACCCGTATCACTCAAATAGTTCAGAAAACTCGCCGAATGGGTCGGGTCCGCCAACGTGACGAGATCTTGTAAATAATGCGTTTGCATCGTCATCCCTTCAATCAACATGCCTTCATGCCACATCATCTCCGCGCGTTGCTCAAAGCAAATCCCATGCAGTTCAGTTTTTTCCGCAAGGGCCATGAGACCAAGATTATACGGACCACACCCGATTGCAACAAAGTCAAATCGTTTCATCATCTTCACCTCGCCCGTCTTTTCCCTTTCGTTATATCGCTAAAACGCCAAAGAACTCTCACGAATGAGAGTCCTTGGCTACTGTGACTTCAAATTGTTTCATGAAACGTTGAATCCGGAGAATCGCTTCTTGTAGTTGTTCGAGCGAAGTCGCATAACTCGCCCGGACGAATCCTTCCCCGCTCTCACCGAAGGCATTTCCAGGAACAACGGCGACACGTTCTTCGATGAGAAGACGTTCTGCAAATTCCTCACTCGTCAATCCAGTATGTCGAATCGAAGGAAAAGCATAAAATGCTCCACCTGGCACGTGCGTCGGTAATCCCGCCTCGTTCAGCGCTTGAATGAAATAGTTCCGACGTTGACGATAACTTTTCACCATGCTCGGCACGTGCTGCTCACGAGTCCGAAGTGCCTCGAGTCCACCGAATTGAACGAGCGTAGGTGCACACATCATGCCATATTGATGGACCTTCAACATCTCTCGCGTCACAACTTCGGGCGCGCATGTGAAGCCAAGACGCCATCCTGTCATTGCGAACGCTTTTGAGAAACCATTCACAACAATCGTCCGGTCTCGCATGTCGTGGAGCGTCGCGAAGCTGACGAATGGGTCGTCATAACAAAGTTCCGCATAAATCTCATCGCTGACGACCCAAAGGTCATACTTTGTCGCGAGTTCTGCGATTTGCGCGAGTTCGTCGCCATTCATCGTAGCGCCCGTTGGATTAGACGGGAAGCAGAGCAAGATCGCTTTCGTTCGTTCTGTGATGGCTTGCTCGACGTCATCTCGATCGAGTCGAAACCCTTTCTCTGGACGACACGCGACAGGCACGACGGTTCCACCTGCCAACTCGATGAGTGGACCATATGAAACGAATGCCGGTTCGACCACGATGACCTCGTCCCCTGGATTTAGAAGGGCACGGAATGCGATATCGAGCGCCTGCGATGCCCCTGTCGTGACAATCAATTCAGACGTCGGATCGTACTCGACTAAAAAGCGTTCTTTCATATAAGTTGCAATCTCTTCACGCAACTCGATGAGACCGGCGTTAGCACTATAGGCCGTATATCCTTCTTCGAGTGCGGCATAGCTCGCTTCTCGCACGTTCCACGGTGTGATGAAATCCGGTTCTCCCACCCCGAGAGAGACCACGTTATCCATCGTCTGTGCTAAGTCGAAGAAACGGCGAATGCCCGATGGCTTCATCGAGACGACTTGATTTGATAAAGACTTCATGGCGTGATGTTCAACCGCTTATCTTCAGTTTGTGGGGTGAACAAGATCCCGTCATGTTTGTACGTCTTCAATTTGAAGTGAGTTGTCGTCGACAAAACCGAATCAAGCGGCGAAAGCTTGTCTGAGACAAATGAGGCAACATCTTGAAGTGAGTTTGCCCGGATGACGACTTGAAGGTCATAAGCACCCGACATCAAATAAAGCGCTGTCACCTCTGGGAAGCGATAAATACGCTCGGCCACGTCGTCAAATCCGCGCCCTCGTTTCGGAGTCACTTTAACGTCAATGAAGGCAGTGACATCGTGGCGATTGATTTTTTGCCAATTGACCATGGCACGAAATCCAAGGAGAATCCCGTCTTGCTTGAACTTCTCGAGCATCGACTCAATCGTCTCTTCATCGAGTGCCAACAAGTCAGCCAACATCTTCGTCTCGAGATACCCCTTTTCTTCTAACAATTCTAACAACTCAAGTTCTTTTGATGAATACATACTTATTCTCCTTCCGTTCGACCAGGTAGCACGCCTGTGAACGTTCTCTCTGTCTGTCTCACGTATGAACGTCGTTCCTCCTGAACGATATGGAAATTCTTCATCTCCATGTCTGTCAGACCGTGCTTTTGACAAAAACAATCAAAATAACGACGTCTCGTTTCATCCTGTATTGCTGATAGGTTGTCGGTCCCGTTGAACGCGTACAGTACCGTCGCACGCGCCGGGTGTGACACGGTGAATGCATCCATTACCCTTAACAAGAAATCCCAATCCCAGTAGTTATAGACGTCTTCGTCGAATAGACCAATCGTGTCATGAATCGATTTGCGATACATCGTACCCGAAGGAATAAACGTCGAGTCCTGACGCATCCGCTCTCGATCGAACGCGTAAGCGAACGGTTCCCAGTCCGTCACAACACGACGGCCCCCTCTCCATTCGAAGCGGAACAGCTCAGCGTCCGAATAGACGAGGTCAGCCTGTTGAAGGTCGCGTAGCCCTGCCTCTAGATGTGTCGGCATGAGCAAATCGTCATCGTCTAGTAACAAGATGACATCGCCTCTCGCTTCGAGAACACCACGATTACGGGCACGAACATGATGGTTTTCACCCACTTCGATGACACGTGCATCCAATTGATTCAAAAAAGGCGCCAAAAGGTGTTGTTTTGGCGGCCCTTCATTATTCATGACCAAGACCTCAAACTGCTGAAATGTTTGGACCGTTAGACTTTCAAGCAGTTCCGTCAGTTCCGTCTCGCGTTTATAAGCCGGAATGACAATCGAGACAATCGGTTTCATCCGCGATATGCCGTCTCAACGAGTGGAAGAATTGCTTCCCAGCTCACACCGTTCTCCTTTGATACGGTCACAAAGTCACCATAAGCAAAGACACTCTCCACGCCTTCGATTTCAACTAACTTGGCGAGAAGCGGTTGATCTGTCGCTTCGCCCGCCTTCACACTTTGACTCTTGGCGCCAAACACGTTCTCTGGAAGTGTCACTTTCATCGCATTCGGATTCGGTGTTGGATCAATTCGTAACATTATTGGTTCCTCCTTATAGTTGGCAAGATGACGATACGAGGAGTCGCTGCGCCATCTCGAAAATCTCTGTTTCTGGTGGACACGCATCGAACGCTTCAAGAAGCGTTCGGCGAATCACTTCGGTCAATTGTTCGGGAGAATCGACATAGGTTAATGCCATCATGACTTCATCAAACTCAGGTCCGTATGAACCTGCCCCATAACCGAGTGGGTCCCATGTTAATAATAAGTCTTCTGTACGCACTTGTTAAACCCTTCTTTTCGCTGAAATTCCATGTCCTACTTCACCAATCTACCTTACTTTTTACTCGGATACCAGCCTTGACAAATGGATTCATATTTCTTGATTCATCAGAACACTATATCTAGTATGAAATGAATATGCAGGTATTTTGATAAGTAACGTCAAATACAATCCATTCCACCTCAAACAAACGGATGAAATGTTTCATCAAGAGTGATGAAATCGAATTCATCAATTTGTGAAAAAACAAGCAAAGACAATACATATTTTTTTTCATCTCAGTTCTCTGTCTCAAATTGGGTCATGAAGCCCTTTTGGAGCAAAAGCAAAAAGGTGACGGGCACATTCCAGAATGTCAAGGATTGAAAAACTAAATATAGGTGTTTTATGATTAAAAAGATAAAAAAGTGTCAATATATAGTTAACGGGTATTTTGATCGTTAACACGATATTGTGACAGGTAAGGAAGTTCTTATTATCCTTTTATAACGTCTACACCATCTAAAGGAGTGATCTATTTTGACATCCCCTATCCACCACGAGACGATGCTACCAGCGGCTCCAACGCTTTCTGACGTCTCTTCTCTTATTCAATCTATCCAGACACGGTATCCTCACTTAAGCGTAGAGCGCTATGAAGAACGGGCTATTCGGGCGCTCGAGACAAAAACGCTAACACAAGATGTAGTATATGACTTATTGACGATGCATGCCCTCGATATGTTGAAAGCCGAAGAACCGGACTGGACGTTCGTGGCAACGGAAATGTACTTGAACCGCCTCTATCTTGAAGCGGCACGCAACCGCGGTTACGAAGCATCTATGCGTTATGGTAACTTCTATCAACTGGTCGAGACGTTAACATCAAAACGAATTTTCACGTCAGCGCTTCTCGATACGTATTCAAAAGAAGACATGGACCATCTCGAAACATTGATCGACCCATCCCGTGACCGTCTCTTCACATATATCGGACTCCGCACGTTGTCGGACCGCTATCTTGGGCGCGATCATGTGAAGAACCTTTATGAGCTTCCACAGGAGCGCTTCATGGTCATCGCGATGACGCTCATGCAAAAAGAAAATGAGACGACTCGATTGAAGCTCGTCGAAGAAGCTTATTGGGCTTTATCAAACCTTTATATGACGGTCGCGACACCAACGTTGTCAAACGCCGGTAAATCATATGGACAGCTCAGCTCTTGTTTCATTGATACAGTTGATGACTCCCTCCGTGGCATTTATGATTCGAACACCGATGTGGCGACGCTCTCAAAAGGTGGCGGTGGAATCGGTGTCTACCTCGGGAAAATTCGTTCACGTGGTAGTGACATCAAAGGATTCAAAGGTGTCTCAAGTGGTGCCCTTCCTTGGATGAAGCAATTGAACAACACGGCCGTCTCTGTGGACCAACTCGGTATGCGTCAAGGCTCAATTGCCGTCTATTTAGACATTTGGCATAAGGACATCTTCGAATTCCTAGACGCGAAATTGAACAACGGGGATGAGCGCCTCCGGACACACGACTTGTTCACAGGCGTTTGCTTACCGGACCTCTTCATGCGTACGGTCGAGGCACGCGGCGACTGGCACTTGTTCGATCCACACGAGATTCGTACCGTGATGGGATATAGCCTTGAAGACTATTTTGACGAATCAGAGAACGGTGGAAGCTTCACAGAGAAATATATGGAATGTGTCAACACGCCAGAATTATCTCGTGTGACAGTTCCAGCCATCGACCTTGTAAAACGTTACATGCGCTCACAACTTGAAACAGGTACACCATATATGTTCTTCCGAGACGCAGTGAACCGCGCAAACCCAAACAAACATGCCGGGATGATCTACAGTTCAAACCTCTGTTCTGAAATTGCGCAAAACATGTCGGCAACGACAATCGAAGAAGAATACACACAAGACGGAAAAATCGTCATCACAAAGACTCCTGGTGATTTCGTCGTCTGTAACTTGAGTTCAATCGCACTTGCTCGTGCCGTGAAAGCCGATGTGCTCGAACGACTCATCCCGATTCAAATGCGTATGCTCGATAACGTCATCGATTTGAATACGATCGAAGTTCCACAGGCGATGATCACGAACCAGAAGTATCGTGCAGTCGGTCTAGGAACGTTCGGTTGGCATCACTTGCTCGCACTAGAAGGAATCCGTTGGGAATCGGTCGATGCCGTTCAATATGCAGAGAAACTCTATGAAAAAATCGCGTATCTCACAATCCAAGCATCGATGGAACTCGCCAAAGAAAAAGGAGCATTCGGCGTCTTCGAAGGTTCAGAATGGCATACAGGCGAATACTTCAAGCGCCGGAACTATCGTTCACACGACGACCTCGATTGGGACGGTCTCGCAGCAGAAGTACATCAAAACGGCGTCCGTAACGCCTATATGATGGCCGTTGCACCAAACTCATCGACGGCGATTATCGCTGGTAGTACCGCATCGATTGACCCGATCTACAAAAAGGTCTACTCAGAAGAGAAGAAAAACTATAAGATTCCAGTCACGGTTCCCGACTTGACGCCGGACACGAACTGGTTCTATAAATCAGCATTTGAAATTGATCAATTATGGAGCATCCGTCAAAACGCGGCTCGCCAGCGCCACATCGACCAAGCAATCAGCTTCAACTTATACGTGAAGAACGATGTAAAAGCGACAGAGCTTCTTGCGATGCACCTCGAGGCATGGTCTCTTGGCATGAAGTCGATTTACTACACTCGTTCGACGACTGTCGAAGTCGACGAATGTGAGTCGTGTGCTTCGTAAACCGTCGTCATAATCATTATGTATATTTTATAGAAAGGTGGTCCACCCTATGAACATCGCAATCATCTGTCATTCGATGAGTGGAAACACAGAAGAAGTGGCATCGCTCATCGAATCGACACATCATCGCCGTGGCGATACGGTCGTCCGCTATGATGCCGATCGCGTCGGATATCGCGAAGCTCAATCACTCGCTTCGTTCGACCTCGTCTATTTCGGCTCTTACACGTGGGCAGACGGAATCTTACCAGACGAAATGAAAGATACGTTCCGCCTCGTGTTAAAGGAACTCCAAGTGCCGATTCGACAAGCTGCGGTATTCGGAACCGGTGACAAGATGTTTGTACATTTCTGTCGCGCTGTTGACGAGATGGCGTACCACCTTTCAAAATACGGAATCCCACTTGCCGGGGAACTGCTTAAAATCGAGCAGTCCCCACGTAACCAACCGTTCAACGTCCAACATTGGGCAGAGCGGATGGCTCACCATGTAGAAGAAGGAGTTATGCATCATGTCGATTCAGAAAATCAAATTATTGTCGCCCAAACATCCTAACCGGGCA
Organism: Exiguobacterium sp. BG5(2022); assembly: GCF_031844365.1. Lineage (GTDB taxonomy): Bacteria > Bacillota > Bacilli > Exiguobacteriales > Exiguobacteriaceae > Exiguobacterium > Exiguobacterium profundum. The sequence continues at coordinate 1,236,627 of NZ_JAUZVB010000001.1, forward strand.
ACCGCCATCATTGGCGGGGAAACGAGTTCGATCGTCAATTGGAACGATATCGCGTATCCTCAGTTCTATACCATTTACAAACAGTTATTATCGAACTTTTGGATTCCTGATGAGATCTCAATGTCTAAGGATATGCAACAATGGCCGCAATTGACTGAACGTGAACAGGATGCATTCAAACGGATCATCGGACTGCTCTCGATTCTCGACTCGGTCCAGACACGATACATCCTCGAGTCTTCTATGTTCTCATCTGACTCGTCTGTACACGCCGTTCTCGCGGTCATCGCACAACAAGAGGTCGTGCACAATCAATCATACAGCTATGTCCTATCAAGTCTCGTGCCACTCGCTGAACAAAATCGAATCTTTGACATCGCCAAAGACGATGAAATGGTCATGAAGCGCAATCAATTCATCTTGGACTTATATGAAGCGTTCCGCGAGACTCCGAACGCTGAAAACTTTGCGAAATCGCTCGTTGCATCCGTCATTCTAGAAGGCATCAACTTCTATTCAGGATTCGCTTATTTCTACAATCTCGCCCGCCACCAAAAGATGGTCGGTACATCAACGATGATCAGTTATATCCAACGTGATGAGATGCAACATTCTTACTTCATCAGCCAGCTCTTACGTGCCGTGCTGACAGAAAATCCGAAGATTGATGAAAACGGAAAGTTCAGTCAGTTCGTATACGACACGATGGCAGAAGCGGTCGATCTCGAGATCGAGTGGTGTGAATACGTTCTCCGTGACCTCGATGGACTCGACGTCAGTGAAATGCGAGACTACGTCAAATACTTGGCGAATAAACGCCTCCGCGTCATCGGTCTGAATGACTTGTATGAAGGATTTGACGAAGATGTCATGCCTTGGATCCGTGCATACTCAGATGACTCGCTCAATGCGACAAAATCTGATTTCTTCGAACAAAAGTCACGTTCTTATGCGAAAGTGACAGACGCGAACGGATTTGATGATCTATAAAATTGAACCGAACCGATTTAATCGGTTCGGTTTTTTGTACATCAAAAAAACCCAGACATGATTGTCTGGGTTAATTCAAATCAATAATAAGTCTGAACATATTTGGCAATTCCTTCAGCCACACCTTCCGCCATTTGCTGACGAGACGTGTTACTTCGAAGGTAAGTCAAATCTGTTGGTGATGAGATAAATCCTAATTCGACGAGTGCAGATGGCATTGTATTATACGTAATAACGTAATAATTAGCTGTTTTCACCCCTCGGTTCGACATTCCACTCATTTTACCCGCCAAGTTGCTTTGAATGTTTGAAGCAAGGACACGACTTCGAGCGCTGTGCGCAGACTGAGAAGAATAGAACGTTTCTACCCCTTTCGCAGATGATGAACCGGCTGCGTTGACGTGCATACTTACAAACAAATCACCACGTAACGACTTCGCTGCAGCAACTCGCTGATCTAGAGTCAAATAGACATCAGTTGAACGAGTGAGACGTACATTGTAATCATATTTTGAGCGAAGATAAGCTTCTACACGTTTCGTTACATCGAGTACAATCGTTTTCTCATAGAGAGATCCATTAACTGCTCCTGGGTCTTTTCCACCGTGTCCTGGATCAAGGACGATGACTGTTCCAGTCGATGTGCTCGGCTTAGATGTCATCACGAATGCTGAAGAAATGAAAGCATCTTGTCCATTGAACTTGATTTTATGGAAACCATTGATTGTCCCATAATGTGAAACAGCTGTTCCGTGATTGAGTTGACCAACCACATTCGAATCAAGACTCGCTTTCGAACGAACGTTCAATACATCACCTGGTGTGTTGATGTATACCGTACCTTTTGGTGCAGCTTCCGGCGCTGCCGGGGCTTTCCCTTTCGTCAACCACGAACTCGCTGTGTAGTAGACTTTCGAGCCGATATGAACAGTCGACCAACTCGAATTGTACGCTTTGTATGAAACAGCCGTGTATTTCGGAAGAACCATGAGGACTTCCGAACTCTGATGGGTTTTCCCAAACAAGTTTACTGTACGGTTTGCATACCCTTGCGTGAGTCCATCATCCGGTTTCGTTGTCGTCGGAGGCTCCGTTGGCGTTTTCGACGTAGAGATCCAAGCCGTCGGTGTGTAATAAGTTTCACTTCCGAGATATACAATCGACCAGCTCGAGTTGTATTTGCTCGAGAGGACAGCCGTGTTCACGGGGAGTACCTTCTTCACCGCCGAACGTTGATTCCGCTCAGCGAAGAGTTTCATCTCCCGGTTTGCATATCCGTCTTTTTTCTCTACACCACTGTCCAATGTGCCTGCTGTGATGCCCCAAGTCGGCGTATAATACGTCTCGTTCCCGATATAGACAATCGACCAACTTGAATTATATTTACTCGAGACGACAGCCGTATGTTTCGGAAGAACTTTCTGCACTTTCGAACGTTGGTTGCGTTCAGCGAACAACTTCAACTCACGGTTCGCGTAGCCGTTTGTCCGCTCCACATTCGACTCTGTCAGTTTCGGTGCGATGTAAGCTTTTGCGGCATAGTACGTCTTGCCATTTAGGTAGACTTTTGCCCAAGAAGAATTATGAACGGCATACTTCACTTCCGTCCCTTTCTTCAACGTAGCGACAATCTTCGCCGATCGATGAGACGTGACTCGTACGTTTAAGTTCGCAGTTGTCACACCAGTAGACGTTGCCGCCTGCGTCGTTAGCGAACTTGAAGTGGATGAAAGTTTCCGAATGTACTGGGCCGAGGCATAGTATGTACGATTGTTTACATACACTTTGTGCCAGGACTGATTATACGTTCCATACTTTACTTTCGTGCTTTTTGGTAATGTTTTCACTACCTTCCCACTCAGACTAGGGGATGTACGAATGTTCAAATTGACAGTCGTCTCTCCATCGTAAGTAGCAGCTTCAGCAGACGGAAGTTGCATACCAAACAAGAGGACCGTTAAGATGAGGGCAACTTTCAATAGTTTCATTTTCATCCAAAATATTCCTTTCTCATTGCGGCATTTCCTACTAACAACAATTTCATATTAGCATAATGCTTTTTTAAAAAAAGTAAATATTTGAAAAAAAGATGAATGTTTTTGATAAAAAGGTAAATGTTTTTATTTGACCGGTCGGATGATCAGAAACGTCTCCGCACCGTAACGTTCGATGGCGACAGTAAAACCTTCTTTAATCGAAGGATTCTCTGTAACAATCAATCCATCTCGTTTCTGTTGAATTACAAATCCGTCCAATCCTTCAATCGTTGCAATGCGACAAAAACGCTCGATATGTTGTTCTCGTTCTATATATCGGTCGAATCGCTCAAACGATTTAACTGGGACTCCACCCCAATAGCGACCTGGCTGATGTGATAAATAAGTACGCACCGATGTCTCCGTAATCGGATCCGGCGTATGATCAAATCGTCCAAAGTCCCGGGCCGACTTCTCTTCGATGAGGGCAAAGAGTGAATCGAACAGATTGAGATGGTAAGACTCTCCAAGAGACAAAACGGCACGTTGCAATTGCTCGATATGATGCTGTAGTGATTGACCTTTACGGTTCGGTTTTAACTTCTTATCGCCTTCATAAGCGTTCAAAATCCGCGCCACTTCCCCTGCCTCTTCAACAATTTGAAAATACAGCTTCTCTTTCGATTCTCCTCCCTCCGCCTCTGGTTGTTGCAATGCAATCGCATACTGGTTTGCCAGACACGTGGAGATCACTAGGACATCAAGCAACTCCTCTTTCAACTCATCCTGAGCCTCTCTCCTTAACGCGCCTCCTACTTCTCCTACTTCTTCTAACAATCGTGCTAACCCCGATAAAGGTTTCCAATAGCCACCTAAATGAAGAATCATCGTATCGATTTTTTGTTGAACTTCTCTCACGCTCATTCACCTATCTTTCTGCTTTATTTACCGCTTACATGATATACTATGCTCAACCTAGTTGTCTGGAAAGGGTGGGTTCCACATGTCATCGGCAAGACTTTGGCAATTGCTTCGATTCATTCTCGTCGTAATCGGTTTCTTTTTAATCACTTGGCTATTGAATATACTTTTCGAATATACATATCCGTTCGTATTTGCCTTGCTCTTGTCCTTGATGACCGTCCCGCTCGTCAACTTTTTCGAGCGAAAATCAAATATGCCTCGTGCACTCGGCACTCTCATTTCCTTGATCATCGTGCTTAGCATCGTCGTCGGAATCATCACCATCGTCATCATCCAATTGATTCATTATGCAACGGTGGCAGCGGAACGACTCCCTGAACAAATTGAGACACTCACCGAGTTTATCCAACGACTGTTCAATGAGAAAATCGCACCGCTCGTCAATGATGCATACGAGAGCTATCAGCAGTTAAATCCCGGACAGACGACCTCGCTCGAGGGAGGAATCACCGAGCTCGGTGTCCAACTCGCCTCAGCGATTGGTGTCTTGTCCCGCGGAGTGGCCAGTGTGCTACAAAACATGTTAGCAGCGCTCCCGCTCGTCTTGTTGCTCGTGGTCGTCATTGTCCTCGCCTGGTTCTTCATCACAAAGGATTGGCCATCATACGTCAACTCACTGAATCGTCTGAACAAACGAAAAGGATTCAAAGAATTCGAGGAAGTGATGATCAACCTCAAGTCTGCCCTATTTGGATACGTCCGTGCCCAGTTCACGCTCATCTCCATCACATTCGGGATCGTCTTGATCGGGATGCTCATCCTCCGTGTTGACAACCCGCTCTCTTTCGCTTTACTCGCGGGGTTCTTTGACCTTTTGCCTTATTTAGGGGTCGGTACGCTACTTATTCCTTGGGCCGCCTATGCCGCGGTGACAGGTGATTGGTTCGTGGCCATCGGATTGGTCGTGTTGTATATCATCGTCATCGTCCAACGCAACTTGGCTGAACCGAAAATTGTCGGTTCCCATATCGGATTGAATCCACTGGTCGCACTCATCTCCATCTTCGTTGGATTAAAGCTATTCGGTGTACTCGGCTTTATCGTCGGGCCCGTACTCGCCGTCCTGTTGAAAGCCGTATACAATGCCAAAGTGTTTCATTACATATGGCGATTTATCGTCGGTCCGCCTACGACGACAGCAAAAGAGCGATGAAATGTTGATTTCATCGCTCTTTTTTCATTTGAGGTACAGCCACTACGGGTTGATCGGATGTCGCCGGCTGGAGCGAGAGACCACATGTCCCCGCTTCATAGGCAGCTACCGCCAAGATGCACGCATCGATAATATCGTCGATTTGGACGTTCGACATTTTCCATTTCCATGGAGAACTTTTCGAGTATTGCCGAAGTAACTCGATTCGCTCATCTTGCCCTTCGACCGTCTTTTTCGAATGACTCGCCTCATGCCCCATCATGACTGAAAAACAAACTTCCGGATGTGATTCGTAAACGTCAGATGCCTTCACCTGCTGAAACTCACGGATACGGGGAACAAGATTCCACGCTTGTTTACTAATTCCTTTGCCAACCAACGCCCGACTCCTTTCATTCGCTTCCTCATAAGTCGCTTCTTGCAACACCTCTTGAATCGGCGGAGTGAAGACGGAGGACTTTCGTTGGCTGAGTCGGCAACGCATCCACGCATCGCATTCGCGGCTCGGATGGTCGACCGTTCCTAAATCTTTCGGCATATCCACAAAATGCATGGCACCATCAATCAGCAACTCCTCCAACGTCTCCGAAATCGTTAAACAAAGTGAGATGCTGTCATATGTGATCCGTACCCAACCGCCACGTGCACCATCAATTCCTACTCCTACCATGTCGTACCTCCTGTAACATCATCAACACGCCAAATACGGCGAGAAACACTGTACTCCCTAACCAAATACGGTTCGGCCACACCGTGTAGCATAAGCCACACAGAATCGCCAAACCGATTACTCCAGCTGCTCTTACCGCTCCCACGATTCAATCATCCGTGCGAGGGTTCGAACCATGACACCAGTCGGCCCCTTCGGACCGAGGTCATTCGCTGCCGCTCGTTCGCTCGTTCCCGCAATATCGAGATGCAGCCATGGTGTATCGCCGACAAACTCACCGACAAATGCGCCACCAAAAATCATATGGCCGAAACGACCTGGTGAGTTATTCAAGTCGGCAACTTCCGAGTTTCTCACCTTGTCGATGAAGACATCAAAGTATGGCATCTGCCACACGAGCTCGTTCGTCTCACGGCTCGCCGCTTCAAGCGAGCGATAGAGTGAATCATCATTTGTCAGACAGCCTGTCACGTCTGTACCGAGGGCGACAAGAACGCCACCTGTGAGCGTAGCTACATCAATGATAGCTTTTGGTTCATACGTTTTCGCAAATGTGACCGCATCCGCTAGGACGAGGCGTCCTTCAGCGTCTGTGTTCAAGACTTCAATCGTCTTCCCGTTCATGGCTGTGATCACATCATCCGGTTTGAACGCATCCCCAGAAATCATATTGTCGGTCGCACCGATGATGCCAATCACGTTCCGTTTTGGTCGTGTCAATCCGAGGGTTTCGAACAATCCGAGGACGGTAGCAGCGCCACCCATGTCCCCTTTCATTCCGACGATTCCATCTTTTGGCTTGATTGAATAGCCACCTGTGTCGAATGTGACACCCTTTCCGACAACGGCAATCGGAGCTTCTTCCTCTGCCCCGCGATACTCGAGCACAATCAATTTTGGCGGAATCGTCGAACCTTGGTTCACTGCGAGTAGCGCGCCCATCCCGAGTCCTTCCATCTCTTCTTTTTCAAGAATGCGGTATTTGAAATCATGACGTTTCGCCAACTCAACCGCGTAATCCGCTAACGTCTCCGCCGTCAAAATATTGGCCGGCATCATCGTCAACGTTCGAGCGACATTGACTCCTTTCCCATAAGCCACACCCGCATCGATATCCGTCTGGTCCACGTCACCGAGCAACGTGATTGTCGGTTCTTCGACCGTTTCATTTGGAGCAGACTTATATGTAGGATGGGCATAGGTCGCCATTTCATACGCTTCTGTAAACATACGCGCCGCTCCGTCCGTAAACGTATCAAGCGCTACCGCGACGTCCTTCAGTCCACGTGCTTTGATCAGCTTCGCGACTTTCCCGAACCAATTCCGAACATTCTCGGTCGTCATGTCATTTCGTTGACCAAGTCCGACAAATAAAACACGGGTCGTCTCCCCGGCGAATGTCGGAAGGATTGTCACTTCCCCCGTCTTCGTAGAGAGGTCTCCTGATTGAATAAGCGCTTTGACGCGTCCAGCAAACAATGTGTCGAGCCCCTCATCGATAGAATCAGCCGCTCCAATTCCGACGACGATTGTCTCGTAAGAATCGGTCCAATTTAATTGAGCAATTTGATACATATTGCCACTTCCCTTCTATATATATGGTAAGCATAACGAACTTCTCCAAAATAATGAAATAGTATGCGTAAGAGTCAAGAAATCTTCGAATTCATGGGCTATCTCCTCGTTGTGACGTTGTTTTATTTTATGATAGGATAAGAAAGTACGCAATCGGGCTTCTCTTCATCGTGAAGTGAGGCCAATTTGACTGGTCGAGGCTTCCCCTAGTCGTAGACCGTTGCTACTTTAACTTTCTCCGTTCTCGTTAATTCTTTTTTCTTTTCGGGTATGAAGTAACGAGGCAGGAAAGTACACTATTTCTTTGAAAAGAGGGACTACGCTTATGTCACACATTAAAGGTATTGGTGCATCTGCAGGAATTGCAGTTGCAAAAGCATTCGTCATGGAGACACCTTCATTCGATATCCCATCACACAAGATTGAAGATGTCGCTGCAGAGAAGGCTCGCTTCCACGATGCGATCGCACAATCTAAAACGGAGCTTGAAGCCATTCGCGAACATACACTTCGTGAGCTCGGTCCAGACAAAGCCGAGATTTTCTCAGCTCACCTTTTAATCGTTGAGGACCCAGAAATCGTATCGCAAGTGAACGACAAAATTGAAAGCGAAAACATGAACGCAGCGAAGGCACTTGACGAAGTCGCCCAAACGATGATCATGATTTTCGAATCAATGGATAACGAATACATGCGCGAACGTGCAGCTGATGTTCGTGACGTCACAAAACGTGTCATGGCTCACATTCTCGGAGTGACATTTGTGACTCCAGCTTCGATTTCAGAAGAAGTCATCATCATTGCCGAAGATTTGACACCATCAGACACGGCACAACTTAACCGTAAATACGTCAAAGGATTCGCGACGAACATCGGTGGACGTACGTCTCACTCTGCCATCATGTCACGCTCACTTGAAATTCCGGCAGTAGTTGGAACAAAAGTGGCCCTTGAAGAAATCAAAAACGGTGACCTCGTCATCATCGACGGAACAGAAGGTGACGTCTTCGTCAACCCTTCAGAAGATCTCGTCAAAGAATACGAAGGCAAACGTGCTGATTTTGAAGCGTACAAAGAAGAGTTGAAGCAACTCGTCAACGAAGAGTCAATCACAGCGGACGGTCACAAAGTGAAGCTTGCTGCGAACATCGGGACACCGAACGACCTCGAAGGCGTTTTGAAAAACGGTTCAGATGCAATCGGGCTCTATCGTACGGAGTTCCTATATATGGACTCTGAAACGTTCCCGACTGAAGAAGAGCAATACACAGCTTACAAAACGGTTCTTGAAGGCATGGAAGGCAAGCAAGTCGTCATCCGTACACTCGACATCGGTGGCGACAAAGAGTTGTCATACCTTGACCTCCCGAAAGAAATGAACCCGTTCCTCGGCTATCGTGCCATCCGCCTTTGCCTTGAGGAAACAGATTTGTTCCGCACACAACTTCGTGCCCTTCTCCGTGCCTCAGCTCACGGTAACCTTGCAATCATGTTCCCAATGATTGCGACACTCGAAGAGTTCCGCGCGGCGAAAGCCCTTCTTCTCGAAGAAGAAACGAAGTTGAAAGAAGAAGGAATCGAAGTCGGAAAATATGAGACAGGGATGATGGTTGAAATCCCATCAACCGCTGTCATGGCGAAGCAATTCGCAAAAGAAGTCGACTTCTTCTCAGTCGGAACGAACGACTTGATTCAATATACGATGGCGGCTGACCGGATGAACGAAAAAGTTTCTTACTTGTACCAACCGTTCAACCCTGCCATCTTGAACCTTCTCCACAATGTCATCACTGAAGCACACAAAGCTGGCAAATGGGTCGGCATGTGTGGAGAGATGGCTGGAGAAGAACTCGCGATTCCAATCCTTCTCGGTCTTGGTCTCGACGAATTCTCGATGTCCGCTTCAAGCGTCCTTCGTGCGCGTAGCCTCGTGAAACGCTTGACGAAGTCGGAAACAGAAGCAATCGTCAACGAAGTCCTCAACATGGACACAGCTGAAGAAGTCGTGAACTTCCTTAGCGAAAAGTTCGACATTAAGAAATAATGGCAAAAGTCCTTCTCTCGCTCGAGAGAAGGACTTTTTTATATACTGCATTAGAAATCAAAATCGTCTGGGTCCGGACCGACACGTTGATATCGGTCGAGTGAGTCGATTCGTTCCATTTGATCTTTGGTCAATTCAAAGTCATGAACATCGAAGTTTTCTGCGATTCGATGTGGTTTGATGGATTTTGGAATAATCACCCATCCCGTTTGGAGATGCCACCGTAACAACACCTGGGCGACGGAACGATCGACTTCTTTTGCGACCTCTACTAAAGTCTGCTCTTCGAACAACCCTCCCTGCATAAGCGGTGCCCAAGCGACCGGTACGATGCCGTGCTCGCTCATATACGATGCTAACTCGGTTTGACGAAGCAACGGATGCCGTTCAACTTGGTTCACGGCTGGAACGAGGTCACTGTTTGCAGCCAATGTCTCGAGGTGATGGATTTGGAAGTTACTCACCCCGACTGCCCCGACACGTCCCTCTCGATACAACGTTTCGAGGGCACGCCAACTCTCGACCATCTTGTCTTCCACCGGCCAATGAATCAAATACAAATCTAACTGTTCCAATCCAAGACGAACGAGTGACGCCTCGTAGGCGGAGATGGCAGCATCGTAACCTTGATCGGCGTTCCATAGTTTCGATGTGATAAATAAATCTTCCCGGGAAATATTTGCGATTTCCATTCCTTTTCGGATTCCGTCACCGACCCCCTCTTCATTCTCATAAACGGCTGCCGTATCGATATGACGGTATCCTTGACGAATCGCCTCGACGACTGCATCCATGACTGTATCCCCATCTTCAACTTTGAAGACGCCAAGTCCAATAGTAGGAATGGCTTTCTGACCGTGATTCAATTGTATGGATTGTTTCATTTGTACCCCTTCTTTCGTGAGAATTCTCCTTCACTATAAGGGGGATTCTCCTTTTCCGGAATAAGGCACATTGAAGTAACTACACAAATCGAGCCGCCCCATGATAGGAGCGGCTCGTAATCATTTATTCTGGTCCTCTGTCATCGGCTCTAAAGTCGAGCGCTTCACCCGCGACGACAGTCTCACCGAATGGTACGACGACGACTTTTCCGTCCCCGTTCGTCCAAATGATTGGTGTAATCAGTGACGGCACTTTATCACGAATCGCGCTGAGGTCGACTTCGAGAAGGACGTCTCCCGCTTCGACCCGGGCGCCTTCTTCGACTCTCGCTGTGAATCCTTCCCCTTTCAGGTTGACCGTATCGAGACCGACGTGGATCAATAGTTCACGTCCATCGTCAGCCAAAATGCCAATCGCATGTTTCGTCGGGAAGAATGTCGTGATTTGACCGGTCACCGGCGAAACGACCTGTCCGGAACTTGGTTCAATCGCAAACCCTTCTCCCATCATGCGACCCGAGAAGACTTGATCCGGCACATCATCAAGTGATAACAGGACACCAGACATCGGAGCCAAGAAGCGATGATCGGCTTGTTCAGCCGCTTCCGGTGTAATGACTGCCTTCTCTACTTTTTCTTTCGGTTTGTATTCGCCACCTTCGATGATGGTCGCGATTTGTGATTTGAGCGTGTCCGATTTTGGTCCGAAGATGGCTTGGATATTGTCTCCTACTTCAAGGACACCAGCGGCACCGAGCGTTTTTAGAAGGTCTTTGTCAACTTGTTTCACGTCATTGACGGTGACACGAAGTCGCGTGATACATGCATCTAAATGTTTAATGTTTTCAGGACCACCGAGTCCGACGAGCACTTCATATGGCAAGTCGTCCCCAATCCCCGCTTTGTCCCCTTTCGTGCCAGTCTGCACGTCACGTCCAGGAATTTTCAGGTCAAACTTCGTAATAGCGAATCGGAATCCAAAGTAGTAGATGACCGCAAAGACGAGACCAACCGGGATGACGAGCCACCAGGCCGTCCGGTTCGGCAGGACCCCGAAGAGCAGATAGTCAATGAGACCACCAGAGAAGGTCATCCCAATCTTGACGTTCAGTAAATGCATCGTCATGAAGGAGAGACCGGCAAAGACGGCGTGAATTCCGAAGAGAAGTGGTGCAACGAAAACGAATGAGAATTCGACTGGTTCTGTGATCCCTGTCAAGAATGACGTAAGGGCAGCCGAGAAATAGAGACCCTCGACGTCTTTCCGCCGTTCTTTCGGAACCGTGTGGAACATGGCGAGACAGGCTGCTGGTAAGCCGAACATCATGAACGGGAATTTCCCTGTCATGTACGTACCGGCTGTGAATTCCACGCCGTCACGCAGTTGTGCGAAGAAGATCCGCTGGTCACCTTGTACGAGATCACCTGCTTGATTCGTATACTCCCCGAATTGGAACCAGAATGGAGAATACCAAATATGGTGAAGACCGAACGGAATCAAGGAACGTTCTACTAATCCAAAGATGAATGCTGATAAGGCAACGTTTGCCTCGATGACCGTACTTGAGAACGTGTTGATCGCATTCCCAATCGGTGGCCATATATATGCGAGCGCAATCCCGATAATCAAACTGAATGCGGCCGTCGCAATCGGGACGAACCGCTTCCCTGCAAAGAACCCTAAGAAATCTGGCAACTTGATGTTGAAATACTTGTTGTACGCATAGGCTGCAACAAGACCTGCGATAATCCCCCCGAATACCCCCATTTGGAGTGTCGGAATACCGAGAACGGTGGCATACTGCGGATCACCTTGAGCGATTTCCGCGGTAATCCCATTCCATGTGCTAATGACTTTGTTCATGATCAAATAACCGACAATGGCTGCTAGACCAGCAACCCCGTCCCCGTTCGCCAGGCCGATCGCGACCCCGACGGCAAACAGTAACCCTAAGTTTGCGAAGACGATGTCCCCGGCATCTGTCATGACTTGCCAAATCAGGACAAGTGAGTCATTCGCCAGAAACGGGAGCAATTCAACGAGGTCCGGGTTTTGGAATGCGGTACCAAACGCCAAGAGAAGACCGGCTGCCGGTAAGATTGCAACCGGAAGCATGAGTGCTTTCCCGACCCGTTGTAAAACGCCAAACACTTTCTTCCACATCATGGTTCCCTCCTTTGTCAGAATACTTACTTTTTCCCTCTAACGTTTGGATGAAACCGTTTCACATAAAAAGAAAAGACCAACCCCGAAGGATTGGTCTAGGTCATCAATTAGTTAGCTTTCTTTTCGTTACCTGAAGCGATGACCGCTTGGATTTCTGATTTCAATGCGTCCGAACGTGGTCCGAAGATTGCTTGAATGTTGTTACCAACTTCAAGGACACCAGATGCACCAAGGCGTTTCAACTCATCTTTGTTGACTTGGTTCTTATCTTTTACTTCGACACGAAGACGTGTGATACATGCATCGAGGTGCTTGATGTTTTGTGAGCCACCAAGACCGACGAGGATATCTTGTGCAAGTTCCGAACCAGTAGCTGTTGACTGTTCAACAACTTCATCTTCACGACCTGGTGTTTTAAGGTTGAATTTGCGGATAACGAAACGGAATCCGAAGTAGTAAACAACCGCGAACACGAGACCGACTGGAATAACGAGCCACCAAGCCGTACGACCTGGAAGAACACCGAAGAGCAAGAAGTCGATCAAACCACCCGAGAACGTCATCCCGATTTTCACGTTCAAGATGTGCATTGTCATGAATGAAAGACCTGCGAATACCGCGTGTACTGCGAAGAGAAGTGGTGCTACGAACAAGAATGAGAACTCGATTGGTTCTGTGATACCAGTCAAGAACGATGTAAGGGCAGCAGAAGCCAAGAGACCACCGACAACCGCTTTACGCTCAGGACGTGCTTCGTGATACATTGCGAGTGCTGCTGCAGGAAGACCGAACATCATGAACGGGAATTTACCAGTCATGAACGTACCTGCTGTCAATTCAGCGCCATCACGAATTTGTGCGAAGAAGATCGCTTGGTCACCACGTACAACATTACCCGCTGCATCTGTGTATGAACCGAATTCAAACCAGAACGGTGAGTAGAAGATGTGGTGAAGACCGAATGGAATCAATGAACGTTCGATTAAACCGAAGATGAACGCTGCGAATGTACGGTTTTCATTCAACATGAAGTTTGAGAATGAGTTCAATCCGTGCTGAACTGGTGGCCATACTAATAATAGGACGAAACCAGCAACGACGGCTGCAACTGCCGTTACGATTGGAACGAAACGTTTACCAGCGAAGAAACCAAGGAACTGTGGCAATTCGATATTGAAGTACTTGTTATAGGCCCATGCGGCGATGAGACCCATGATAATCCCTCCGAATACCCCTGTTTGGAGTGTTGGGATACCGAGTACGTTCGCGTAAGCTGGATCACCTTGTGCCAATACTTCAGGTGTGAGTTCGAGCCAAACACCCATGACTTTGTTCATGATCAAGAATCCAACGATCGCTGCAAGTCCGGCTACCCCGTCACCTGCTAAACCGATGGCGACACCGACTGCGAACAAGAGCGCCAAGTTCGAGAAGATGATTCCACCTGCTTGCTCCATCAATTGAGCGAATTTCACGACGCCTTCGTTCGTTAACCAACCAGCGCGTGATGTAAGTTGTGGGTTTTGCATTGCGTTACCGAATGCAAGAAGAAGACCGGCTGCCGGCAAGATCGCAACAGGAAGCATAAGTGCTTTACCGACTTTTTGAAGAACACCAAAGATCTGCTTAAACATCAACATTTCCTCCTTTTTTTTAAGTACGTATAAACAATATGATAGCGGCGTAGATGTCAGACAACCGACGTATCTAAACGTTTTCATAAATCACGTTTATAAAAACAGAAAAGGCATGAATAAGGATAGAACGTAGACCTCTCCCAATGGAGACATCACATAACGTTCCACTCCTTACTCATGCCTGATCGAATCAGTAACACGTAAGACACGTGGTATCATTTATCTACTTGTTAGGCGCTGGAGATGCATCGTCAAATATGTCGCTTCACCTCGTGGGACGGGACGCTTTAATTCGCGTTCCATGATGCCCATCAGCTCCCAAGCAGTACTATAGCATAGCGGATATTCGTCGCGCAACACCTTTTCAATTTTTTGTGGTGCCTCGACCGTCTCACCTGTCGCGACCCGCTCAACGGCGTACCTTAAGTGCCGAAGTAAGCGCTTATAATCGAGTGATGTCCGGTCCATTTTCACGTTCAAACGACTCTCAATCGTCTGAACAATTTGCCCGATGATTTGATTATGACGGTTGACCTCGAGGACGTTTTTGAACGTCGTCGCCGAGTGAATATGAAGGGCGATAAACCCTGTTTCCGCATCCGGGAGCAAAACGTTCAATCGTTCATGGAACATATCGACAATCCGTTCCGCGAGCGCAAACTCGTTTGGGTAGAGTGATTCCGTCTCGAGTAAAAACGGATTCGTCACTTCCATCCCTTGTTCGATTCGCTTCATCGTGAAGAACAAGTGATCGGTCAAACCGATATGGATGTGCTCATCGACTTTCTTGCCCGTACTCGTCTCAATAAAGCCAACAATCTCTTGCATGAATGCAATGAAGTCCTCGTCGACATGTTTGACGAGTTCCTGATATTGTGATTGCTCTTCTTTATCTGTCAGTTGATACACTTTCTCCGGGACGCTGGCCGGGTCGACGAGGTCGCCTGGTTTTTTGCCAAAGCCAATCCCCTTCCCGAGTAGAATGACTTCCGGATCCGTATCATGTTGACAAATGACAACGCTATTATTCAACACTTTTTTGATCGTATACATCGGTAATGTCATTCGCATCGCATCCCTTACTAAAAATCGTTTCGCTATCTAGTATATCGGTTCATGCCCTAAAAAAGTAGGGACAAAACAAAAAAGGCGAACATTTCTGTCGCCAATTAAAACATTGAATAACCGCTCTTTCGTAAGAAACGAATCGTCACACCAGCTAGAATTGCACCGAGCAATCCAAAGCCGAGCATGAATAAATCGAGAAGTTGCAACCCGACGAGTCCTTCATAGACACTCGTAAGCGCGGTCGATGTCTCGGTCACGTAACTCGAAAGTTTGACATTATCAATCATCATGATGACAAAAATCGGATAAATGAACACAAGTGTCCATGTCTTTTTAAGTAACATATTCAAGATGAAGCCGATACTGAAAAAAATCGTCATATATAAAACGGCTCCAATGACTGCTTGGATAATATGCATGTATTGCCCCCCTTGTCCGCTCTTCATTATACAAAATTTCGACCAACGAGGTCAAAGAACTTCCTATGACAATTTCGAAAGAAAAACAGCCCGTTCTGAGATAGAACGAGCCGTGCAATCATGAAATTAGAACTTCCCTTTTTTAAGGACGAGACCGTACTTTTTCAATTCGATGAAGTGTTTGTTGTCGATGACTTTTTTCATGAACGAAGCGTTGCGACCGAAGATTTTCTTGCCCATCACGATTCCGATTCCATCGTTATGTCCGAGTGAAGCGACCGTTCCCTTGCTCTCGTAAGTGAACTTCGATGTCGATTTTCCATTGATGAGCGCCGCAATGTTTTTCGCAACGTTATGTGCTTGTTGTGTCGCGATTTGTGCCGTCGGTGGGTATGGACGGTTCGATGCAGGATCCATGACCGCTGAGCAGTCACCGATGATGAAGACGTTGTCGTGACCTGGTGCACGGTTGTCCGCTTCCACCATGACACGGTTACGGACCGCTTCAAATCCTGATTTTTCGATGATCGGGCTACCACTTACGCCACCTGTCCAGATGATCGTGTTGGCACGAATCGTTTCTGTCGTGTCACCTTGAAGTGGACCGAATGTCACCACACCTGGCTCGACACCTTTGATTCCGTTACCAAGTTTCATCTCGACACCGTTACGTTCCAACCATTTCTGTGCGTACGTTGTGAGTTCTGGGTCGAAACCAGGAAGAACTGTTGGTGCTGCTTCAATGTTGACGATGCGAACCGCTTCGCGTGGAACGTCATATTGTTTGCAAAGCTCTGGAATCCGGTTGACGATTTCACCGAGGAATTCGATTCCTGTGAATCCAGCACCACCGACAACGATCGTCACGAACGAATTGTCAGAAGAACCATTTGTTTTATATTGAGCGAATGAATATTCGATGTGCTCTTTGATTTTACGAACACTGTTCAACGAGCTGATTGTCATCGCATTTTCTTTCAAGCCTGGGATACCGAACGTTTCAGGTACACCACCGAGACCGATGACGACATAGTCGTATTCGACAACTGAACCATCTTCGAGTGTGACTTGTTTCGCAGCAGTATCGACGCGATCGACGATCCCTTTGACAAGTTTCACACGTGACGGGTTCACAATATCGTTAATGTAGATGCGTGCTTGATCTGGGTTCATCGTTCCAGCAGCTGGTTCGTGAAGCCATGTCGTTTGGTAGTGATAATCATGCTTGTTGATAAGCGTAATGTTCGCATCACCTGCAGCGAGTGTCTTTTGAAGGTTGACGGCTGTGATGAGTCCACCGAAGCCCGCACCAAGAATAACAATGTTAGGTCGTTTCATGTTCATTTCCACCTTGTTTAAAATTTTGTTTTTTTGAACAACTATGTTGTGTGTTTCTTCACATAGACGTTCACAATAAAGCCTATTCTTGTTCAACATCTGTTCACAATTGCTTCTGTTTCATTGTACGCTCTTTAATTTGAATTCTCAATGGAAAAGCTTATCTTCTTGAATTTTTTTTGAAAGTGTTGCATGTTTGTACTGAATGGATTTAATTCAATAAACTCTCTATAATAGATGTATACGCTTTGAGGAGGAATTCGATGAAGACGACGAAAGATGTAATCATCATCGGTGGCGGCCCAGTCGGACTGTTCACCGCATTTTATGCAGGCATGCGCCAACTCGATACGACGTTGATTGAAAGCTTACCGCAACTCGGTGGTCAGTTATCAACGCTCTATCCTGAAAAATATATTTATGATATTGCCGGTTTCCCGAAAGTGAAAGCACAGGACTTGATTGATCAACTAAAAGCTCAGGCCGATCAATTCGAACAAGACTACCGCCTCGGCGAAACGGTGGAAACGGTCGAACGCCTCGAGGACGGCACTTTCGTATTGACGACGAACAAAGAAGAGTATCATACGAAAGCCATCATCATCACAGCCGGAAACGGTGCCTTCTCAGCCCGCCCACTCGGTCTTGATGGCTGCGAAGATTATGCCAACCTTCATTACTTTGTTGACAACATGGAGAAATTCCGTGATCGCCGTGTCATGATTGCCGGCGGTGGCGATTCAGCCGTCGACTGGGCACTCATGCTTGAAGAAATCGCAAAAGAAGTACACATCGTTCACCGTCGTGACCGCTTCCGTGCTCATGAACATACGGTAGAACAGATGAAGGCATCGACGATTAACGTCCTTACGCCTTACAACATCGAGTCACTGTCTGGTGAGACACACATCGAATCTGTCGAATTGACAGATAAGGATGGCGAATCAAAAATCGTTGAAATCGATGATTTGATTTGTAACTACGGATTCGTTTCATCGCTCGGTCCAATCAAGAACTGGGGAATGGAATTCGAGAAAAACACAATCCGTGTCGATTCACGTATGGAAACGACCGTTGCCGGCATCTTCGCTTGCGGTGATATCGCGACATACGAAGGGAAAGTAAAATTGATTGCGACCGGTTTCGGTGAAGCCCCAATCGCCATCAACCAAGTGAAACAGCTCGTGGATCCGACAGCTCGTCATCCGCAACACTCGACATCTGTATTTGCTGGGAAATAACCAAAAAACGCTTCTGTGGACCACATCCACAGAAGCGTTTTTTATCTTTTCATCGTTTGGACGATGACCCGGTCAATCCAGTCATCGAGTTGCGTAAACACAAATCCCGCCTTCTTCGCCTCAGCAATCGACATATAATAGTCGACATCCGAATCATACGGCGACGAGTCTCCATCTTTTATAATATGGACGGGTTTTCCGACGTGTTGACCGATTCGCTCCATCAAGGCCCCCATCGAGATGAGTCCATCACTCGCCGCATTGAACGGTCCTGTCACATTGGCACGTCCGACCCATTCTAAGAAGGCGGCCGCTTCCGCACTCGAGATGAAGCCCATCTTTGCTTCCGGGTGATGCAAGACAACCGGTTCCTCGTTCCGGATTGCATCTACATAAAACTTCAATCGGTCTGTATAGTCATCCGGACCTAACACGATCGGTAATCGTACGGTCGCCACCGGGAAAGAGGCGCGATGGAAGAAGAATGATTCCGCCTCGCGTTTCCCTTGTCCGTAGTCATGTTCGGATTCAAGATGATATTCGTAATGGAGCGGATTGAAGTCGCTCTCTTTTAAATCAGGACCAGGCGCGTAGACCGACATCGTCGACGTGAGCACATATTTCCCGACTTTGTCCATGAACGCATCCGAGGCGATTTTTGCCTGATACGGAGTAAAACAAATGTTGTCATAGACGAGGTCGTACCGTTCGCGGGCCAAGTCTTTCATCGTCGCGACCGATTGCCGGTCTCCTTTGACAGACCGAATCCCTTCAGCTTCCGGCACCTGTAGTTGCCCTCTCGTCACAATCGTCACATCATCCCCTGCTTCAGCAAGTCGCAATGCGAGCCGTTTTCCGAAATAGCGTGACCCTCCGAATATCAATACTTTTCTCATGACCCTGAATCCTCCCATTTGTAATGACGTCCCTACTCATTTTCCCTTCAAAGAAACAGACTAATCTACCACTTTTACACGTATTCTTGCTATTCTAATAAGTAAAGACTTGTTAGGGGGCTCGAATATGCACCAAATCATGTTAGAAAAAGGATGGACGTATGAACTACCACCCCAGTATGCGATTTATCAGAGCTTATCTGATTTCAGTCGTTACTCTGTCCTCGACCAAGAGGAAGAGAGTGTCTGCTCATTCCGCATCACGAATGACACGTGTACAATCACAGGCTTTCGGCCTTGGCAACATCACATCGAACTCGACGTAACTGCAAAAGTCATTCGGTTGATTTTGACAGAAGAAGAATAAGAACCGATCGCACTCGCGATCGGTTTTTATTCTTTAGCATTCTCCTGGCGTACCTGCATTCGTCGCTGTCCGGAAACTCGAACCGCAACCGCATGTTGCAATCGCATTTGGGTTTTTAATTGTGAAACCGCCACCGAGCATCGACTGCTTGTAATCAATCTCGAGGCCATCAACAACCCCGTGATCCACTTCCGCAACGATGACGCGGACACCATGATGGTCGAATTGAATGTCTTTGTCCGTCTTCTCCTCGTCGAAGCCCATCCCGTATGAAAGTCCTGTACATCCGCCACCTTGTACCTTCACTCGCAAGTATTGCGCATCCGGGCGTTCCGTCTGTTTCATCATCTCTAGCACTTGAAGTGCGGCTGACTCTGTTAAATGAATCATCTGAACTCCTCCTCATATATCTTCAATTCAAGTCAATTGACTTGTCATCTTGTGGATTATCTTGTATAACTAAACTGTAACAAAAAAAATTAAATCGTTCCATCTTCGGGGCAGGGTGAAATTCCCGACCGGCGGTATTGAAGAATATATTCTTCTCAGCCCGTGAGCGAGCAAGGCGTTGCTTGCTGATTTCGTGAGATTCGAAAGCCGACAGTATAGTCTGGATGGGAGAAGATGGCGGCATCCGACCGATATCCGGATGTTTTCTTTGACGTGGACTTTTCCACCTCGGAAAACATCTATTTCGTATGCGCGTAAACTCTCCCGATTGTCTTCATTGCAATCGGGTTTTTATATGCGACGGATGCCATTCATCGAGGAGCGACCTAAAGGAGAGATTCTGATGAAAACTACGCGCAACAAACGACTGACAACAATGGTGACTTTGGCGATGCTCGGGACGATCTCGTTCGTACTCATGCTATTCAACTTTCCGCTCCCATTTTTACCGCCATTCCTTAAAGTGGACTTTAGTGACATTCCTGCACTCATTGCCGGAATCGTCTTTTCCCCACTCGCAGGAGTCGTGGTCGTCGGTTTGAAAAACGTCTTGTACTACGTCTTTAACGGTGGCGGCGTTCCAGTCGGGGAAGTCGCAAACTTCTTCGCAGGAGTGGCCTTTATGTACCCAGTTGCCTGGTTCTACCATAAGCGCAAGTCAAACAAAGCACTCGCTTCTGGATTACTTGCCGGTACAATCACAATGGCTCTTAGCCTCGCCATCTTAAACTATCTCGTCATCTTGCCAGCCTACGCCTTCTTCTTCGGAATGGCAGACATGGCCGACCCGGCGGTGAAAACGGATCTTGTCCTTTACGGGATCTTACCGTTCAACTTGATTAAAGCGATCTTGATCAGCGCGCTCTTCGTCCCACTCTTCTTGAAATTGAAGCCGTGGATCGAACGTCAACGCGTACAACTTCAAGCATAATCAATATACGAGCATCTAGGCGTTGCCTAGGTGCTTTTTTCAACCATATTGTAAGGAGGGGCATTCATCATGACAGACGAACAGGATTTGGTTCATTTTCTAAAACAAGACGCCGAGCTCATAAAGCTTCTCCACGCCGTCGCCAACCTCGATTTACCGGATTGTTGGATTTGTGCGGGATATATTCGTTCAAAAGTCTGGGACCACCTTCACGGATACGAAACATCGACTAAAACAGATGATGTAGATGTGATTTATTTCGACCCAAACCAACCAGAGGAAGCAGTCGAAAAACAACTCGAAGAGCGATTATTCCGCCTCATCCCCGATGTACCTTGGTCTGTCAAAAATCAAGCGAGAATGCATCACGTCAACAACCTTCCACCCTATGCTTCATCGGTCGATGCGTTGGCACATTTTCCTGAGACCGTCACCGCGATCGGGGTACGTCTTCAATCGGATGGTTCCCTCATCCTCGCTGCCCCACACGGCATTCACGACTTGATCAACATGCACGTTATACCGACACCACCCTTTGATTCGAACTCTTCAAAGCATCCCATCTATCTGGAGCGGTTGCAGCAAAAGAACTGGTCCGCCAAGTGGCCAAACATCACCATACATACATCCTTCTCATAATAAAAAAACGCGACCACCGAAGTGATCGCGTTTTCTTATACCGATTAAAGAAGAAGTCCAGCCAATGTAGCTGACATCAAGTTTGCAAGCGTACCTGCAAGAATCGCGAGAACACCCATGCGTGCGATGTCACCACGACGGTTTGGCGCCATACCACCAAGACCACCAAGAAGGATTGCGAGTGACGAGATGTTTGCGAAACCACAAAGTGCGAATGCGATCATCGCTTCTGTACGAGCTGACAAATCACCAGAACCGATGATTGGAGCAAACTCAGAGAAAGCAACGAATTCGTTCAAGACTAGTTTTTGACCGAGGAAGCTACCGAATTGTACAGCATCCGCCCATGGTACACCAATCACGAATGCAAGTGGCGCGAAGACGTAACCGAGAATCAATTCGAGTGACAAGCTATCAAATCCGAAGAGTCCACCAACTGAACCGAGGATCAAGTTGACGAGCGCAATCAATGAAACGAATGCAAGAAGCATCGCACCGACGTTCAAGGCAAGGAAGAGACCGTCAGAAGCACCACGTGCCGCTGCATCGACGAAGTTCGCCGCTCTGTCTTCTTCATCTTCTACAATCTCGATGTCGTCATCGTACTCTTCTGTTTCTGGTACGATGATTTTCGCGAATAAAAGACCTGCTGGCGCTGCCATGAAGCTCGCTGCGAGCAAGTATTCGAGCGGTACACCGAGTGCTGCATAACCTGCAAGTACAGATCCGGCAACCGATGCGAGTCCACCGACCATGACTGCGAAGAGCTCAGACTGTGTCATTGTAGGAAGGTACGGCTTGATGACAAGCGGTGCTTCCGTTTGACCGACGAAAATGTTCGCTGTTGCTGAAAGTGACTCTTTACGTGACGTACCAAGTGCTTTCGCAAGGGCAGTACCGAGGATACGGATGACCCACTGCATGACGCCGAGGTAGTAAAGCAATGCGATTAATGATGACATGAAGATGATAATCGGAAGGACTTGGAATGCGAAAACGAAGTTGTCGCCACCGACTGCTGTTCCGAATACGAAGGCAATCCCGTCACCCGCTGTGTTCAAGACAGCTTGAACCCCATTTGAGATCCATTCAAGCGCCTTACGTCCCCATGCCGTATATAAGACGAGGAATGCAAATGCGAATTGGACAGCGAACGCTGCCAAGACCGTGCGCCATTTGATGGCTTTACGGTTGGTAGAGAAGATGTAAGCGATTGCAATTAGTGCCAAAATACCAACCACACTCATGATTTTCATTGATGTTGTGCTCCTTTCATATTAAACAAAACCAATTATATGTGTCATACCCGAAAAGAGATGTGTCCTACCGTTTGAAACGCTTTCTTTTTATCGTTGTTAAACGTCAGACAACCTACATTCGAACCTCTTAGAATATAACATCCCTCTTTTTAAAATGCAACGGGTGAAATAAAAAAGTTTGAGGTCATTTCCTCAAACTTTTTACCATGCCATCTCTTCGATTTTTTCATACACCTTCGTCACGAGCTCTTCTGGTGTTTCACCCGTCACCACTTCCCCGTCTACGAGGCAAAAGAGATCAAGGGAACAGACACCACAATAGCCTGTACAGCCATATTCGACCACATCAAGATCAGGGTCGGACTCTAATTTAGCCCGGGCAATTTGTGAGCCCATCGCCAAATTCGAAGCACAAAATTCGATGATCGGATTCATCATATATGTCACCGTCTTTCTTTACGTGAATTATCGGAAAATGGTTCTTCTACGGCAGATTATAACATGATACAGTTGAAGAGTAACAAAGGGGGATTATTATGCGCAAATTAGTCGTCTTAGGAGGCGGTTACGGGGGAATGCGTGTGATTGAGAGAGTACTTGGACATCAGTTACAAGACATCTCGGTCACGCTCGTCGATCGCTTGCCTTATCATGGATTGAAAACTGAGTATTACGCACTGGCCGCAGGAACGGTCTCGGACCGCGATATTCGCATCGACTTTCCGGATGAAATCGATTACATATACGGACAGGTCACGGACATCGACACCGAAGACAAAATGGTTCTGCTCGCGAGTGGAGAAAAAGTGCCCTACGACGACCTCGTCATCGGATTAGGATGCGAAGACAAATACCACAACGTTCAAGGAGCAGCCGAATTCACGTACAGTATTCAAACACTGGAAGAGTCACGTAAGACACAACAAGCGATCAACGGTCTGCGACCAGGTTCGGTCGTTTCTGTCGTCGGTGCCGGTCTATCTGGTGTCGAACTCGCCAGCGAACTTCGTGAGAGCCGGCCTGATTTGACGGTCCGTTTATTCGACCGCGGACCATCCGTTCTATCTTTCTTATCTAATCGTGTCTCGATGTACGTACAATCTTGGTTCGAGGAGCACGGCGTCGAAGTCATCAATAATGCGAACATCACACGTGTCGATGCTGACGGATTATGGAACCATGAAGACTTATTCCCATCTGATCTGACCGTATGGACGGCCGGGATTCAACCGGTCGCCGTTGTACGGAATCAAGGTTGGGAGCTCGATGGAGGCGGACGTGTCAAATTGACGGAACATCACTTTGTTCCTGGACTGCCGGACGTGTTTGTCGTTGGTGACAATGCGAGCTTACCGTACGCACCGTCCGGACAACTTGCCGAAGCCCAAGCCGAACAGATCGTTCAAGTCTTGCTTTGCAAATGGAAAGGTATCAATTATCCAGAATTACCCGACATCAAACTGAAAGGGACGCTCGGTTCCCTCGGGAAGAAGGCTGGCTTTGGGGTGTTTATGGGGAAACAATCACTCACCGGGAAAGTAGCCCGACTATTAAAGTCCGGTATCCTTTGGAAACATAAAGTCATTAAATGAATACATTGCGAACGAGCCTCTGGCTGGTTCGCTTTTTTAATTTGTTCATCTGTTATTTCTATTCATTTTTCTAACGATTGAGTCAAAAGTCTTGTATCTGAATCCCCTGTATCCTTATCTAAATATTCAGATATTTAATGCCATTGGCGTATTCTACACGTTGGTAAAACTTGTTACTCTATGGTCACGGCAGTTCGACATCACGTCATCTTGCCTACATACCCTAAAGGAGGAAACAAGTTGAAAAAAATCTGTAGCTCCGTCCTCGCCTCATTGCTTGTCTTGTCAACCGTACCTGGGGGTGCGGATGCCGCCCCAAACAAAGAGAAAGAACGTGTCATCGTCGTTTTCAAGGAATCGGCAAAGAAAATTCCGCTGTCGATTGAAGGCATGGAAGTTAAACAACAGTATTCGAATATTCCTGCAGCAGCACTCGAAGTTCCGAAAGCTGCCTTGAATGGACTGAAGAATAACCCGAACGTCGCACACGTGGAAGTGGATCAAATCGTACAGATTGAGAATCAAACACAAGACTGGGGGATTCCTAAACTAAAAGCTCCTTCATCTTGGCAGAGTGGATTCACAGGGAAAGGTGTCAAAGTATCCGTCGTCGACACAGGGATTTCGCCCCACCCCGATTTAACAATCGCTGGTGGTGCCTCATTTAGCACGGTCACGAGTTCGTATGCCGATGACAATGGTCACGGTACACACGTAGCCGGGATTATCGGTGCACGTAACAATAGCATCGGAACAGTCGGGATTGCACACGAGGCAAGCATATACGCCGTCAAAGCTCTTGAGGCGAACGGAAGTGGTAGCTTATCGAGTATCGTTGCAGGGATTGACTGGTCGATCACTAATGATATGGATATCATCAACTTGAGCCTCGGGACGACAAGTCCATCGACGACGCTCCAACAAGTTGTCGATCGTGCCAATAATGCAGGCATCCTTGTCGTCGCGGCAGCGGGTAACAATGGTCGTACCGATGGATCGGGTGACCTCGTCAACTATCCGGCTCGTTACAGTTCGGCAATTGCTGTTGCTGCAACAGATATCAACAACAACCGTGCCTCGTTCTCGGCGACAGGTAGCACTGTCGAAGTGGCAGCACCTGGTGTCGGCATCAACTCGACCCTCTCAAATGGGGGCTACGGTCAAATGAGCGGAACATCAATGGCGACACCGTATGTGGCGGGTAACCTCGCACTCATGAAACAGGCGTTCCCTACGCTATCGAGCACACAACTCCGTACAAAATTGTCGCAAGACTCCATCGACCTTGGTACAACAGGTCGCGACACATGGTTCGGGAACGGACTTGTCCAATCCCCGACTTCTGGTGGTACGACGCAACCTGTCCAAGCACTCACGACGACAGTCTCGACATCGAAGTCTTCTTACTACGCTGGTGAAGTCGTCTCGATTTCTTCGGCAGTACGAAATTCAAATGGCCAAGCGGTCGCAAACGCCGATGTTCGTGTGACGGTCACACAACCGAACGGTACGACGCTTGTCGGTACAGGCAAGACGAATTCATCAGGAACCATCACATTCACACTCTCGACGAATTCTTGGTCACAACGCGGAACGTATCAAGTGAAGTCTGATGCGACGCTTACCGGCTACACGGCTGATTCAGCGACGTCATCGTTCCAGCTTCTCTAAATAAAAAAAGTCGAGTCCCTTCGCTCGACTTCACTAATTGACGAATCAAGTTGTGTCATGCGACCTGATTCGTCTTTTTTATCATTTGACCACTTACAATCGTTGTGCGGTATCCATCAACCGTGTCGAAGACGTCGCAATCTGGGTCGTGGCACGCTTGAGTTCGGCAATGGATTCCACAATCTCATCTATATCACCGGCGAGACTCCCCATCTGCCCGTCAGCATGCTCCGAATCACCCGAAATTTGGAGGAAGGCATCCGTCACTTCATTGATCCGTCCCATCGTCTGCTTCATCTCTTGCTCGGTCGATAAGACGCGGCTCGAAGTCTCTTCCATCTGGTTCGTGAGACGCTTCACCAAATCCTCCACCTCTTCTGCCGCTTGTTTCGATTGACTCGCGAGCGTCCGTACTTCGGAAGCGACGACTTGGAATCCTTTCCCTTGCTCGCCTGCCCGTGCTGCTTCAATCGCGGCATTCAAGCTAAGTAGGTTCGTCTGGTTGGCAATTTGTTTGACCGAATCCGCAATCGTCATGATCTCGTTCATCAATCTTTCGAGCGCCTTGATTTCCTGAGCTGAATCGGAGAGGTCACGCGCGATTTCATCAAGGCGTCCCGCCTCCGACAAAATCGTGTCTTTCCCACTCACTGAAGAGTGAAGTACCGTCCGTAGCTTTGTCTGCGTGAGTGAACTTGAATGCTTCATATCATCTGCCCGCTCATTCATCGACTGAAAACTAGCCATGACTTCTTGTGAGAGGGCAGCCAAATCTTCACTCGCCTGCTGAATCGTTTGACTGATTTCATCTTTCACGTGTTGCATCTGGTCACGAACGACGTCTGCTTCATCGTCAAACATCTCGAGCACGATTTGTTGCTCGAAGTTAAAGATTTTCGAGACGGCCATCATCAACCTCATTTTCGAGTCCGCATCGAGCTGCTCATGTTGAATCGATAAGACAAGCGTCTCGAATATTTTTTGGAAGGCCGCCATATACCATTTCCCTTTCAGACCGATCAGATAATGACGTTTGGCGATGGCGAGACGTCGATTGATATATGCTTCATTCAACTTCCCTTCAAACATCTCCATTATATGGTTAGAAAGAGTGAGTTTTAATTTGTCCGATGACGAATGTTGCCGAATCAACTCTCTCATCTCGTCGATCTTTTCGAGCTCTTCATAAAACACATCAACCAACCGAGGTGTCAATTGACGTAATTCCTGTTGATACGCACGTAAATAAGCTAAATCCTCACGTTCGAGACGAATCAACTGACGTTGTCGTTCCAACTCATCGGGAAGTGCGATCAACAAGTGCTCCATTTGGGACGAGGTGTCTAAATGGATCGGCATATTTCGTTTTCGGGCAAACATCAAATAGTCCTCCTTTAATAAACAGGTTTATTAATTTTCAAAATATTATAAAATTTATACAAGTTATGTTCAGTTTAGCCCGAGAGACAAAAGTTGTAAAATCTTTTTCTGAATTATAGGTAAACAAAAAACGAACCTTGCTATCGCATGGTTCGTCCACTTGCTCACTATTTTATATGATTGACGGATCCTTGTTTCGCCTCAATTGCCGCATACACTTTTCGTAACTGAACGACCCCTTCATCAATCACTTCTCCGTCGAGCAAGACGAGCGGATAAAACCATTCATCGTCTTTAAGCGCCTGGGCAAACTCGTCCTCACTCTGTTCGAAATCGATATACTCGAAAGAAAAGGACTGCTCCGGATACTTGCGTCCGAGCGCACTTTGCAACCACTCATACGTCTCGGTCGAACTCGGTGCACCGACACAACTGGCACATTGAACCTCTGCCCCATAAACCGTGATTTTCATTTTCATTCCCCCTCGAAACCATTATACAAAAATCCTCCCCACTCCCGATGACGAAACGCTCAGCGTAAATGATTGAGAAACACTCTCAAACTTGCTAGAATAAAGTAGAACGAGAAAGGGGTAGATACCATGGAAATGTTTGATCAAGTCCAAGAAGTGCTCGATAAATTGCGTCCGTTCTTGCTTCGTGACGGCGGAGACGTCGAACTCGTTGATGTCGAAGAAGGCATCGTCAAGCTCCGTTTGATGGGTGCTTGCGGCAGCTGCCCGTCTTCAACAATCACGCTAAAAGCCGGTATTGAGCGTGCGCTCATCGAAGAAGTACCAGGCATCGTCGAAGTAGAACAAGTATTCTAAGCAAAAAGGGAGACATTCGTCATCCCTTTTTTTCATGCTTCCATTCATTTAAACTCTCAACCATATAGGTCGGGAGTTTTTCTTGTTCTTGAACAAATGCTGGACCGTGTACACCTGAGTTGACGTGAAGTGTACGGATTCCCCCATTGATCCCGAATAGAATATCTGTATGATAGTTATCCCCTACCATCACGACATCCTCTTTCGTCAATCCAATCATGTCGAGTGCAATATCAATCATGACCGGTTCTGGCTTCCCGATAAAGAATGGTTCTTTTTCTGTCGTCACCGTCAACACGGATGTGAGCGACCCGTTCCCCGGTAAAAACCCTCGTTCTGTCGGAATGGCGATATCCCCATTCGTCGAAATGAATCGGGCTCCCGAACGAATGGCGATCGCCCCTCGCGCCAACTTCTCATACGTAATGTGACGGTCGAGACCGATGACCACATAGTCCGCTTTCGGTTCGTCCGTGACGTGGAACCCACGAGATTCTAAGGCGAGTCGGAGTCCGTCTTCGCCAATCATATAGACGGTCGCGCCCGGTGACATCTTCTCAATATAAAAAGCCGTCGCCATCGCACTCGTCAAGACGTTTTCTGCCTTCACATTTGCCCCCATTGAAATCAACTTATCCGCAATCTGCTGTTGTGTCATCGAGGCGTTATTCGTGACGAATAAGTATGGGACGCCCGTAGCTTCTAACTCGTTTACAAAATCGACAGCAGCTTGAACGGGCTCTATTCCTGCATACATCGTACCATCTAAATCAAACAAATATCCTTTTATCGG
This sequence comes from Exiguobacterium sp. BG5(2022), assembly GCF_031844365.1. GTDB lineage: Bacteria > Bacillota > Bacilli > Exiguobacteriales > Exiguobacteriaceae > Exiguobacterium > Exiguobacterium profundum. Next base: position 1,265,581 of record NZ_JAUZVB010000001.1, read on the forward strand.
TTCCATCCAATCACTCGCTTTCTGGCAAGAATGCGGACACTGGTCCAAGTTCGACCTCTAAGTAGCGACGAACTTGCGTGGAGAACGCTGTGAAGTCTTGTTTCGACGTCTTCACCCATTCATCGAAGCGTGATGCGTCTGCATCGACGAACTCACGGACATAGTATGCACGCAATCCGACGAGCGCCTTGGTGGCATTACCCGTCTTCTCATCGAGCACGCGTTCATCGAGCAGAATGTCGACAATATCCTCATAGCTACCCGGGTCTCGCATGATGAATCCGTCAATCATCGAGTTCCCTACGTCGATGACCCCTTCTATCAGGAGGACAGCCATTCGTTGTTTCGCAAGTTCTACCGTAAACGCATCTCCGCTCAGTTGGTCCGTATGTGCTAACATCGTCTCCATTTGTTCCAGTGTCTGATTAATCTTCTCTCTATTCACAAAATACATGATGATCCCCCCTGCTGTTAATACTAATCCTTTTTCGTTCTGGAGAAAAGAACCTGCCCTATTTACATCATTTATAAAAATGTGATACACTAATCAACGGATTTGAGCCATAAAAAGTATAACACATTTAATAGAGATAACGTGGAGGGTACAACACTATGGAACGTGAATTAGCATTAGAAATCGTACGAGCAACGGAAGCCGCAGCACTCGCATCATCGAAATGGATTGGACGCGGGCAAAAGAATGAAGCCGATGACGCAGCTACGTCAGCGATGCGCGAAGTTCTCGGAACAGTGAACATGGATGCGACGGTCGTGATCGGTGAAGGTGAACTCGATGAGGCACCGATGCTCTACATTGGGGAAAAACTCGGTACGACGTTCGGTCCGAAAGTCGACATCGCCGTTGATCCGCTCGAAGGTACATCCATTGTCGCAAAAGGACTCGGAGATGCGATGGTCGTCATCGCTGTTGCGGATGAAGGTGCCCTCCTCCACGCACCAGATATGTACATGGATAAGCTCGTCGTTGGGCCGAACTTAAAAGGAAAAGTCTCGCTCGATGAACCACTCGAGTCGATCATTGAAAAAGCAGCAAAATATAACAATAAACGCATTGAAGAAGTGACGGTGATCATGCAAGACCGCGATCGCCACGAACACCTTCGCCAAGCCGTCATGAACGTCGGCGCACGCGTCAAATTGTTTGAGGATGGCGATGTCTCGGCCGGAATCGCAGCTGCCGTCAAAACAAATCCGATTGATATTTTCATCAGTACAGGCGGTGCTCCTGAAGGCGTCATCACGGCTGCAGCTGTCAAAGCGCTTGGCGGAGACATGCAGGCCCGTCTTCACCCGATGAATGAAGAAGAATCTGCACGCGTCATCTCGATGGGCATTGAAGATCCGCTCCAACTCCTCACGCTCGACGACCTCGTCAAGAGTGATGACTGTATCTTCGCCGCAACAGGTGTCACGTCAGGTGAGTTGCTCGATGGCGTCAAATTCTTAACAGATGATATCGTCGAGACGACATCACTCGTCATGCGCTCGAAGACACGTACGATTCGTAAAGTCGTGGCCGAACACCACTTGTCGTTGAAGCCATACTTACAAAAAACTGAAGTCAACGCCTAATCAAAAACGCCTTGCTCAATCACTTGAGCGAGGCGTTTGTTTCTTTAAAATCCTTGTTCTGTTCCGTGCACTGGCTCATTCGAATCAATTTGCTTGTCTCGAATCGAATCGTAGAACGTCGCGTACGTCGTCGAGAAGTAAGGTCCGATGAAGAAGAACCCGATCCCGAGCGTCAAGATCCCGACGAGGAACCAACCAAAGAAGGACAAGACGAGCATGAAGGCTTCCATCTTGTGCCCATCCATGAGACGACGTGATTCTGTGATCGACTCGAGTGCGGAAAGTTCAGGCTGATCGCGCAAAATGTACGGCGTAAGTGAATATGAGAATCCTTTGATGATTCCCGGTACGATGAGTAACAACGTCCATAACACGAGGAATACCCCCATCACAAACGAGGTGATGACATGTTTGAAGTAACGTGTCTGGAACGGCTTGAACAGCGTTGAGAGCGAGGCTCCTTTCTCACGTGATACGTTGAGAGCAAGCCACGACCAACCGATCGCAAGTGGGGCAATTAAAATTTGCAGAACGTTCGATACAAAGCTCAAAGTGACTTCTGGCGATGTGAACGGTTCTGGCGAGTTGACGTCCATTTCAGGCGCAAACCATTGCGGAATCCCGTTAATAATGAGGAACAAGAGTGCCAATCCGGCCATCAACCACCATTTTCCTTTCAAGGCGTGTCGTGCATGTTGTTTCCATTCAGATCTCATAGTAATCCATCCTTTTTCGTAGTCTTTCTATTAGTGTACGTGAAAAGGTGACCATACGTTTCAAAAAAACATAAAAAAAGGGAAAGGAATTTTTCCTTTCCGCTTAGCGAATCATCACATTGCCTAAAAAGAACTGAGACATGGACAAGATCAACAACAGCACCCCGAGTGATAACACAAGGTGAGATGTGACTTTGAAGACACGGCCTCGCAAGAACGAATGGCCATATTCAAAGCGACGGATGATCAACACATGAAAGAGTTCAAATAGAATGACTGCCGCCGTAAAATAAAAGGTCATCATGATATGGAAACCAAAAAAGAACATGGCCAATATCCCGAGTCCGAAGTTATGAATTCGATTATGGACGTCATCCCGATCCCCGACGGTCGTTTGTACATGTTGCATCCAAATCACCTCACTATCAAAACCAAAAAACGACGAAACTATCCTTAATGACAATTTATCACATTTTTCCAACCTCAAAACCGGAAGTCACGACTTTTTACCTAAACGAAATATTTGGAAATCAAATGTAATAAAAAAAGTGCTGACTGCTCAGCACTTCACACGTTTGATTCATCGGTCTTGTTAAACTTACGCTTCAACTTCAGTTTTTGCTTCGTTCCCCCAAAGACGGGTCCACTCTCTTCTTCGTTGATTTCCGTTTCTTTTTTCAAAACGAAATAAGGACATCCAAAGTTGCAATATTCGTATACGTAGTCCATCACGTGATCAATTCGGTTCTCATAGGTCGCCAATTTAGATTGCGGTTCATAGAATCCCTTCAATCGCAACTGACCATGCCCCCAATCACCGACGATGTAATCGTACTTATCTAGCACGTCACTATACCGTGCGATAAACGCCTCTTCATCGAACCCGTCCCGTTTTTCTTCCAAGACGGTATATCCGTGGCGATTCACTCGAATCATCGCTCCCACCTCCACTCTGTTATCATAGCATGCCCTCATCGATGCGCTCTATCCTTTTCGAATCACTTCATGACGGGCGACGATTGTTTCTCGTAATACATCTCGCAGAAGTTCGGGCATGAAATATCGCTTCGGTTGGTCTGCCAAATAAGGAAGAAGCGGACCGAATGTCAACATATCGACCGTTGCGACACGATATGTCCGATTTAAATCCAATCGTTCCCCCATCACATAAGTCTGACCGTCACGTTGTTCGATTTGATAGAGACTCGGTTCTCCGAGAACGGTCCCTCTGAACCCGAGACCTCTGACATGCATATTCGTGAACGTTTCTTCATTAGTATCGTGAAGGAAACGCGACAACGTTTCACCGTCCAATGTCAGCACACAAGGGTTGATTGGATGCGGACAGATCCGATGCAACATGTTGAGCGTCACCCCACCCGGTGCAAGGCCTTCTAGCACAACCCCAGATGGAATAATCCCAACATCCGCCGCACACCATTCGACCATCCCTTCGACGAGTAGGTCACCAAGTGGAGAAGGTCCGAACCAATCGGAGGCGTATCCATCCGTCTCTGCAATCGTGACATCAAGAAGGCGTTCGGCATCTGCCCCTTCTGTGCGCAACAACGCCAACGTGTCTGGACTATCCGATTGCTGAGACAGTTCGTGAAGGCGCGCTTCTTTCGATACGATTCCTGACTCGCCAAGCGTCAGTGTGACTTCACCGACGTACTTCCCATATTTTCCGGCCTGTGCAATCAACACACCGTTCGTCATCACACCTTCATCTAAAACATGATGTGTATGCGCACCGAGAATCACATCGATTTCAGGAAACATTTCAGCTAATCGCTCGTCTCCAAAGAACCCAAGGTGACTGAGCGCGATGATGACATCACAATGCGCCAACTGTTTCAGCGCTCGCTCCGCCGCCTCGTAAGGCGATTCAATCTGCCAGCCGAGCTCTGGGTATAACTCTTCATATGGAGCGGTCACACCAAACAGGCCGATTTGGAAACCATCTTTCTCAAGAACGAGTGTCTCATCGACCCAATTCGGTCGTGACCCGTCTGCTTCATATACATTCCCAAGTAAGATGGGAAATGTCGCTTCGTCATACAGTTCGGCTAGCCAATCATGAGGAAAAGTGATCCCTTCGTTGTTTCCGATGGTGACCGCTGTCGGACGGAGTTGCTCGAGCAAACGAACATTCAACTTTCCACGTGTCACTTCGGTCGCCGGGTGGGTGCGGTCGGCATGATCTCCTAAATCAAAGTACAGCGTGTCGTCAGTCCGATGTTCTTCTAGAAATGAAACAAGTTTCGGCCATTGGTCGAACTTTGAATGAAGATCGTTGTAATGAAAAATAGACAGTGTCGTCATGGCCATCCCTTCCTTCTAAAACAAACTGATTTGTCTCGGCGCGAGTTCATATTCAAGGCCAAGAATCTCAATGAGTCGCTTCGCATTCGGTGCTGCATCCCCAGCCGAGTTGTTGTTAAAGTATACATACACGTCTTTCGCTTCACGGTCAATCTCACGAAGTGAGGTCGCCAATTCTTGCAATTCTTCCTCGCTATACCGGTACAGACAGCGAACATGCCGCCATTCTTGACTCGTCATTCCAGGTTTTTTGAGCCATCCTGACGTATTGCGTCCATGCAATCGAACGACCGCAACATCAGGATGCGTCACGACCGGTACGAACGGGATGCTGCTCTCTTTCGTTTGCGGTTCATCGCAAATCGTGTTGATGAACCGCTGCTCCTTCAAAAATTGAAGCGTCCGGTCCCGGAACGCTTCTGAGAACCAGGTCGGATTGCGAAACTCGATGGCAATCTCGTAATCTGACAGCTCGGCACGAAGCGTTCTCAAATAATCCAGGTGTGGCTTTGACACATCGAACCACGGCGGCAATTGAACGAGCACAGCCCTTAATTTCCCCGCTCGTTTTAACGGATCGACCGAGACGCGATAACGCTCAAACAGTTCAATCAAAGGCGTTTTCGGCTCACGATCATGTCCGCTCATTTCCCTGGAAACTTTCACAACGAATTGAAAATGATCCGGTGTTTCCCCATCCCATTTTTCGAAATTTTTCACAGGTTGAATCGCATAGAAGGTCGAGTCGACTTCAACAGTCGGGAAATGTCCCGCATATGTCGATAATTTATGTTTTCGTTCTTCTGGGGTCGTATACAGCAAATCGTGGTCACCCCATCCGGTCACACCTACATAGATCATAGCGTCCTCCTTTACGATTCTGAAATGGCGGCCGCTTTCCGTTTCGACCAGTTCCATGTGCCCATGTATGTGACGAGCAATAGGACGAGTCCCATCATGAACGGATAGCGCATATCAATATCAAAGGCGATTCCCGCCAATGTCGGCCCTAAAATATTCCCAATACTCATATAAGCGTTGTTCATCCCCATGGCAAGACCTTGCTCGTTTCCTGCAAGTTTCGACACGAGCGTGTTCAACACCGGTCGTAAAATAGATGTCGATAAGAAAATCACGAGTGTCACTGCGAAGAAGAGCATATACGTACCAGCGAACAAAGATAACAAGAAGCCAAATGAGGCGAGCGCGATGAAAGCAAGTACGACCTTGGTCTCACCCAACCATTCGACGAGACGGTCCACCGCAAACAATTGAACGATAACACTCACAATCCCCGTTCCGGTTACCATGATGGCAATCTCTTGTGGTGTCGCACTGAACATCTCACTGACATAGAGCCCAAGTACCGATTCATACGCCATCAGACCAAACGCCATGACGAGGTTGATGACCAATACGAAGAAGTACGGTTTTCGCGTCGACATGACTAGCTGCGTCGGTAAAGACTCTTTTATCTTAGGCGCCACGTATGGAGCACGGTCAGGCTCCTTAAGAAGAAGCACAGACGAAATGACAGCAATAAACGATACAATCGCTGAAACGAGCAACGGTGTCTTCAAGCCGAATTCAGCAAAAAAGCCACCAATCCCTGGTCCCACTACAATTCCAAGCGACATTGCCGCGGAAATATAACTGTTTCCTCGAGCTCGTTGCTCGAGTGTCGTGATATCTGCCACATAAGCGAAGATGGCAGGAATCAAAAGCGCTGCACCAACACCCCCGATGGCACGAGAGACGAGAAGAATTGTCAAATTATCTGATAGATAGAAGACTCCCATCGAGATGGTGAATCCGATCAGACCGAGAATGATCATGAGTCGGCGGCCGTGGACGTCCGCCCATTTCCCGGCAATCGGTGACATGACGAGCTGGGCCCCCGCAAATACGGAAATCATGAGTCCGGCGGCTGTCCCTCCCTCGCCAATCATCTTTAAGTAATCCGGAATAATCGGGATGATGATCCCAAATCCGGCGACGGCGATAAACATGTTCAACATGAGAATCGCCAATTGATTTTTTTGTTTTGTCGTCAACGAATGTCACTCCCTTTTCATCTTTCCATTTTACTGTTTGAGCTCACATCCAGGCAAACAATAAGACAGAAAAAAGCCCATCCTTGACCAAAGGATGGACGAGACTTATGAGATGCGTGATTGAGCGAGTGATTCTTGTGACGTTCCTTTCGGAAGAAGAAGCGTGATCGCATAGACGATCATCGTCGGAACTGCCCAGGCAAGTCCGATATCCGCCATTGGTAAGTTTCCAATCCAAGAAGTAACCGCAGAAGGCTGGATGCCGTTCCACGTTTCAAAGAACGAGAGAACGAGCGCCGTATAAATCGTCGCTTTCATCGCCACACCAGGGTTTCGTTGAAGACGTTCCGTCACCGATACGAGCACGAGTGCGATCATGACCGGATAGAGGAGCGTGAGAAGCGGCACGGCGATTTGAATCAACGAACTCAAACCGACGAGTGAGATCATGAATCCAAACAACGTTGTCGCGATGACGACATGATGATATTTGAGAGAATCAAACTGATTGCTGATGAAGCGTGAGAACTCTGAGATGAGGCCAACTGCTGTCGTCAAACAAGCGAGGAAGACCGCTAATCCGAGTGCGAGCATTCCGACTTGTCCGTAAGACGTACCTGCGAACGCTTGGAGAAGGCTTGCGCCACTCGTCGTTCCTTCTGCGACTGTCATATTCGCACCGATTGAACCGAGCGAGATATAGACGAGCATCAAACAGGTAACGGCAAGCATGCCCGCAGAGCGAAGAAGCGAAGACGCTTCTTTTTGGTCACTCAATCCATTAGCTTTCAACGTGACGAGGACGATTGCCCCAAAGACGAGGGCCCCGAATACATCCATTGTCAAATAGCCTTGTTGGAAACCTTGGCCGAGTGCACCCACCCATGTCTCAAATCCTTCCGCTGGAGCTCCCGGCTCCCCGAGTGGCGAGATGAGGTTTGTGATTCCAATCGCTGCAAGCAAGAACAAGAGGATTGGTGTAATGATGCGCCCGATGACTTCAATCAACTTTTGAGCACGAAGCGTCAAGAAGAACGTCAACCCGAAAAAGACGGTCGAACTCATCGCGAGTGTCAAAGTAGAAGGAGCATCGAGAAACGGAACGAGTCCCATTTCATACGTGACAGCAGCCGTACGCGGGATTCCGAAGAATGGTCCGATAGCCACATACATCAATCCTGTCAAGATAAGCGCGAGACGCTTTGGAATATAACGAGCAATTTGGTCTGTCCCGCCGCCGACCCGAGCGACTGCGAACAAAGCAAGAAGCGGTAAACCGACACCCGTAATGACGAACCCGATCATCGCCGGTACGAGGTTTTCCCCCGCCAAGGCGCCGAGCTCAGGTGGGAACAGCAAGTTCCCGGCCCCAAAGAATAAAGCAAAAATCGTAAACGCTAACGGGAACAATGTCGATTTTTTCATACAACTACCTCCATACACTTGATATTCCGAACGACTTAACAAAAAAATAATAACTAAATTTTCTGACAATATATCGCTTGGTCTATTTCATTATACACACTTCCTATCGTTTGACCACCCTATCTCCAAAATTCGAGGTTTAATTTTTTGAAATGTAGATTTCACAAAAAAATCTCCCTTTCACATGTAGGGAGATGTAAGCGGTTAATAGTGTATGTCGAACGAGCGAAATTCCTGATCGTTCGCTTCCGTCTCTTCGATTCGTTCGACACCGACAAAGCGATTGCCATCCTTCAACGTCTGCTCGAAGGCGTCGATTTCTTGCTCGGTTCCTTCCGCATGTAGCTCGACTGTCCCGTCACTTAGATTGCGAACCCATCCTTTGATGCCGAATCGTTGCGCGGTCTCCTGTGAAAAATATCGAAACCCCACGCCTTGGACACGTCCAGATACAATCAAACGTTTAGCAACTCTCATTCTATTTTCCTCCTTTATTTTGTCAAAGATGTTTAGAGGTCCTTACTTTAGGAAACAGTATTTAAGTAAAATAATGGAATTGGAGTGGTTGTATGAATGAATTTATTACTCTTGTCACGAACGTTTCCGACTGGCTTTGGGGCGTACCGATTATCTCGTTACTCGTTTTATCCGGTATCTTCCTCACCATCAAGCTCGGTTTCTTTCAGTTTCGTTACCCCATCTACATATTCAAGCAAACATTCGGCAGCATTTTCAAAAAGCCGAAAGGTGAAGGCGACATCAGTCCGAGACAAGCGTTGACGTCAGCCCTCTCTTCAACAGTCGGGGCCGCGAACATCATCGGTGTACCTGCAGCGATTATGTTCGGGGGACCGGGTGCCATCTTCTGGATGTGGGTCATCGCTATCATCGGCATGGCCATCAAGTTCTCAGAGAGCGTACTGGCCGTGCACTATCGTGAGAAGAATGATGCCGGCGAATTTGTCGGGGGACCGGTCTACTACATATCAAAAGGACTTCGTTGGAAGTGGCTCGCGACGTGGTTCGCCTTCGCTCTCATGATCGAACTCATTCCGAGTATCATGGTACAAGGAAACGCTGTCAGCTCGGCAGTCCGTGAGACGTTCAATGGGAACACGCTCATCACGGGGATTGTCGTCGCTATTCTTGTGGGCATCATCGTCTTTGGCGGACTGAAGCGCATCGCGAAAGTCACCGAGATCGTCGTCCCTGGCATGGCACTCGTCTATGTCGGAGCCGGACTCGTCATCGTCTTGATGAACTTCTCTGAGATTCCAAACGTTCTCAGTCTCATCTTCTCTTATGCATTCGAGCCGATGGCCGCGTTCGGTGGGTTTGCCGGTGCCGCCGTTGCTGAGACGATTCGTTGGGGCTTCGCCCGTGGACTCTATTCAAATGAAGCCGGTCTTGGAACGGCACCTATTGCCCACGCCGCGGCACAGACGGACCATCCGGTGCGCCAAGGGTTCTGGGCCGTCATCGGGATCGTCATCGATACGCTCATCATTTGTAGCACGACCGCATTCGTCGTCTTGTCTTCAGGTGTCTGGACGGCAGACGGAGCGATGGATGACCCAGCAGCGTTGACGACGATTGCTTTCAATGAATACTTCGGTTACACGGGAAGCTTACTCGTCACCATCTCACTCATCTTCTTCGTCCTCTCGACCATTATCGTCATCATCTTTTACGGCTCGCGACAAGCCGAGTACTTATTCGGTTTGACGGCAGGAAAAATCATGAAGGCCGTTTATATCGTCTCGATTGTCATCGGTTCGATTGGAGGCGCTCAGATGATTTGGAACTTCCTAGACTTGATGCTAGCGATGATCCTCATCCCGAATATGATTGCCGTCTTGCTTCTAAGTGGTGAAGTGAAACGATTGACAACCGAGTTCTTCACATCCGAGAAGTATTACAAGAAAGATATCGCCGAAGAAGAGGCGTCTTAACCAACAATCCGACTGCCTAAGCAGTCGGATCTTTTTTAGGATGCGGGCTCGACTTTCTCAATCCCTGCTTTGATAGTTTGTACCGAGGCGTCAAACTTCTGTTGTTCTTCGTTCGTCAATTCAATCTCGATGATCTTACGAATGCCGCTTCGGTCAATCAAGGCCGGTACGCCAATATGCACGTCACTCGCCCCGTACTCGCCGTCTAGGTGAGCGCCAATCGTCACGACGGAGTTTTCATTTCGGACGATGGCCCGGATGATGCGAAGCAAGCCTACCCCAATCGCATAATAGGCGGCGTTCTTATGCTCGATGATCTGGTAAGCAGCGTCGCGTACGTCCGCATAGATCGCTTCTAAGTCTTCGAACTGATATTTCTCGTTCTCCGCCAATAGTTCATCGATACTCTTCCCATAGATGCGTGCGTTGTTCCATGCGACAAAGCCCGTATCCCCATGTTCACCCATATAGTAGGCGTGGCAGTTTCGTGGCGATAGTTCGAAATAGTCTCCAAGTTTGTAACGGAGTCGTGCTGTATCGAGGACCGTCCCTGAACCGATGACGCGTTCTTTTGGTAAACCCGATGCTTTCCAGGCGACGTGTGCCATCACATCGACTGGGTTCGTCGCGACGACTAAAATGCCGTCGAACCCGCTCTTCATCAAGTCTTCGGTCACGGTGCGGACGACCTTGGCGTTTTGCTCGACGAGGTCCATCCGTGTCTGCCCAAGTTTTTGTGCGGCTCCTGCCGTGATGACGACGATATCTGCGTCTTTACAATCCGAGTAGTCCCCTGCCCAAATCCGGACCGGTGTCGGGGCGAATGAGATCCCATGATTGAGGTCCATCGCCTCTCCTTCTGCCTTGGCATGATTCGAGTCGATTAAGACGAGCTCCTCGCAAAGCGCAGCCGTGGATAATTGATAGGCGAAACTGACGCCGACCCAACCTGCACCGATGACGGCGATGCGAGTGATGTCTTTCGGGTCAATCTCATCTTTATGCGGAATACGTGACATGTGTATCCATCCTTTCTATGATTCTTTCTCTTTTTTAGCATACCCTACATATGGCATCGACATAACAAAAAAAAACGGACCCCTTTTTACAGGAAATCCGTCATTCAAGCAATTATCCAATCGAACCTTCCATCTCGAATTTGATGAGACGGTTCATTTCGACCGCATATTCCATTGGTAATTCTTTTGTGAATGGCTCGATGAAGCCCATTACGATCATTTCTGTCGCTTCTTCTTCCGAGATTCCACGGCTCATGAGGTAGAAGAGTTGCTCTTCTGACACTTTTGAGACTTTCGCTTCGTGCTCGAGCGACACTTGGTCGTTCAAGATTTCATTGTACGGGATCGTATCTGAAGTCGACTCGTTGTCCATGATGAGCGTGTCACACTCGATGTTCGAGCGTGCGCCCTTCGCCTTACGGCCGAAGTGGACGATTCCACGGTACGATACTTTTCCGCCTTGTTTCGAAATCGATTTTGAGACGATAGACGACGACGTGTTTGGTGCGAGGTGAATCATTTTAGCGCCAGCGTCTTGGTGCTGTCCTTTACCAGCGAGGGCGATTGAGAGTGTCATCCCACGTGCGCCTTCCCCTTTCAAGATGACAGCTGGGTATTTCATTGTGAGTTTCGATCCGATGTTACCATCGATCCACTCCATCGATCCACCCGCTTCACAGACTGCACGTTTCGTTACCAAGTTGTAGACGTTGTTCGCCCAGTTTTGGATCGTCGTGTAACGGCAATATGCATCTTTGTTGACGAAGATCTCAACGACCGCTGAGTGAAGCGAGTTCGTTGTGTAAACCGGTGCCGTACATCCTTCGACGTAATGAACCGATGCGCCTTCGTCGACGATGATGAGCGTACGCTCGAATTGACCCATGTTTTCCGAGTTGATGCGGAAGTAGGCTTGGAGCGGTTGCTCAAGTTTTACGCCTTTTGGTACATAGATGAACGAGCCACCCGACCAAACAGCTGAGTTGAGGGCCGCAAACTTGTTGTCCGTCGGCGGAATCAACTTCCCGAAGTACTCTTTGAAGATCTCTTCGTCTTCTTTGAGGGCTGTGTCTGTATCTTTGAAGATGACACCTTTTTCTTCGAAGTCTTCTTGCATGCTATGGTAGACAACCTCAGACTCATACTGAGCCGAGACACCTGCCAAGTATTTTTGCTCTGCTTCTGGGATACCGAGCTTGTCAAACGTACGTTTGATTTCTTCTGGTACCTCATCCCATGAGCGTTCTGTCTTTTCAGATGGTTTGACATAGTACGTGATTTCGTCGAAATCAAGTGCCGAGAGGTCTCCGCCCCATGTCGGCATCGCCATCTTGTTGAAGTGATCCAACGACTTCAAACGGAAGTCGAGCATCCATTGTGGCTCTTCTTTCATGCGCGAGATCGTCTCTACGATTTCTGTCGTCAAGCCACGGCCTGAACGGAAAATCGAAACGTCCCGATCATGGAAGCCGTATTTATAATCGCCAATTTCCGGCATGTTCTTTGCCATATCGGTCTCCTCCTTCTCCTTACGCGTCCTCGTCTACTCCTTTTTCAAGCGCCTTCCACGCGAGCGTGGCACACTTGATTCGAGCCGGGAATTTCGATACGCCTGAGAGCGCCTCGATATCACCGAGGTCAAACGTATCCGTGTCGTACTCTTTTCCTTGAACCATTTCAGAGAAGATGTTGGCGAGTTGAAGCGCCTCTTCTACTGTTTTTCCTTTGACGATTTGGGTCATCATCGATGCCGAGGCGAGACTGATTGAGCAGCCTTCCCCTTCAAACTTCGCATCTTTGACGATGTCGTCTTCGACCTGTAGTTGAAGACGAAGCGAATCCCCACACGTCGGGTTGTTCAAGTCCACCGTCACGCCATCTTCGATGACGCCACGGTTTCTTGGGTTTTTATAGTGATCCATGATGACCTGGCGGTACAACATGTCGAGATTATTAAAACTCATAATTGAAATACTCCTTCGTTTGACGTAATCCCTCGATGAAGCGGTCGACTTCTTCTTTTGTGTTATACAAATAGAAGCTCGCCCGTGCCGTCGATGATTGCTTCAAAAGACGCATGAGTGGTTGTGCACAGTGATGACCGGCACGAACCGCGATACCTTGCATATCGAGCACGGTCGCGAGGTCGTGCGCATGAACGTCCTTCAAGTTGAACGTGACGAGACCGACGCGATCTTCAGGACCGTAAATCTCGATCCCTTCAATCGTTTTCATCTGCTCGATTGCGTAAGACGCGAGTTCACGTTCGTGTGCTTCGACGTTTTCAAGACCGATTTCTTCTAAGAAATCGATGGCTGCCGCAAGTCCGACCGCTCCGGCGATAATCGGTGTTCCCGCTTCGAAACGGTACGGGATGTCTTTCCACGTCGATTCATATAAATCGACATAGTCAATCATCTCGCCACCGAACTCGACCGGCTCCATGTTCTTGAGGAGTTGCTTCTTCCCATATAAGACACCGATCCCAGTCGGTCCGAGCATCTTATGTCCAGAAAAGGCGAGGAAGTCACAGTCGAGTGCTTGGACGTCAAGTTTTCGGTGCGGTGCACTTTGCGCGGCATCGACGACCATGACGGCACCCAACTCATGCGCGAGTCGAGCGACTTCGGCAATCGGGTTAATCGTCCCGAGTACGTTCGAGACGTGACTCATCGCGACGATTTTCGTCCGGTCTGATAATACCGCTTGAACCGCATCGAGTGTGACACGTCCGTCCGGCGTGAGCTCGACATAACGAAGTGTCGCGCCTTTTCGCTTGGCGAGTTGTTGCCATGGGATTAAGTTCGCATGATGTTCCATCGGAGTGAGGACGATCTCGTCGCCTTCACCGACATTCGCATCTCCGTAGCTCGATGCGACCAAGTTGATGGCCGTCGTCGTTCCACGAGTGAAAATGATTTCTTCAGGAACCGCCGCATGGATGAATGAGCGGACGCGTTCGCGTGCCCCTTCATACGCATCCGTCGCTTGCGTCCCGAGCGTATGGACGCCACGATGCACGTTCGAATGGTTGCGACGATAATAGTCCTCGATCGCCTCGATGACAGCGAGCGGCTTTTGTGAGCTCGCCGCGCTATCAAGATAAACGAGCGGGTGTCCATTGATTTCCTGATCTAAAATCGGAAACTGTTCACGAATCGAGGCGTTCAACATCTTAACGTACTTTCCCTTCGATGACTTCGCGGAGACGGTCTTTGACCGAATCGATTGCGAGTTCTTCGACGACAGGCGTCAAGAATCCGTGGATGATTAAACGCTCTGCCTCTTGGCGAGACAAACCACGGCTCATCAAGTAGTACAATTGAACATCATCGACACGACCGACAGAAGCTGCGTGACCTGCCATAACGTCATCTTCATCGATAAGAAGAATCGGGTTGGCATCCCCACGTGCTTTTTCAGAGAGCATCAAGACGCGCTCTGTTTGTACACCGTTCGATTTTGACGCACCGTGGTGAATCATCGATGTCCCGCTGAAGATTGCAGTGGCTGCGTCTTTTTGGACACCGTGAATCAAGATGAACCCTTCAGATGCTTTTCCGAAGTGGTCGGTACGAATGTTGAAGTTTTGTTTCTGTGCACCGCGACCGATTGTCACAGCTTTTGTATCTGAATACGTGTTGTCACCGACGAGGTGAGTCTTCGTCTCGACGATCGAGTTCCCGTCGTTCATGTGACCGAGCGCCCAATCGAGGCGACCGTTCGCATAGACGACACCGCGACGGTTCATGAACGTAAGTGCTGATTCAGCGAGCTGATCGACACCACCAAAGACGACTTTCGCGTTCTCTCCAGCGAATACTTCCGTCACGACGTTGACCGTATGCGGTTCATTCGTGCCAGAAAGGAAGTTTTCGATGTATGTCACTTCACTGCCTTCGTCTGCGACGAGGATCGTGTGGTGATAGAGGGCACCGTTCGCCTGTTCCATCGTGAAAATGGCTTGAAGCGGATCTTTCAATTGCGTGTTTTTCGGTACGTAGATGAATGCACCACCGTTTGTGAGGGCAGCATTCAACGCCGAAAGACGTTCTTCATCGACACGTACGCCTTCAGTCATGAAGTATTTCTCAACGAGCTCAGGATGTTGCTCCATCGCTTCTTTGATTCCCATGAACAAAACGCCTTCAGGCATCGACAATTCGTTATAGACGACATGACCGTTGCGTTCAACGAGCACGTTTGTCCGGTGGTCTCCGAGGAGTGATTCGATGTCCGCTGTCAAGCCGTCTTTTTGTTCGAGCTCGACATCTCCCGCTGTGAAGTCCCACTTATCAATCTTAATTTTTTCAACTTTTGGCAAAGCAAGTGTCGGCGCAAGTTCTGCTGCCTCTTTACGACGGTTGACCATCCATGCTGGTCCGCCGAGCGCTTCTGCACGTGCCGACAACGCTTGTGCATCCAATTCAAATTGTACGGTCATCGTACAGCCTCCTTACGCTTCTGTGTCTACTGTCATTCCGAGTTCTTGCTTCACCCAGTCGTAACCTTCTGCCTCGAGTCGCTGTGCGAGCTCTTTACCACCAGACATGACGATTTTTCCGTCCATCATGATGTGTACGAAGTCTGGCTCGATATAGTTGAGGAGACGTTGGTAGTGCGTGATGATCAAGCAGCCGAACTCTTCTGAACGCATTTCGTTTACGCCTTTGGCAACGACTTTAAGGGCATCGATATCAAGACCTGAGTCGATTTCATCCAAGATGGCGATGTTCGGTTGAATCATCATCATTTGAAGAATTTCGTTACGCTTCTTCTCACCGCCTGAGAATCCTTCGTTTAAATAACGGTGTGCCATTTCTGAAGGGATTTCGAGAAGCTCCATCTTCGCATCGAGTTCACGGATGAACTTCATGAGCGAGATTTCTTGACCTTCTTCACGACGTGAGTTGATTGCCGAACGCAAGAAGTCCGCGTTTGTGACACCACTGATTTCAGCCGGGTACTGCATCGCAAGGAACATCCCTGCTTGTGCGCGCTCGTCGACTTCCATCTCGAGGACATCTTCGCCGTTTAATTCGACGCTTCCCCCAGTGACCTCATAAAGTGGATGACCCATGAGTGCTGATGCGAGTGTTGATTTACCAGTCCCGTTAGGACCCATGATGGCATGAATTTCGCCACCTTTAATTTCTAGGTTAAGACCTTTGACAATCTCTTTTCCTTCGATTGAGACGCGGAGGTCATCAATTTTCATTTGTGGTACGTTAGACATTCGGATACCCCTTCCGTATTTTCTCGCCATAGTGAATGGCGTAGATTAGATATATTCTAATCTTAGACTAGTCATTTTTTTATTTCAAGCGACTCACCTTAGAATTCATTCTCAATAGAATGATAAAAGTTGAGAATGCTAATAGTAGGAAATCAAGACATTATCCGGCATTTTCTTCGACGAGTGCGAGGACTGCTTTCCGCTCTCGTACGGCAGCCGCGAAGAAGAAGGCACCACACCCCGTCAAGAGTGCCAAACTTCCGAATACAGGAAGCGACGACTGACCGAATGTATCCAGTAACACGCCACCGATAATCGGTCCGACCGTCTGACCGAGTGATGTCAATCCCATTGCCCCGAAATACGTCCCTCTTAAATGTTCCGGCGCGAGTTCATCCGTCAAGACGTCCGTCATGGTGAACATCAACACCTCTCCGACGGTAAAGATGGCCATCGCGACAAATAGTACCCACTCTACCGTCGCAAATCCAATAAGCAAAAGTCCGAATGACAAGGTCGAAATCCCGAAAAAGAGTGACTTGATCGGAGAGACACGAATCCCGAAACGCATAATCGGATATTGGACGATGAGAACCGTGATGGCGTTCGTCGTTAATAAGTAGGCGAATAATCTCGAGCCTTCTTCTAATCCATCGCGTAGCGCGATGAATTGCGGGAGCGTCGAATTGAACTGGCTATAACCGATAATCGCGAAGATCATCCCGATGATGACCGCCCGAAACGTTCGGTCATCTCTCAGGACACGAAACGTCTCCGTCAAGCGCGGGCGTGCCTTGATTCCGTCCCCTTCTTCAAACGGATATTTGTAAAACAAGATAGATATAATGATCCCGTATAATATGTAGACAGCCGTCACGACGAAGAATGCAGTCTTCACACCAGTGAGTGACAAGACGACCGCCAAGAGTGGTCCGATGGCCGCGGCGATATTGATCATGAAGTAACGGACATTATAGACGATGACCCGCTGATCTGCCTGCGTCGTATCACTGATGAGTGCACGCGAAGCCGGTTCTAGGAATGATCGCGACATCCCCATCAACATCGATAGCATGTAAAACCAAAACAGTTCCGTCGCAAGTGCGAGACCAGCGAACGTGACGGCATTCAGCACGATCCCGATCAACATGAGCTGTTTTCGTCCATACCGATCAGAGAGTGTCCCCCCAAAGAAGCTCATGAACAGACCTGAAAGTGCCGTCACGGCAAAGATCGTTCCGATCACACTCGCTGAAAAGCCGAGCGTAGCTAGATAGATCGCAAAAAATGGCATGACAAAAAACGTCGCCAGTCGTGCAAAAAACGTCCCGAACAGGACGCCCCACGTCAGTGGATGAATCTGTCTGAGCTTCATCCAAATCCCCCCTTTTCTTTCATATATGTAGTGTACTTCTCTTTATGAAAGAACACTAGACAAAAAAAGACCCAGGAGGAAGTCTCCTGAGTCGAAATGACTTATTGTTTGACCGGTACGACCGCACCTTTGTATTCGTCCAAGATCCACTGTTGTGTCTCATCAGACGTCAATACTTCGAGGAGTGCCTTGACGCGCTCGTCTTCTTCGTCCCCTTCACGCGTGACGATCAAGTTGACGTATGGTGAATCTTCCCCTTCGAGTGCAATCGCATCTTCGAGTGGGTTGAGACCTGCATCGATCGCATAGTTCGTGTTGATGAGGACCGCATCACCTTCTCCATTGTTGTAAGCCGTTGGAAGAAGTGCTGCTTCCACGTCCGTCTTGAATTTCAAGTCTTTCGGGTTGTCGACGATGTCAGCGACTGTCGCATCGACCGTTTTGCCTTCCGCAAGCGTGATGAGACCTTCTGACTGGAGCATCGTAAGGATTCGTCCGTGGTCAGCGACCGATGAACTCATGATGATTTCCGCTCCTTCAGGAAGCTCGTCAAGCGATTTGTATTTTTGTGAGTAGACACCGATCGGCTCGATGTGCACGCCACCTGCTGATGCGAATTTGTAGTCTTTGTTCTCAGCCATTTGTGACTCGAGGTATGGCTCGTGTTGGAAGTAGTTCGCATCGAGCTCCCCGCTCGCGAGCGTCTTGTTCGGAAGCACGTAGTCTTGGAACTTCTTGATTTCGAGTTTGTAACCTTTTGCTTCATATTCTTCTTGTACGTGCTCTAAAATCTCAGCGTGCGGTACGTTTGACGCACCAACGATCAATGTTTTTTCATCGCCAGAACCTGTTTCTGCCTCTTCCCCGCCGCAAGCCGCGAGAACCGTGAATGCTGATAATGCTGTCAATCCGAGTACTGTTTTCCAAGTTTTCATAATGAATCCCTCCAAATGGTATATGTGTGATTATGCTGAACGTTTATCTATCTTTGTGACGAGTCGGTCACCGATGAATTGGATGACGAACACGATGATCAAGATGAGCACCGTCGCCACGAACGTGACGTCGTTTTGTGAGCGTTGGAATCCTTCCAAGAAGGCTAAGTTCCCGAGTCCGCCACCCCCGACGACCCCCGCCATCGCCGTGTAACCGACGATTGCTACGATGGTCACCGTGAGTCCCGATACGATTGCCGGAAGAGCTTCTGGAATCAAGACTTTGTAGATGATTTGCCATTTTGTCGCTCCCATCGATTCGGCCGCTTCAATGACCCCACGGTCGACTTCACGAAGCGCAAGTTCGACCATCCGAGCATAGAACGGTGCCGCTCCGATGATGAGTGCCGGAAGCGCCGCCGTCGAACCGAGCATCGTACCGAGTAGGAACAACGTGAACGGGATGAGTAAGATAATTAAGATGATGAACGGGATCGAACGAAACACGTTGACGATCGCGCTGACGAAGACGTAAATCGGACGATTCTTCAATAAAAGCGATTCGTTTGTAATATAGAGAATCAAACCTAAAGCCAGTCCGATCACAAACGTCGCCACACCTGCGACGAGCGTCATGTATAACGTCTCCCAAGTCTGCTCCATCATAATTTGCCAATCTACGTTAGGAAACATCGCTTTCCACCTCCACTTCTACGGATTGCGAACGAATCGACGCGATGGCACGATCGATTTCACTTGCTTCCCCAATCAGTTGGATGAATAGCGTACCGAGCGCACCGACTTGTGACTGGGTCACGTTCCCGCCGATGATGTTGAATCCGATGTCATGCGTCTTGAGGACGTCAGACAAAATCGGTTGTTCTGCCGTCTCGTTCAAGAATTTCAATTTGACGATTTGACCGCTCGGATACCGTTCTTTAAGATGTTCGAACGTGAGCGATAGATCGTCGACCGCCCCGATTTGCTTGACGAATTCTTTCGTGATCGGTTGCTCCGGATGTTGGAACACGTCCGAGACTTGACCGGTCTCAACGACTTTTCCGGCCTCCATCACGGCGACACGGTGACAAATCTTTTGGATGACATGCATCTCATGCGTGATGAGGACGATCGTCAATCCGAGCTTCTTATTGATGCTGACGAGCAGTTCGAGAATCGAATCCGTCGTCTTCGGGTCGAGCGCGCTTGTCGCTTCGTCACAGAGGAGAACCTCAGGATTTGTAGCGAGCGCGCGGGCGATCCCGACTCGCTGTTTTTGACCGCCCGACAGTTGCGATGGATAGCTGTCCTCACGACCAGCCAAACCTACGAGCTCGACGAGTTCTTGGACGCGTCGTTTCCGCTCACTTGCCGGTACCCCGATCAGTTCGAGTGGGAAGCTGATGTTTTCTGCGACCGTGCGCGACCACAAAAGATTAAAGTGCTGGAAGACCATCGAGACGTTCTTGCGAACCCCTCGTAGTTCTTTCGGGCTGAGCTTCGTGAGCTCACTCCCGGCGACCTCGATTTCACCGCTTGACGGTGACTCGAGACGGTTGAGTAATCGGATGAGCGTCGATTTCCCCGCTCCCGAATATCCGATTATTCCAAAAATTTCACCGCGATCAATTGTTAATGACACATCATCGACCGCCTGGACACGACCATTCTTCGTATCGAACCATTTGGCGACGTTTCGTAATTGAATCAATACCTTTCCCTCCTGACAACAAAAAAAGCGCGCACGTTTGAGCAAACGTGCGCACTTTATCGTACGGACAACGATTGCTCTCATCTGTCAAGGTTTCTCACCTTGCTGGAATTAGCACCATTTCGGATTGCTCCGCGGTTGCTGGGCGTCATAGGGCCAGTCCCTCAGCCTCTCTTGATAAGAGTGTTGTGTATTCGATTAGCTTTATCATAGCGACAGCTTTTTCTGCTGTCAAATCCTTTTTTCAAAAAAATTAAAAAAAGGTGCCGTCCGAGGACGACACAGAACGTAGCACCTTGAGTCACGGAAGGACAGCCCATAGATGAAAATCTTTTGCCCGTTCAAGATTTACATCCTTACATGGGGGAGATTCACCAATCATCACTCGATCTTGGCTTGGACCGTGCAATTATACGGAACGTCTTTCTTCGCTTGATTTTTTTGGGGGACAATCGAAGGGAAGACTGACGTGTATTCGTATAAAGGTAGCAGCGGCTTCGCCAAAACGTCTTGATATCGGGAATATCGCGTCCTATTTTGTGTTCAAGTAAGATGTTGTAATGAATATACCATTCGTGAACTTTCTGTGTCAACTGATTATTTAAAATTTTCAGATTATTCTAATGTTCCTCTCTCATTTCATGAAAGAGAGGACATGTTGCACATTCTGAAACGCGTACAATCGATCTTGAACCTCGCCATTTTCAAGCTTCAACAAGGCGGGTACGCTCATCACTTGGTAGGCTTCTAGCTCTTTTGGGATATAGTTCGCATCTCGCTTTTCGATTTTAATTTCAGGGTCGACCGCTTCGACGACCGTCAACATTTTTTCCGCCACAGCGCATGTACCACACATCGGGGCGTATATATATAAGAATCCGTCTGTAATCATTCTTCTCACCTCTCTTGTCATTATAAGGGGCGATGGATTCTCATTCAAAAATCGTGCTTTGATGAAATTTCAGAATTTTTCAATGATTATCTTGACTCTTTCTGTAGAGAGGAATAATATGGGTTCTAACTTTATCGCTTTTGTACATAACAGCAAAGAAGAAGGACAGGTGAATGAATGATGACGGAACAAGCAACAGGTACGATGAAACAGTTCACGATGAACGTCTTAAACGGTCTCAGCATGGCAATTCTGATCGCCCTCATCCCGAGCGCTTTGCTCGGTGAATTAACGAAAGCCATACTTCCGTATTTTCCGTCTCTTCAATTCATATTGGATGCGACGACAATTGCGATGCGGCTTCTGCCAGCCATTATCGGGCTAGCGGTCGCCATGCAGTTCGGACGATCGATTCTCGAAACCGGGACCATCGCGATTGCGACGTATGTCGGTAGCGGTGCCGTCCGAATCGACGAAGGGGCTTTTGTGATGGCCGGCATCGGGGACGTGATCACAGCTGGTGTTACCGCTGCAATCGCTACACTTCTTGTCATGAAACTCGCTCCCCACTTGAAAACGTATACGGTCATTGTTATGCCGATGACCATCATTGTCGTCGCAGGAGGCATCGGTACTTTCCTACTGACGTACATCTCCCAGATCACGACGTATATCGGTCTACTCATCATGACAATGACTGACCTGCAACCGGTCCTCATGGGAATTCTGATCGCCATGGCGTTCTCACTCATTATCGTCTCGCCGATTTCGACTGTCGGGATTGCGACAGCCATCAGCTTGTCCGGTGTCGCGGCTGGTGCGGCGAACCTCGGTGTCGTCGCTGCCGGATTCGGTCTCGCGATCGCCGGATGGCAGGCAAACGCGACCGGCACATCGATTGCCCATTTCCTCGGTTCTCCGAAGATTCAGATGGCGAACTTTGTCCGACGCCCCATCATGATGCTTCCCATTTTGGCAAATGCGGCGATTCTCGGTGCGCTCGCAGGGATTCTAAAAATTGAAGGAACACCAATCAGCGCCGGGTTCGGTGTGTCAGGTCTCATCGGTCCGGTGAACGCCCTTCACCTCATGCCGGGTGGATTCGCTCTCTTCAACGTCCTGCTCGTCATCGTCTTGTTCGGACTGATTCCGGTCGCACTCGGAATCTTCTTCTACCGTGTGTTTGAACGGACGACTCTCGTCGAATCCGATCATTACCGACTCGATTTCGAGTAAACAAAAAGCCGGCTTCTCCAATGGAGAGGCCGGCTTTGATTATCCTTGAATCATCGCTTCGTATTCTTCTGCAGACATGAGTTTGTCGAGGTCTGACTCTTCCGTCAACTCGACTTCAATCATCCATGCGTTTTCAAACGGTGACTCGTTGACGAGTTCTGGAGAATCCGCGAGGTCCTCGTTCACTGCCGTGATGCGACCAGATACCGGTGCATACAACTCAGAGACCGTCTTCACTGATTCGACTGAGCCGAATGGCTCGTCGAGCAAAATCGTACCATCGACTTCTGGGAGTTCGACAAACACGATGTCCCCTAGTTCGCTTTGTGCGAAATCCGTAATGCCGATGCGGGCTTTCGTTCCATTTACTTCTACCCACTCATGTTCTTTTGAATAACGTAAATTTGCTGGTACTTTGCTCATCCTAACTTCCCCCTCAAATAAATTAGACTCACATCTGTATTATAGCACTTAGCCCCAAACGTCCGTAAAGGACTTTTCTGAAAATCCGACGGTCGTTTTTTCACCATTTGTGACGATTGGTCGCTTCAAAAGCATACCATTGCTCGCCAATAGCTCGAGTTGTTCGTCTTCTGATAGATTCGGTAGCTTGTCTTTGATGCCTTCGTTCCGATAGACTTGCCCGCTCGTGTTAAAGAACTTTTTGAGTGGTAGACCTGATTGTTTCCACAGTTCGGCGAGTTCCTCTTTCGTCGGCGTCGATTCGACGATATGGATATATGTATACTCGATGCCTTGTTCCTTCAACCATTTTTCTGCCTTTTTACATGTACTGCATGGTGGATAGCCGTATAGTGTCACCATCTGTTCATCACCTCTTTCCTCAATGTAGCACACCTAGAGAATTTAAATCACGTCTCAAGCAACCGTTCAATCTCTCGCTTCATCGTTGGGTTGACCACATAGCGTTCTTCGATAAAACGTAAGATGGTCGAGGCTGCGACGCCTGACTTGCCATATCCTAATACCCCGCCCAACAGGAAAGAAATCATCTTGGGCTGTCTCGACTCGACCCGGCGTGTCGGATTGAACGGGTCCCCTTGTTCACCAATTGCCTTCAAGACGTTCTGAACAGCTGCGACCTGGACGAGCTCGAATCCGGCGAGCGTTTCGCCACGACGTTCACGTAGCAAGCCGACGTATAGGTTCGTCAACGCCTCTTCATAATAATAAGCCGCTGTTTCACGGGTGATTTCGAGGCGTGGTGTCGCAAATACCTCGAGCGCCTCGTCCCGTCGCCAGACGACACGTCCTGGCGTATAGGCGATGGTCGCCATTTCATGCAGTTCAAAGACGGCGAACTCACCATAAATGCCATCATGGTACATAATCTTATGCCCGTCCTTCGTGTTTTGGAACTGATAATGAAGCGGTTCGATCTCGAGCCAGTCAAGTCGATCGATAAAGCGCGCCTTCTGCCCATCCTCGACAATCAAAAAGAAATCGAGGTCCGAATACTCATCTAACCGCTCCGTCTCTTGTCCAATCGACCCCAATGCGAGCAGCATGAGCGTCCCGTCCCGTTCGGCTACGGACCGTCCAATGCGTTCCATCCGATCGAGTAATACATTTCGTTTTGTCATCATCTCTCCCCCTCGTCTCTATTGTACGTGGCAGAGCTCAAAAAAAGAAAGGATCGACCGCGTCCGGTCCACCCTTTCTGTCAATTTGATTAGACGATAAACTTGTTCGCTTTGATGAGGCTCGCTGCGACTTCGCGCTTCGTGCCGATCACGTTGATTGGCTGGTAGCGGCTGAATTTCTTCATTGCCGAGAGAAGCATACGTTGCTCGTCGCCAGACGCCGCTGCGTACAATACTTCTTTCGCCATGAGTTCGACTTGCTTGAACACTTGCTCCGCAAAGATTTCAGTGTAGCGGACTTTGAGCGTATTCTTCTCTTCGCCTGAACGGGCAATCGCTTTGTCTGTACGAGCGATGGCTGCTTCAAGCGCATAGATGGCACTGATCATGTCTGCAATCTTCGCCAAGATTTCTTGTTCGTTTTGAAGGTCTTGTTGATACTTCTGAACAGCTGTACCCGCGACCATCAAGTTGATTTTTTTCATGTTCGAAAGGAGCATCTTCTCGCGAGCGAGTGGTGACCCATCCAATTCTTGTGGCATGTAGCTCATGAGCTCTTTTTGAAGTTTTTGCGCTTCTGCGAGGAGCGGTAATTCACCTTTCATCGCTTTCTTGAGGAGCGTACCTGGGACGATCAAACGGTTGATCTCGTTCGTTCCTTCGAAGATACGGTTGATCCGTGAGTCACGGTAGAGGTTCTCCACTTCATACTCTGCCATGAATCCGTATCCACCGTGAATTTGAACGGCTTCATCAACGACATAGTCGAACGTCTCAGAAGCGAAGACTTTGTTGAGTGAGCATTCGATCGCGTATTCTGCGATCGCTTGTGCGACTTTCGATCCGTCGCGCATGTTCTCATCACCGAGTGCGTCCAAGCTATCCTGGAACAAACCACCTGTACGATAGACTGAACTTTCCATCGCATAGATGTTCGCTGCCATCGTCGCCAATTTCTCTTGGATGAGTGGGAATTGGCTGATCGGTGTCTTGAACTGTTTACGCTCGTTCGCATATTGAACCGAGAGGTCGAATGCACGTTTTGAAGAACCGACTGCTCCGACTGCGAGTTTGTAACGACCGACGTTCAAGATGTTGAAGGCGATGACGTGACCTTTTCCAACTTCACCGAGAAGGTTGTCGACTGGTACTTCGACATCTTCAAGGATGAGCGTACGTGTCGACGATCCCTTGATTCCCATCTTCTGCTCTTCTGCGCCCGTTGAGACTCCTTTGAAGTCACGCTCGACGATGAAGGCACTGAACTTGTCGCCATCGATTTTCGCATAGACGACGAACACGTTCGCGAAGCCGGCGTTTGTGATCCATTGTTTCTCACCGTTCAAGACGTAGTGCGTGCCCGCCTCATTCAAGACAGCTGTCGTTTTCGCACCGAGGGCGTCAGACCCTGAGCCTGGCTCAGTGAGCGCGTAAGCCGCGATCCATTCGCCTGTCGCGAGTTTTGGCAAGTACTTGTGCTTTTGCTCTTCTGATCCGAAGAAGACGATCGGGAGCGTCCCGATCCCCACGTGTGCGCCGTAGCTGAGTGCGAACGAACGTGCTTTCGCGAAGCGCTCCGTGATAATTGAAGATGAGATTTTATCGAGTTGGTAACCGCCGTACTCTTCAGGAACGTCTGCTCCGAGAAGACCGAGCTCGCCCGCTTCTTTCAACAATTCGACAGAGAGGTCGAACTCGTGTTTCTCGATGCGCTCGAGGACTGGCATGACGCGGTCATCGACAAATCCAGCCGTCGTGTCACCAATCATCTTATGCTCATCTGAGAAATCCTCTGGTGTGAAGAGACGCTCCGCGTCGAGTGCGTCAATGACAAAGCTACCGCCTTTAATCAATTCATGTTCTGTACGTTCCATATCCGATTCCCCCTTAAAGTAATTCGAAGACACCAGCCGCGCCCATTCCGCCGCCGATACACATCGTGACAACCCCATACTTCTCATTGCGTCGTTTCATCTCATGCAAGATCGAGACTGAAAGTTTTGCTCCCGTACATCCAAGTGGGTGACCGAGGGCGATAGCGCCGCCGTTCACGTTCACTTTCGATGGATCGATTCCGAGTTCACGGATGACACCGAGTGACTGGCTCGCGAACGCTTCGTTCAACTCGAACAATCCGACTTCTTCTAATTTCACGCCAGCCATCTCGAGTGCTTTCGGAATGGCGACGACTGGACCGATTCCCATCACTTCTGGACGGACACCGCCGACGGCGAACGAGAGGAACTTGGCCATCGGTTGCAATCCTTGACGTTCTGCTTCTTCACGGTCCATGACGAGGACAGCTGCTGCTCCGTCTGATACTTGTGAAGCGTTACCTGCTGTGACTGACCCTTTGATTTTGAAGGCCGGGCGGAGTTTTCCGAGTGCTTCAATCGTCGAATCGGCACGGACACCTTCGTCATGCTTCACGACTTTCTCCACTTCCGCGACTTTACCGTCTTCACCGAGTACGTGCTCGATGACCGTCACAGGAACGATTTCTTCTTGGAACTTGCCACCTGCGATAGCCGCTGCCGCCTTTTGGTGACTGTTGATGGCGAACGCATCTTGGTCTTCGCGCGAGATGTTATATTCGGCTGCAACACGTTCTGCCGTATGCCCCATACTCATGTAGTACTCTGGTGCCGTCTCCATGATGTGTGGGTTTGGACGGATGACGTGACCACCCATCGGCACTTGGCTCATCGATTCCATACCGCCGGCGATGATTGCCGTCGCTTGACCGATCATGATTTTGGCCGCCGCGTCCGCGATGGCTTGAAGGCCTGACGAGCAGTAGCGGTTGATGGTGATCGCTGGAACTTCGTGTGACAGTCCCCCCCGGACCGCCGCATAGCGAGCGATGTTCATCCCTTGCTCCGCTTCTGGCATCGCACAACCCATGATGACGTCATCAATCGGGCCTTTATATCCTGAACGCTCAAGCGTTGCCTTGATGGCATATCCCGCGAGCTCGTCCGAACGAACGTTACGGAACGATCCGCGTTTTGCTTTTCCGACCGGCGTCCGTGCGCCGGCTACGATGACTGCTTCCCTCATCTGTATTGTCCCCCTTTATCAGTTCCGTAGTGGTTTGCCTTTCACGAGCATGTGTTGCATCCGTTGTTGTGACTTCGGCTCCCCGATGAGGCTTAAGAAAGCTTCGCGCTCGATGTCGAGGAAGTACTGCTCATCGACGAGCGTACCGTATGCCAAGTCGCCACCACTGATGACGTGTGCGAGTTTCTTCGCAATTTTCAAATCGTGCTCTGAAATATAACCACCGTAGAACATTTCGTACGCCGCGAGTTCGAGCGTCGCTTTACCCGTTTGACCGACGACCGGTAACTTCTCACGAACCGGTGCCGTGTACCCGTCAGCCAGTTCAAGGACCGTTTGTTTCGCATCGAACGTCAAGTGGTCGCGGTTCATCGAGATGCCGTCGACCGCACGATGGTAACCGAGTGTTTTCGCATCAAATGCCGACTTCGATACTTTCGCCATCGCGATGTTCTCGAACGTCTGTTGCGCAGCCTTCTCGATGTTTTGCATCGATTTTGGTGTCTGCTCAAGGAGTCGACGGTACGTGTTGACGTTTCCACCCCCACCAGGAATGAGGCCGACACCGACTTCGACAAGACCCATGTATGTCTCAAGTGCGGCTTGCATACGGGCTGCCGGTAAGCTGATTTCCGTTCCACCACCGAGCGTCATACCGTACGGTGCAGCAACGACCGGACGACTTGAATAACGAATCTTTTGAACGACTTGTTGGAACTTGTTGATGATCCAATCGAGTTCGAACCAGTTCTCGTCTTCGGCTTCCATGAGCATCATCGCAAGGTTCGCACCGACACAGAAGTTCTTGCCGTCATTGGCAAGGACCATTCCTTTGAAGTCTTGCTCGACACGATCGATCGACTGTTCGATCATCTGCATGATGTCGACACCGATCGCGTTGTTTGGTGATGTGAATTCGAGTGCGACCACGTCATCACCGATATCGACGAGGCGTGCGCCACCATTTTCTAAAATGATGCCGTTTGATTTTGCGAGCGGCTTAAGTTTCAATTCTTTCGGATTGACGGTCTTCTCGACATACGTCTTCGACGCTTTATCGTAATACTGGTCTCCCTTGTAGAATGACGTATTGCCTGCAGCAAGCATCTCATCGATCCATGCCGGGACGTCATAGCCTTCCGCTTTCATACGCTCGACTGATTTCTCAACACCGAGGGCATCCCACATCTCGAACGGTCCAAATTTCCAACCGAAGCCCCACTTCATCGCATCGTCAATCGCAACGATCGTATCGGCGATTTCACCAGTGAGACGTGCCGAGTAAGCGAGCGTCTTCGCCGTGATTGGCCAGAGCAATTGTCCGACGCGACCTTTGTTCAAGATGGCACCTTTCAATTTCGCTTTTGAGCCTGGAAGTGACTTGATTTGATCGAGTTCTGGACCTGTAATCGCTTTCAATTGTTCGTATTCGAACGTCTGAAGATTCAACTCCTGGATGACCTTGCCTTCTTTCTTATAGAAGCCTTGACCGGCCTTTTGTCCGATCCAGCCTTTTTCGACGAGTTGCTTCATTTCTGTCGGAACGTCGAACGTGTCCTTCTCCTCCCCAGCTTCGAGCGTCTCGTAGACGTTACCCGCCACGTGGACGAACGTGTCGATTCCGACGACATCGAGTGTGCGGAATGTCGCCGATTTCGGACGACCGATGAGTGGACCTGTGATCGAGTCCATCTCTCCGATTGAAGCGTTTTGCTTGAGCATCTCTTCAAACGTGACGAGAAGACCATACGTCCCGATCCGGTTCCCGATGAAGTTCGGTGTGTCTTTTGCTTCGACGACACCTTTGCCGAGACGATCTTCAGCGAAACGTGACATGAAGTCGATGACCGGACGGGCTGTCTTCTCCGTCGGAATGAGTTCGAGCAACTTCAAGTAACGCGGTGGGTTGAAGAAGTGCGTGCCGAGGAAGCGTGATTTCAATCCTTCCGGAAGGGCACTTGCCATCGCTTCGATTGAGATCCCTGACGTGTTCGAGCTGAGAATCGCGTCTTCACGGATGTAAGGTGCAATCTTCTCGAAGAGTTGTTGCTTCACGTCGAGACGTTCGACGACGACTTCGATGACCCAATCCGCTTCTTTCAAACGCTCTAAGTCATCTTCTAAGTTCCCGACTTCGATGAAGTTGAGATGTTCCGCTGTCGCGAGTGGTGCTGGATTTTGTTTCAATAGCTTTTGACGGTTTTCTGAGGCGATGCGATTGCGTACTTCCGGCGACTCGAGCGTCAACCCTTTCGCTTCCTCTTTGGCTGTCAATTCACGTGGTACGATGTCGAGCATGAGCGAACGAATCCCCGCGTTCGCCAAGTGAGCCGCAATCCCCGCCCCCATTACTCCTGAACCGATGACGACCGCAAAACGAATTGAGTTCGTCAAACGGAGGTCGGTTGATTGTTCGATGTGACTCGTCATAGTGTTCCCCCCTAAAATGAGAATGAATAGTGATTCATTTCACGCGTAAAAAAAATCGCAATCACCATCGTGTTTACTCTTCTATCATAAATGAATGAACATTCATTCGCAAGCGTTCATTTTTCAATTTCATTCCATTTTTTGAATGAACGATTAGTTTTTAATGTGTGTGGTATAGACAACAAGAGTCAAATTTAGAAAGGGGAATGTATACATGCATGATAATCGTTTAAACACTGTCGGTAGCCGAAAGGACTTTGAGTCGTTTAAGAAGAAAGCCCAAGAACAGTCGCACCAACCGGGAATCGATTCGAAGATGGAACCTTTCCCGATCTATGAACGGGAAGACTATAAAGGGAGTGACAAGTTAAAAGACAAAATCGCGATCATCACCGGTGGGGATTCCGGGATCGGAAAGTCGGTCGCCATCTTCTTCGCCCATGAAGGTGCGAACTCCGTCATCGTCTATAAAGACCAAAACGAACTCGAGGACGCGGAAGCGACGAAAGAACGGATTGAGGACTTAGGTCAAGCCTGTCTCTTGCTTCAAGGCGACCTCGGCGAATCTTCTTTCTGTCAACGAGTCGTTGAAGAGACGCTCGAGACGTTCGGTCGAATTGACATCCTCGTCAATAACGCTGCCGAACAACATCCGCAGGAATCGCTTCTCGACATCTCGGACGATCAACTCGAGAAGACGTTCCGCACGAATATCTTCAGCATGTTCTACTTAACGAAAGCAGCGCTCCCCTACTTAAAAGAAGGAGCGAGCATCATCAATACGACCTCGATCACAGCCTATGAAGGAAACGACCAATTGATTGACTATGCGTCGACGAAAGGTGCCATCACGGCATTCACCCGCTCGCTCGCCAAAAACTTGGCGGACAAGAAGATTCGCGTCAACGGGGTCGCCCCGGGACCGATTTGGACACCGCTCATCCCTTCAACGTTTGACGCGGAGAAGGTGAAATCGTTCGGCGATTCAGCAGAGATGAAACGACCGGGGCAACCGGCCGAACTCGCACCGGCGTATGTCTATCTCGCAAGCGATGATTCGACATACGTCAGTGGTCAAGTCATCCACGTAAATGGTGGAACCGTGATTAATGGATAATTGATCGAAGACTCAGTTCGTAGCTGAGTCTTCTTTTTGTGCAGTGCATCCAGAAGAACATCAGGAACTTTTCTTTTGGCTGTCCGATCAAATCGGTCCAGATTTTTGGGTAAGTGAGGACGAGAACAAGAAATCGTAACACCTCCGCTACATAGAAGACCGAACGCATCGATGTTATCCATACATCAAAAAGCACGAACATCCTCGACGGATGTTCGTGCTCATTTTATTTCTTCACCATTCCCTTTAACACGAACGCCACGTTTGCCGGGCGCTCTGCGAGACGGCGCATGAAGTAACCGTACCAGTCACGACCGTATGGCACGTAGACACGGACTTTGTATCCTTGGCGCACGAGCTCGAGTTGACGCTCGACGCGGATGCCGTATAACATCTGGAACTCGAACTGGTCGAGTGGAATGTTGTTCTCTTTGACGTGCTCGATAATAGCGTCAATCATATGGTCATCGTGTGTCGCGATGGATGCGTAGTTCCCGTTCGCAAGATGGAGTTTGACGAGCTTCACGTAGTTATGGTCCACGTCCTCTTTTTCAGGGAACGCGACCGTCGCCGGCTCTTTATATGCCCCTTTGACGATGCGGAGGTTCGGCTTGAGCGGCGCAAGATGATTGATGTCATCTTCCGAGCGGTACAAGTACGACTGGATGACCGTTCCAAGACCGTCAAATTCAGACTTCAGCTTTTTGAACAATTCGAGCGTCTTTTCACAACGCTGCTCATCTTCCATATCGATGGCCACAAAGACCCCGACTCGTTGTGCGACCGTCAAAATTTGACGCATGTTGTCTTCAATCAACTCGTCTGAGATATCGAATCCGAGTGATGTCAGCTTGAGTGACATATAGGCGTCTAATTGCTCTTCTGCCATAATTTCAATCGCACGCATGATCTCGTCGCGATTCGTATTCGCCTCTTCGACCGTCTTAATAAATTCCCCGAGATGATCGACCGTGACCGACAACCCTTTCGCGTTGAGTTCGCGAATCGTCGGGACAGAAGCCTTAAAGTCTTCCCCTGCTACAAAGCGTGATGCACCAAATCGTAGGCCATATTTCTTTGCCAAACTGTTGAGTGTTTTGTTTTGTGACATGTAGATAAATCCATCGCGCAACACTTTTTCCATCTGATTTTCCCCCTTACTTTTACACCCATCTATCTCTATGATGATGTCTGCAATTATTATGACACACAAACATCATTTCGTCTGTATTTTTGTAACCGTTTGCAGCACTTTCTTCCCAACTTTTCAAAAAAGACAGGCGCCCCGTAGGACGGCTGTCTTATAGGCTTGTCGAAGGTGCGACATAGAGTAAAATACTGAGGAAGATGAACACGCTTCCCGCTAAGACGAACAGATGCCAAATGGCATGGTTGAACGGCAGTTTTTGCCATACATAAAACACGATGCCGACCGAATAGGCGATCCCCCCTGCGAGGAGAAGCATGAACCCTTGATGACCGAGTGATTCATATAACGGACGTATGGCGATGATGCAGATCCAACCGAGTGCGAGGTAAGTCACATTGGACACCCACATGTACTTGCCGGTCGAAAACAGTTTCCACACGATTCCGAGAATCGCGACACCCCACACGATCCCGAACAACGTCCAGCCGAGCGTCCCGTGAAGGGTCACGAGCGCAAACGGTGTATAACTTCCGGCGATGAGTAAGTAAATCCCCGCATGGTCGAACACTTGCAGCACCCGCTTCGCCCGTGGATGCGGAATGGCGTGCATGAGTGTCGAGAAAAGATAGAGTAAAATCATCGATGCCCCGAACACACTGACCGCCGTGACGTTCCACGTGCTCCCACTCTCTGTGGCGCTCATGACGAGCAAGACGAGGGCGACGATGCTGAAGATGACTCCTAAGCCGTGCGTGATCGCGCTCGCAATTTCTTCCCCGAGCGTGTCGGCATGGAGCATCTCTTTGAGTTGTTCTTGTTTCATGTGCTCCCACCTTCCGTAACTGTTCCTTCTAGTATGGACATTTCCCGATTTTAACGCAATCAAAAACACGGGCTACCGATTAGCCCGTGTCGAGATTATGCGACTTCTTTCACCGGAACGTCACATTCCATTTGTGCTGCCCGCATCGCGCGTGCCCGTTTGTGGAACAAGACGAGAAGCGTCAACGTTCCGAGCGTCGAGATGACGTACGGAAGAACTCCGTCCAGCTTGAAGCCGATCGGCGCCGTCAAAATGTAAAACCAGACTGCATATAACATGAACGTCCCCGGAAGGAGCGCGATGTAGTGGTTTTTCCCTTTAATGTAAAGGTACATCGCCCCGACGAACAGTGCGATGACCGCCGTCGTCTGGTTCGCCCAGTTGAAGTATTGCCAAAGCATTTGGAAGTCCATGTTCGTGAGCACGTATGAGATCGCGAAGAGTGGAAGCGCGATCCAAAGACGCGACGAGAACTTCTTCTGTGCGATTGACATGTAGTCCGCGATAATCATCCGTGCGCTACGGAATGCCGTGTCGCCTGACGTGATCGGTAAGACGATGACTCCGAGAATCGCGAGTGTCCCGCCGATGCTGCCGAGCATGAGTGTCGCCACTTCTTGCACGACGAGTGCCGGAGTGCCCGCACTGATGAGTCCAAGCAATTCACCCGGCTCAAAGATGGCCATCGCCGCTCCAGCCCAAATCATCGCGATGACCGCTTCGGCGATCATCATGCCGTAGAAGATTTCACGGCCGTTGCTTTCTTTCATCGTCGTCCGCGAGATGATCGGCGACTGTGTCGCATGGAAACCAGAGAGCGCCCCACATGAGATGGTAAAGAAGAGGAGCGGCCAGATCGGCAAGCCGTCCGGATGCATGTTCGTCAATGTCATCTCTGGAATCTTGTATCCTTGAGCGAACAAACTGACCGCGATCCCGATGGCACTGATGACGAGTAGTGCCCCGAAGAACGGGTAGATGCGTCCGATGATCTTATCGACCGGGAGAAGCGTCGCCAAGATGTAGTAAGCGAACACAGCGAAGATGACGATGGTGAGCGTCGATGCGTTCCCATCGAACAAGTTGTTGATCATGTTACTCGGAGACGTGACGAACACCGTCCCGACAAGAAGTAGAAGTAAAAGCGCGAATCCGTTGACGATATGGCGGAGCGAACGTCCGAGGAACTTCTCCGCTAGTTGTGGCAAGTGTGCCCCGTTATTACGAAGGGAAATCATTCCTGTCAAATAGTCATGTACCGCTCCGGCAAAGATCGACCCGAACACGATCCAAAGGAAGGCGACCGGTCCGTAGAGCGCCCCCATGATCGGTCCAAAGATTGGTCCGACACCGGCGATGTTGAGCAATTGAATCATCGAGTTCCGTTTTTTGCCCATCGGCACGTAGTCGATGCCGTCCTGAGACGCATAGGCGGGCGTCGTCCGCTCTTCCTTGATGCCGAACGTCTTCTCAACGTAACGACCGTATACCAAATACCCGACCAAAAGTAGTGCGAGTGCGACGAAGAATGTAATCATCTGTCAGTCCCCTTTTCCGTACATATGTAGCCGAAACCCCATCAGCTCTTCGGTTTACACGTGTCATGTAACCGATTACATGTTTGATTATACATAAGAGTTAATGATAATGTAAGGGCTTTCATTCACATTTTAGACACTTTTATTCGACAAAAAACGACGCCCGAATTGGACGCCGTTCCGTACTTATTTCAAGTTGAGAGTCGATTGTTTTGCACCAGAACCGTTCGATCCGCTTGCGATGACTTTGTAAGTCCCTTTCGTAAGGCCTTTTTTGAACGTGAACGTGTACGTTCCTGTCCAGCTCGCCTGTACTTTGGCGACTTGCTTGCCTTTCGCGTCTTTCAAGACGACCGTCGCACCCGGTGTTGTTTTCCCGATCAAGGCGCGTGTGCCTGCCTTCACACCTTTCGTCGTCTTCGGTGTCACGATTGATCCATTTTTTAACTCGAACGATGTTGTCTTGACTACTTTTCCTGATACATCTTT
Source organism: Exiguobacterium sp. BG5(2022) (assembly GCF_031844365.1). Classification (GTDB taxonomy): domain Bacteria; phylum Bacillota; class Bacilli; order Exiguobacteriales; family Exiguobacteriaceae; genus Exiguobacterium; species Exiguobacterium profundum. The sequence goes on from NZ_JAUZVB010000001.1 coordinate 1,300,261, forward strand.
CGCTTCGATTTCATATTTTGCTGCAAAGAATCCTGTACTTCTCTTGAATGTGAAGTTCCCATTCTCGTCAGCTTTCGCATAGTCTACTTTTTTCCCGTCTCGTTTAAGGACGAGCGTAGCCCCTTCCGTCGTTTTTCCAGTCAACACGGTTGTATTCGTGTACGTCAAACGTTTCGAGATAGCTGGCGTTCCGACAAAACCTGCACCGACGACTTTCGTTTCCGTCATCGTCTTCCCATTCAATTCGCTTTCAATCGTCAATGACTGACGGAGTTTGAGCGGTTTGACCGTCAAACGGTACATGCCTTCTGCATCGGCTGTCGTTGTCGCGAGAACCGTTTTGCCATCTTTTAATGTCACGTTTGCAGATGGAGCCGTCTTCCCAGTCACGACTTTTGCACCCGGTTTGATGACATCGACCGCGAGCGTCAAGTCAGTTGGCGCCACTTCGAGCTCTGCCGTATAGGTCCGGAAGAGGCGACCTGCCGCATCTTCACGCGTCGCGTCCGTCGCTTCGATACCTTCGTAAAGGTTCAAGTACTGCTTACCCGCATCCGCTGTTTCAAATGTCACCGAACGTTTCGCATCCGCGACAATCTTCCAGTTGTTGTCGGCTTTGTAGTCTAAGTTACTGCCACTCGACACAATATAGTCCGAGATGACGTTACGTGTCTCATACGCTGAGCGATAGACGATGTTCTTCCCGCCACCGAGACCTGGGAACGATGAAGAACCCGCGCGATAGTTGTTCGTCGCGACCAAGAATTCTTGGTCCATTTTGATTGGTTGTCCGTTGTACTCGACGTTCTTCACGCGGTTCGCGTTCGCATTGACGAGCTTCCCGCCGACATCGAACATCGCAGGACCCGTGACATCGATCTCATACGTCAAACCGTCGAGAATATCGAAGTTGTAGCTACGGAATTGAAGGTTGAGTAAGTTTTCGCCATCTTCTTCGATTTGGTCAAACGCACCCGCTGACATCTCGAGCCAATCCATGACATCTTTTCCTGTCACTTTGACGACTTCGAGCGTGTTCGGATACACGTAAAGGTCCGCGACGTTTTTCAAAGCAATTTGCCCTTTCGGGATATTCGTATAGTAGCTCGCATCTGTCAATTCACGACCACCCGCTTTGAACGGTGCGCCTGCTGACAAGAGTGGTAACTCTTTATAAGCAGAAAGTTCTGGGTTCGTCTCGAGTTCTTTCTCGACATACCACTTCTGTGCGTTCGTCACGAACTGAACCGATGCGTCGTCACGGACCAGTGCGAAGTAGCTTTGGATGTCATCTTGAATCTCACCGACCGGTTGGTTGATATAGTCGATTGTCGCCAAGTGGTCGTCTTCGATCAACGCTTGAATCGTCGGGTCGACCGCCGTATCAGCCGTCACCGTATCGAGTGCTGCTGACGCATCAACGATTTGCCATTTCCCATCCACGAGTTCAAGTTCAAAGTCGATGACGCCGAGGTCCTTCCCTTGGTTGTTCGCCATGACGACCGGTTTGCCATTGATTGTCCCCTTCGTCATATCGACGTTCGGGAACGAAGCGAACATGCCTTTCGCATCCGGGAAGCGACCATGTTGGTGTCCCGTCATGACCATGTCGAGCCCGTCAATCTTCGTGAGTGCGTAACCGACGTTCTCTTCGCTGTCGAGTTGCTCATCCGCGAGCGCTGCACTGTCACCAATCCCTGAGTGCGCGAGGGCGACGACGACGTCCGCTCCCTGGCCTTTTAATTTTTGTACTGCTTCACGTGCGGACGGGATGATATCCTCTGCCGTCACACGACCTTGAAGGTTCCCCGAATCCCATGACATGATTTTCGGAGGGACGACTCCGAATACGCCGACTTTGATCGTATGTGTTTCCCCATCCAGGTCTGTGACCGTTCGTTCGATGATTTGGACCTCTTGTCCATCCACGTTGAACTTCGAGACGATCGGGTTGCCTTCTAAATCTTTGACGTTCGAGTTGACGAAACGCAGTTTCCCTTTCGACCCCTCCATCGCGTTGTATAAGAATTCGAGACCAAAGTTGAATTCATGGTTCCCGAGTGTGACGGCATCGTAGTTCAATGCCGCCATCGCCTTGTACATCGGATGTTCGAACGCTTCATTTTTTCCAGCTTGGCTCTCACGGACGTAATCGCCAAACGGTGTCCCCTGAATCGTATCCCCGTTATCGAACAAGAATGTGTTCGTTTCCCCAGCGGCTGTACGATGTTCATTGATGAGTGTCGCGACTTTCGTCAATCCGATCGTGTTATCGACCTTGTCTTGGAAGTAGTCGTAGTTCGTGATGTTCGTATGTAAGTCTGTCGTCTCTAAGAAACGGAGCTTGACGATATCCTCGTCCACTTCTGCCAAGACGTTCGGTGCCTGTAGCGGCAAAACGGTTGGTAACACGAGCGCGGTCGCGATTGACCATTTCAATGCGGTTTTCATGTGATTGTCCCCTTTTTCTGGTTGATAATTGTCTAACCATATTCAATATAACACCAGCCGCCTTTCCCTCCTATTAAATTTTTGTATAAAAACAGACCTAATTTCCTTTACAAAAATTAGGTCTATCATCCTATTATTGTTTGATACGAACAGTAAACGGTCCATCTCCGTCAATTTCTTCAAATGTGACTGATACCGGGTACGCATGTTTACCGTAGACCGACTCTTCGAGACGAATCATCGTGAAGCCGACCACGTCCTCCCCACTCACGAGTTCAAGCGGGAGTTTCTCAACGTTCAAGTGGCGGTCGTAGCCGTTGCGAAGGAGAATCGTCGCCGTGACGTCCGTCTCTTCCTTCTCCACCGACACGAGCATCAAGTTGAACTCGTTCTCTCCGACTGGCGGTGTCGAGATGTTCGTCCGCATGAGCTGTTGCCATGCAACCTTCGAGAACTTCGCTTCTTCTTCCGATGACACGGGCTGAAGCGGGTCAATCGGGTTCATTTGGAAGACGAGTCGGAGCGAGTCGTAGGATTCTATTTCTCCGAACATCTCATCTAAGAAGAAGTCCAAGTAGACCGGTTTGCTCGTCCACGCCTCAAAGCTCGGCAGTTCAGAACGTCCGAGGACTTTCCGACCGATCGGGACGTTATTTGCGTCCAACAAGAGGACCGGCAATTCGTTGATCTCGAACGAGCTCGGAAGCGTGTTGCGGAACAACGCCACGATCGACAAGTCATGCCCGAGCGATTCGGCATTCAACAACTCAATCGAGAGCTGATTGTCGAGAAGTGGCGGGAGTCGTTTCGCATGATAACGGAAGACGTACTCGTCCTCTTTCGGGATCCCCATCGCATCGTCGATCACGAGCGTCAATTGGCGCCCTTCCTCTTTATTTCCTGTCTCAATCTGTTTACGTTTACGAAATCCTAGCATTATACTTCCTCCTCTGCCATCTCGGCGAAGTAACGGTCGAGTTGGCATAGTTCCGTCGTGACATCCCGTGCGATATTGATATATGTCTGTTCGAAGATTTCGAGTCCTTCTTTTCCGAACTGACGGCTCGGGTCTTCCTGACCGTAGCTGCGAAGACCGATCCCTTCTTTCAATCCGCTCATCGTCGTCAAATGGTCCGTCCATTTCATGTCGACGGCACGGAGAAGCGATTCTTTCGCGAAGAGGACGATGTCATCCTGTTCGAGGCGTGACGCCGTCGTAGCGATGATCGTCTCCATCCAGTCGTTTAAAGCATCCTTCAGTTCACGTGTATCGGCGATGTCATTCGCCCATGTCGGCTCCTGCATCGTCAAGTAGCGCAAGTCTTCTTTCAACTCATCGATTGGCCATTCCTCAGGTACGAGTTCATCCGATACATGCATGTCAATGCTATTCTCGAGGGCGAGGCGCATCATGCCGAGGACGTTTTTCGTGATGGCATCCGCATCGGCGTTGACGGCCTGGTTACGAATCGTATAGATGATATTCCGTTGCTCGTTCAAGACGTCATCGAGTTTGAACAAGTAGTCCCGAATCGAGACGCCGAGTCCTTCGATCGTCGTCTGCGCATATTCGATAATTTCGATCGCATCTTTCGTTGAGACCTCACCTGTCGCACTCGGCTTCAACTTTTTCTCCACGCGTTCTAGTTTCTGCGCCGCATAACGTTTCACGATCTCATCTTCGAGCGAGACGAAGAACTCGGTCGCACCGGGGTCGCCTTGACGTCCCGAACGACCGCGGAGCTGGTTGTCGACACGTTTTGACTCATGCCGCTCCGTTCCGATGACGAAGAGACCGCCCGCTTCCTTCGCTTTTGCGTCGAGCGTGATGTCCGTTCCACGTCCGGCCATGTTCGTTGCAATCGTCACTTTGCCGAATTGACCGGCGTCCGCGATGATATCCGCTTCCTGAGCGACCGTCTTCGCGTTCAACACGTCATGCTCGATCCGCTTCTTCTTCAAATGCTTGCTGATGGCTTCCGATTGTGCAATCGAGGTCGTCCCGATCAAGATCGGACGTCCCGTCGTATGCAGTTCCGCTACTTTCTCAGTGACCGCCGCATACTTTTGCTCGGTCGTCATGAAGATGCGGTCCGGATGGTCGACACGTTGACGTTCGCGGTTCGTCGGCACTTGGACGACGTCCATGTTATACGTCTTCAAGAACTCTTGGCGCGACGTCTGGGCCGTCCCCGTCATCCCCCCAACGAGCGGATACATGCGGAAATAGTGCTGAATCGTAATCTCCGCCGTCGTCTTGTTCTCTTCGGTGATGGTGACGCCTTCTTTCGCCTCGAGCGCCTGATGCAACCCTTCTGACAGGCTTCGTCCTTCCATGATGCGTCCCGTGAACAAGTCGATGAGTTCAATCTTGTCTTCTCGGACGATATAGTCGACGTCAAGCTCAAACAAGACGTTCGCACGGAGCGCCTGGACGAGATAGTGATAGAGCACCTGGTGTGAGGCGCTGAACAGGTTATCGATGGCGAACAGCTCTTCAATCTTGACGATCCCTGCTTCCGTGAACGTCGCAGATTTCGACTCGAGGTCGACCTCGTAGTCGGTCTCCTCGAACTCAGAAATGATCTGTTGTGCCAACTGTTTCAACCGGATATGTGACCGGTCCTTCTGCGCGATGATGAGCGGCGTCTTCGCCTCATCGATCAAGATGCTGTCGACTTCATCGACGATGGCAAAATGGAACGGACGTTGGACCCGTTCTTCCGGCTTATGGACAAGGTTGTCACGCAAGTAGTCAAACCCGAACTCTGTCCCGACCCCATACGTGATATCTGCCTGATATGCGGAACGCTTCTCGTCCGCTTCGATGTCCGGTACGTTCAAACCGACCGTCAACCCGAGGAAGTCATGGATCTTCCCGATCTGTTCCGCGTCACGTCTCGCCAAATAATCGTTGACCGTGATGACGTGGACGCCTTTTCCTTCGAGCGCCTTGACGTAACTCGGCAAAGCGGCGACGAGCGTCTTCCCTTCCCCCGTCGGCATCTCCGAGATGTTCCCTTCGAGGAGGGCGAACCCACCGATGAGCTGGACGTCATAGTGACGCATTCCGAGCACACGGACTGACGCTTCGCGGACGAGAGCGAACCCTTCTTCCGCGATGTCGTCCACTTTCTTTCCATCCAAGAGACGTGCTTTGAGCGTCTCCGTATATGTACGCATCTCGTCATCCGAGAGGGCTTTCATCGTTGTCTCTAATTCATTAATACGCGCGACCCGTCGTTCGTACGCTTTCAAACGCCGGCTTTGATCATTCGTTAACTGTTTTACAAATTGGATCACACTAATAGCCTCCATCTTTCTATCAATTCATCACTTACATACCCGTCTATTATAACGAAAATCGAACCAATTCGGAGACTTTTTTACGAAAACTTCCTAAAAGTTGGTTTTTTGACACGTGAAAACCTATAAATTTTGGTTAATTTTCAAAAAGTATTTGTAAAAATATTTTCAATTCACTATTTGAGATGACGTGAGACCGTGTTACGATGAAAAAAACAGAACATTTGTTCGTAAAAAAGGAGTGGTAACGATGCGCAGACGAATCTTTTGTATCGACAGCGTCTCGTTCTATGCCAGTTGCGAGTGTGCCGCGCGCAACAAAAATCCTTACAAGACAAAGCTCGTCGTCCTCTCGAACCTCCAGGACAGCGGGGCACTCGTCCTCGCGGCGACCCCGAAGATGAAGCAGCTCGGAATCAAGACCGGGTCACGCCGCTTCCACATCGACCGCCTCCCGTGGCACGAACGACGGGACGTTTTGTATGCCGAGGCGCGGATGAGTCATTATTTGAACGTTTCCATTCAAATCATCCACATCCTGCATCAGTTCGCCCCACCCGAGTCGATTCGCGTCTATTCGATTGATGAGACGCTCGTCGACATGAGCGGGACAGAGCGGCTGTTCGGAAATGACGAGCACGTCGCCCACCTCATGCGTGCGACGATCTTTCGCTATACAGGCATTCCCGTCACCATCGGCATCGGACCGAACAACGTCCTCGCCAAGCTCGTCCTCGATTTGCATGCGAAAAAGAAGGGGGTCGCTACGTGCCTTCTCCAAGACGTCGAACGGCTTATCCATCCGGCGCCGATCGAGAAGATGTGGGGCGTCGGGACGAAGATGGCGGTCCACCTGCAGCGGCTCGGCATCTGGACGATCGGGGACTTGGCCCGCTACCCACTCGAATCCCTTCATGAAAAGTTCGGTGTCATCGGTGCAGAACTTTGGCACCACGCCTGGGGCATCGACGAGTCGCCGACCATCCTGCCGGCGAGCTCTTTGTTCGGTGCGAAACGGACGCGACCGAAGTCGATCGGACACGGTATCACTCTCATGAAAGATTACACGACGTATTCCGCAATCCGGCTCGTCTTACAAGCGATCGCGGTCGAAGTCGGCATGCGAACCAGGCAAGCGGGACTCGTCGGAGGGACGATCCATCTCGGGGTGCGCTATACGCGGACGAGCGACCGGGCTGGCTTCAGTAAACAAAAGAAGCTCCCCCGCTTCACAGCGGACGAGCAAGAGTTTCTCCCGATCTTATTGCAGCTATTTTTAGACGGCTGGGAAGAGACGGAGGCCGTCCGTTACGTCTCGGTCGCTCTCGGCAAGCTCGAGCCACGGAGCGATCACGTCCAGTTATCGTTCTTCGAAGACGAATGGGCGAAAGCGAAACGGCTCGACTTCCTCGATTTGATTGACGGCCTGAACGTCCGGTTCGGTCGCGGCACGATCCGACCGGCGTCGAGCCTACTAAAAGACAGTCCGCTCCGGACGCGCCAACGTCTAATCGGCGGACATAAACAAGGAGGCGATTCCTCATGAGCAAGACCCGCTATCGTGACCGGGGTGAGTTAAAATGGATCCCATTTCTCATGCCCGAGCACGTCGCCCTACTGAAACGTTATTATGCACAAATCCAAAAGATTGAGCTGCCCGACTTGGACGAACAGCTCCTCTACCTCTGGCAGACCGAACTCGAACGGGCCATCCGTGAAGGCGACCAAGTCGAAGTGACCCTGTTCGTGGACGGCTTGACGACAAGCATGCGCGGCTACGTCCATGCCATCTATTACGCCGAGCGCGAGGTCGAGCTGTTCGACGGCAAGGTGCGCCGTGTCCCGTTCGGCGACATCTTGTCCGTTCGTTAAGATGCCTCGATCGCTTCCTGGGTCGTCTCGAACGTTTCAATCCCGTCGAGTAGCCCATAGTGAGCAAGCGTCGCGCGGACCGATGGCGACAGATGCGCGAAGATGACATGCCTCTCGGCTGCTTTCAGCTCGGTGACGATACGACGCAACTCTTCGACCGCGGTCACATCGATGACCGGACAGCGGTGAAAGTTGAAGATGAACACGTTCGGTTCCCGATGGATGTGATGGAGGACGTGCTCGAACAACTCGACCGCACCGAAGAAGAGCGGTCCTTCGACACTGAAGACGATTTGGCCGTCTCGCGTGACGTACCGTTCTGTCCGTTCACGCACATCGATCGTATCGGCCATTCGTTTCGCGAAGAGCGCGAGCGCACAGATGACCCCGACCTCGACGGCGACGACCAAGTCGACAAATACCGTTAATAATAGCGTGACGAGTAAGACGAGCGACTCGGATGAACGATGACGCAACATCGCCATCACGTGATGACGTTCGGACATGTTCCAGGCGACCCGCATCAAGATCGGAGCGAGTGCGGCGAGTGGCACATAACTCGCAAACGGGGCGAGGACGAGCACCGCAATGAGGACCGTAATCCCGTGGATGACACCAGCGCGTCGGCTGACCGCTCCCGCCTGAATGTTTGTCGCCGTCCGGGCGATGGCACCTGTCGACGGGATCCCACCAAAGAACGGTGTGATCACGTTCGCAAGCCCTTGCCCGAACAGTTCCTTGTCCGGCTTCATCTTCGTCCCCGCCATCCCGTCGGCGACCGTTCCCGAAAGAAGTGACTCGAGTGCACCGAGAAAGGCGATGGCGAATGCGGACGGGAGGAGCGTTGTGATCAAGTCTAGGTCGATTGTGAGCCAGCTAAATGTTGGCAGTCCGCTCGGGATACCGCCATAGGCACTTCCGATCGTCGCGACCTCACCCGGGATGAGGACACTGACAAACGTCGGGACGAGCATCGCCATGAGTAAAAGCGGTAAACGGAACGGCAGCTTCGGGACGAGCCAAAGCGTCAAAAAGCCGATTCCGGCAATGACGATCGGCCACACGGACGCTTCGGGCAACGCTTGACCGAGGCGAAGCAAGTTCTCATGAAAGTGCGGTGCCTTCTCAAACGTGACCCCGAACAACTCATCGAGCTGGTCGACGAAGATGACGACAGCAATACCGGCCGTGAAACCGATGGTCACGGCCCGGGGCATGAAGCGGATGAGCCGTCCGACCCGGAGCACGCTCATGAGGAGCAGCAAAATTCCAGCGAGAACGGTCGTGACGAGTAACCCCTCATATCCGTATGCGAGGACGACACCCGAGACGATTGGGATGAACGCTCCCGTCGGTCCGGCGATCTGGAACGTCGAACCCCCGAACAGGCTGACGAGGATTCCGGCAAAAATGGACGTGTAGAGCCCGTACACCGGCGGGACGCCTGAGGCGATGGCGAATGCCATGGCGAGCGGGATGGCGACGACACCGACCGTGATTCCGGCCGAGATGTCTTTTTGCCACATCTCACGCGTGGAGAGTGAGTCTTGCATCATACATTCCTTCTTTCCAATCAGTTCAAAAACGAGTTTAGTGTACGCCTGGAAAGAGGGCTTGTAAACGGTTTGAGAAAAACGTTAACAGAATGTACAAAAGAAAAAGACGCACCTTTCGATGCGTCTCCCTTCAATTCGTCGGAGCCTCTACGACTTGATCGCCATCTTCCGCGTCTTTCGCCAGCAACTTCACATGACGACCGAATAACCACATGACGACGAGATGGGCTTTCGCCTGTGTCTTCGTATAGAACCACCACGGGAGGGCCGGTACGAACTCATGGATGGCGACGAGTCCTTCATCCGACTCCGGTAATCTCCGGAACTCGAGACGCCCTGTCTTATCCTCTTCACTTAACTTGACGAACTTGCCCCCGTCAATCGCAAAGGATGCCATATCGTCCGTCGCTTCCTGTTCAAGCGATAGATGAAGCGCGACGAACGACGGATCGAGCAGCGCGATCTCCCAATCATCGTCTTCTTTCGTCGTCTGAATGAGCGGATACATAAAACGACCGAGCCACTCGAAGTACGTGTCCGCCATCCAAAGCGCCGACTTTTCTTCCGGCAGACCGAACCGCTGAATCGAACGGACCGTATACGATTTCGGTTGCTTTTTCTTCTTACCGCCCGAGGACTGCTTCTCTTCTTCCTCAAGCGCATGTTCGACCGCCTGTTTGAACGGAATCTCTCCCTGACCGATACCTTCGACCGTATCTTCTGCCACCATCGCGTGCCCCATGCTCTCGACGAGCGGATAGACGGTCGCCTTCGGTTCACCCGTGACCGCCATGACCCACAGACGCGACAGTTTGATTGTCGGGAACGGGAAGTCAATCAAGATGCGACGCTTATCCATGACTTCGGCCGTTTGTTCAATCATCTTCCGATACGTCATCACCTCGGGACCCCCGATGTCGATATGACGGTCATAAAGCGACTCGGCACCGACGACCGAGATGAGCGCCTGAACGGCTTCACGGATGTCGATTGGATGTGTCTCCGTCTTCGTCCAGCGTGGCAAGATCATCGTCGGCAACCGTTTGACGAGCTTCGCTAAAATCGGGAACGATGAACCTTCCGGACCAATGATGAGTCCCGCCCGTATCGTCGTCACCGGCACGCCCTGACCACCGAGGATGCGTTCGACCTCGAGTCGACTCTTCAAATGACGCGACAACGTCTTCTCTTGTTTCGGGATGATCCCACTCAAATAGACGATTTGCTCGATATCGTTCGCCTTCGTCGCCCGGGCAAAGTTATCGGCAATGAGCGCGTCCATGTCCTCAAACGTCGCCTGTGTCAAGCCGCCATCCGGAATCATCGAGTGTACGAGGAACATCGCGTAATCCGCGCCCTCACATGCTTCTTTTGTTGCCTCATATGAAAACAAATCACAGGCACGCCACGTGATATGGGCCTCATCTTCTTTATTCTTCGTCGATCGCGATAACGCGATGATGTCATACTCTTCCTTCAGCTGCTCCATCACGTTCGAGCCGATATAGCCGCTCGCCCCCGCAATGACAATCGTTTTTCGCATAATGGTCACTCCCCTAATTATTCGCATAGAGGTAATGTACCCGTCTTTTTAAAAAGATAAATCAGTCTAAGTATGTAGAGCCTGCTCGACCGATTCATACTAAAATGAGAATAATTAGAAAAAGGAGGGATATTCATGGGATTTTGGTACTTTCTTTTGCTTGGATTGGGAGTAATCCTCATCGTGCGAGGGATTGCAAGTAGCGCGAAACAAGGTGGACTGATTTTAGTCGGACTTGTGATGGTCGGGGTATCCATATTTATGTTCCAAGATGGCAGTGCGGACTTGGTCGCGAATTGGTTGGATCAAATTACCGGTCGATAAGTCATGTCCTGCGGATTACAGCAAGATAAATTGACGATCCGATGCTTTGTATGAAAAAGACAAGCATGACAAAGTAGATGAAATAATACTGATCGAAAACTTGAAAAATTGCGACGAGGGCGACACCGGCATAGACACCAATCGACAACATCGAATAAGAAATCGATTTGACTTTTAAGGCGAGCTGTCGCCCTCGTTCGTCTTGTGATTCGATTTTTCGTTCAAAGTTCGCCTTATAAAGTTCTGAGACAATTACACCAACAATCAAGACAAGAATTCCATACAACAATACTTGATCCATCTTCACTCCTCCTCATATGTAAATAATGCGGGTAGTTCTTCATCGAGTACCGCCGCAATTTTGAACGCAAGGATGAGCGACGGGTTATACTTGTTTTTCTCAAGTGCAATAATCGTTTGACGACTTACTCCGACTGAATCAGCCAATTGCTGCTGGGTCCAGCCTTTCTTTGCACGACTGAGGAATATTTGATTTTTTAACGTCACCATCGCCTCCTCATTGTATTCAAGTTCAGTGTAAACTATTTTTTACTAAATGTTAAGAATATATTACATAAAAATGATTAACCAAATATACCCTTTAGTATGTGGCTATTATCTCAAGTTGAATCGTCTGAAATGACACTACATTACAATGTGACTTTTATATGGAAGGAGCTCGACAATGAAACAGTTCAAACGAGTAGGTGTTGTGGCGTTATTCGCCTTGATTGGATTTGCTCTTTTCCATTATGCGACCGAGTCGAAGACAGGTTCCGCTGCATGGACGACAGAAGCTGCGACACATCACTTCAAAGGTATCTTAGAAGCGCAGCGAGAGGCGATTGAAGCGCATACTCCTCTTGAGAATATCGAGCGAACGAAACTGTCACACGAAGATGACGTCGTCCGGCTCCTCCTCGGTCAGCGGGATTGGGTCGAGCAATTCCACTATACGATTCAGGAGGTACAAGTGGACGAAAAAGGTGGACTTCTATACGCAAATGCTTATGTGACAAGAAATCTTCAATTTGAGAGTGGTGTCACGACCGGGCTTGGTGACGAGATGACGATTCAATTGAGGTCTCCGAATGAGACGATCGAAGAGGTGGAGCTCGACAATCATAGCGTGACACAATCAGGCCAACCCTTTTTCAAACGCTGGATCAGTCGAGTGTTTAACTGAACAAATCCCACTTTCCGATTGGAGAGTGGGATTCTTTTTTAAAACGATAAATCTAAACCAGTACCATCATCAAGAAGTTCTCCGTTTTTAGCGGTATAGTCAACACGAATCTCGGCTCGCTTCAGGATGTCGTTCTCTTGTAACGCAGACATCCACGTCCGAACGCGCTCTTCGTCATCGGCTTCCGGCTCCCGATGAAGCGTCAATATGATTGTCGGCGAAACGTCGGCTGTCTGATAGGCGATTGGATTTGCCGAGGAGACATCGAGTTGTCGGATACTTTCTTCGTCATATAGGACGACATAGGTGACGTCTGCACCAAACGCCGTATCAATCGAATCTTCAATCGCCTCTGTGACCGCATCTTCCCATTTGGATGAGAGAAACGTATCAACGATTTCTCCGGTCGATTCATTCTCGTAAACATAAAATTCCGTTCCCGTCACCGAATCCACCACAATCGCCGCATACTCAAACGGAAAGTTTCCCATGTTGTCGAATAATACGTCTTCTGTCACTTCAGCATCTTTGAATCGCTCGAGTACATATGATTCAGCCATCTTCATCACTTTTGCTTCCTCATCGGGATCTGGTTGCATCGACCGATAAAAGGCAAATACCAACCCCGCCACCCCAATCACAATCACACCAAATCCGGCCAAAAGCCACTTCAAGTAACGTTTCATGTCGACTCCTCTCATAACTGTTTGTTCATGGCGATGGACGCTTCTTGGAATCCGAGTCGTTTATATAATCGCTGTGCGTCTGGATTCGTACCGAATACACTTAGTCCAATGGATGTTGCGCCAAGTTCTTCTGAGGCAACTCTTTCAAGTTTCTCAAACACTGCTGTCGCATACCCTTGCCCACGGTAGGTCTCTTCAATCAAAATGTGATAAATGAAGATGCGTTTCGATTCAGCTTGAAACGCATACCACAAAATTCCGACACGAATATCTCCGTTCATCACATGAACAATCGTCTGCCCTTCCCCGGGTTGATTGTCTGGGAAAAGATTCCGAATCCATTGAGTCGATTCCTCTTGTGCCAACACCATCGGAAGTTGATAGTTGCGCGCGACATCTTTTTCATAATCGTCAATCAACCAAGTCACATAATTCGCGATTTCTGGTCCCGTCATTCTGGCAAAATGAATGGTCATCTGTTTACCCCTAATCGTTTTCCCTTAGTGTAACATACAATTTTTGGAATCACTGTTTCTAGTGAAGTTCAGGATTTTGTAAGGTTGCCGCAGATTATATGTAAGGTGCTCCCTTCATACTCGGAAGAGGAAATTGAAAGGAGACATCTATATGAAAGCCACACCATCACATGAACGAATCAATGTCCTCGATACACTACGAGGCTTCGCCTTATTCGGGATTGTTTTTATGAACATTCTCAGTTTATTACGTCCGAGCGACCCACACACCGTCATGGAACATTACTATATATACGCCCTTCACATCTTCATCGACGGGAAGTTCTTTATGATCTTCTCATTTTTGTTTGGCGTCGGGTTCTATCTCTTTATCCACCGAGCAATAGAACGTGGAGATCGCGCATACGTTTTATTTACGAAACGATTGCTCCTCTTACTCGGCTTCGGCTTGATTCATATGCAATTTCAGCCGGGGGAGGCGCTAACGATTTATGCCGTGAGCGGGCTGCTCCTCCTGTTCGCATACCGTCTTCCTCGGTCAGTTAATTTGATTCTAGGTCTGATCGGACTAGCTGTACTCGCTTATACCGGCACGAAACTGTTAATGCCGCTTGCTCTCATCTTGCTCGGGCTTGCAGCGGGGCAGTATGAGGTGTTTCGTCACGTCCATACGCACCGGGTACGTTGGCAGGTCGGACTGGTCGTTACCGGTATTTTATCCGCCGGATTTGTCTGGCTACAATATACGAATTTACCAAGCTTATCGTATTTCAATGTCGGCTACACCCCGACTAATGAAGAAATTCAAGCATATATCCGTATGCTCGACTATTCGAATTGGTCAGCTCCCTTTTTAGCTTCATTCTATATCACCATCCTTGTCAACATGAGTCAACTACGGACGACACGTTCCTGGTTCGCCCCACTTCAAGCGTTTGGTCGTATGGCGTTGACGAATTACTTGCTTCAGACTGCACTTATGGTGACTGTTGCTACATTCGGACAGACGTTCACAACGATTGAAACAGGACTATGGGCAATCGTCATCAACACCGTATTGATCGTATTCAGTATGGTATGGCTTCGCCGTTTCACATACGGACCGATGGAAAAGGTATGGCGGCTTGGGACGTACTCTCGCTTCGGACAAGGTATCCTATCGTCAAAATAATGTAATGTTGAGGAAGGACAGCTGTCAAAAGTGTTCTTTCTCAATTGTGTTTGCAGGAGTGAATTCAATTTTATATGCTTCACCAAGCGCTTCTTGAAAACGCTCCGAAAGTAAGTCTCCTTCACGATTATGTTGCTCCACCTTGATTTCCCATCCTTTAGCAAGTGCATCCGTGTCCCAGTCAATCCATTCTCCGAATCGACTAACCCATTCATAGAAATCACGCTTCAATTGGTCAGAAATCGTAAACTCATTCAATTCTATATTGTATCGACAGGTCGCACACCATGTCGGGTCCGCCCCCACATCCGCCTCTATAGTAATTCTTTTCAAATTTTCACAATCACAAATCCTTTTCATTCATTCGCCCCCCAGGTTTAAGGTTAGATTCTGCATACGTATTCAAAATCAGGAGGATATCCTTTTGATTTATTCAGTCGAGAAATGTAGAGATGAAAATGGTGTGCAGATTGTCTTTCATACAATTGATGGCTTGAGTGAATTAGATGAGACTAGTTGCTTATTCCCTTATTCAGTGACACGAACTAAAGAAAACCCTTGATCTAAGCGAACGAATGATTTTCTAGGTTTAATATAATGTGTCTTTAGCAACTTCATTTGTCGGATCTAGAACAAGAATTTTTTTCGCGATGGACTTTGCTTGTTCATCACTTACAATCTTTTCTGGGACGATATTCAGAAATAACAGGTTCTCTAAACGTTTCACATCTGCACCGTCGGTCAAATCCACGGCTCTTTGGGCATGGTATAAGGAAGAGGCATAAGCTCCTTCAATGTGACAAAGGGGCTGTGATAGGACTTGAAAAGCCAAATCATGTAATTTATCGTTCTCCGTTTCCAATAACAGATAGACGAGTACGGAGTAATTCGACAGATTTTCATTATCATACGCCAAAGTTAATAGGTCGTTTTTAAATGTTTCAAAATCAGTAGTTTGATAGATGTCTTTTACTTCTTTAAACCGGCCTGACACAATTAAAGTTTCTAAATTATTTGACACTGTTTATTCACCTACGCATTACTTATTTCTTTTTCTCCATGGATTATGGTAATGAAGCATTTGTGCACTTATAAAGATTAATTTTGGATATAATGGGTTTAAATGTTAAAACTAAAAATCGAAGGGGGACTTTAAATGATCAAAAAAATCTTATGGGTACTATTGATGATGGGGTTAGCTCTATTTATTATTACTTTACAAATCAATCGATTGGGTGAAATGACACCGGAGATACAAATGACATTATTTATGTCGCTAGGAATTGATGTCGTATTATTTATTCCACCACTCATCATGTCGTTCTTTTCAAATCCCATTATTTCATATCTAAACATTGCATACCAGGGAGTAATCGCTATATCTTTTTTAGGAATGTTGCCTATTGGTTTTATGATTCCAAACGGTATGTTTACAGCGATTATAGCATTGCTTGGGGTCGGGATTAGCTCGATGAGTATCATAACAATTTTAAGAACTAAAGAACTGAGTATTAGAAACTAACATACAAATATTCAAGTGAAAGTTAAAAGTGATGTGCTGATGTCTATGCTGTTCAACTATAGTGAATACTAAAACAAAAGTCGAACCTGTTTAATTAGGTTCGACTCTTTTCATGCCTTCGGAGCCCAATTGTTTTCATAGCCATTTTGAACGGCATAGTGATACAAATGAATGAGTTTTGATTCTTTGTATGTAGACATGTGTTCTGCCGTACGCAGTTCATGATTTCGTTCTACCAAATTGTAGAGATAATCGATATTCGCTAATCGATTATTTTTACTCGTATTACATGTCGGGCATGACAGCACAAAATTCCATAAGACATCATTTTGCATATAAGACCAAGGAATGAAATGATCCACGTAGGCTTTAGGCAATAGAAGCACATTGAGTGCCCCTGACTTAATAAAATTTGTTTAAACTCCTCAAGCGATTGGCGGACAGACACCAACTCCAATTTGCTCAAAATTCGTTCCATCACATCTTGGGAATTGTACTTTTCTAAAAAAACAGCTAACTGATAGTTTGTCACGTTCATGAGAACACGTTTGTATTTTCAAAAAATACAACGTACGAATGAACGAATTGAATCCACGACTTGATTGCCGTCTTCCGCGTCTTTTACTAGCAACTTCACATGACGACCGAACAACCATATGACGACGAGATGGGCTTTCGCCTACGTCTTCGTATAGAACCATTACGGAAGGATCGGTACGAACTCATGGATGTCGATGAGTTTTTTCATCCGACTCCGGTAAGTGTCTAAACTCGAGAAGCTTGTCCATGACTTCGGCCGTTTGCTCGACCATCTACAGGTACGTCATCACCTCGGGACCCCCGATGTCGATATGACGGTCATAAAGCGACTCGGCACCGACGACCGAGATGAGCGCCTGAACGGCTTCACGGATGTCGATTGGATGTGTCTCCGTCTTCGTCCAGCGTGGCAAGATCATCGTCGGCAACCGTTTGACGAGCTTCGCTAAAATCGGGAACGATGAACCTTCCGGACCAATGATGAGTCCCGCCCGTATCGTCGTCACCGGCACGCCCTGACCACCGAGGATGCGTTCGACCTCGAGTCGACTCTTCAAATGACGCGACAACGTCTTCTCTTGTTTCGGGATGATCCCACTCAAATAGACGATTTGCTCGATATCGTTCGCCTTCGTCGCCCGGGCAAAGTTATCGGCAATGAGCGCGTCCATGTCCTCAAACGTCGCCTGTGTCAAGCCGCCATCCGGAATCATCGAGTGTACGAGGAACATCGCGTAATCCGCGCCCTCACATGCTTCTTTTGTTGCCTCATATGAAAACAAATCACAGGCACGCCACGTGATATGGGCCTCATCTTCTTTATTCTTCGTCGATCGTGATAACGCGATGATGTCATACTCTTCCTTCAGCTGCTCCATCACGTTCGAGCCGATATAGCCGTTCGCCCCCGCAATGACAATCGTTTTCCGCATAATGGTCACTCTCCTAATATACGCATAGAAGTAATTTACCGATCTTTTCGAAAAGATAAATTAGTCTGAGTATTTAGAGTCTGCCTAATTGATTAGCAATAAATTAAAGAAAACGATGTAAATCGAAATCCTAAAATTACAATCAAACTTATCTACATATCACCTTTAAAAACCTTGCTGTTCTTACAATAATAATTTTTCAAATTAATGACCGACTCATAGGGTATATTGAATCTGTAAAAGTTGCTTTTGCAAGTATCTTGGAATGTCTAGAGATGTAACATCAAATTCTTTTAACCACTTCTGATAGTAAATAGATGACTCTTCTTGTTTCATTGGTATTTTTTTGGACAATTTCAATGCTGCTTCTCTTGGAATGCCTAATGACATAAATTCCAACGCAGCGATAGAAGAAGCACCGAATTCTAAAAACGAAGACAATTTTAATAATTTTTCTGCTTCTAAATTTTTATTAATTGAAATTAGAAAAGCTTTTAAAACATCGAGGTACACTTGAAAGTATTTAACCATTTTAAATCTAATAGTATTATTTAAAAATTCCATCTCATTTTTAACATAACTAGTTAATTCTTTGCCTCGATAATTAACTGCATTGCCTTGAAAAACAATATTTGATAAAGAATCTTCAGTCATCCATTTAGTGGAAACAATTGATATTTTTGTTTGATACCTATCATTCCATCTAGTATCATTCATAAAGAAAATGTTAATTAAACTTACTATTTCTTTAAATCTATCATATCCTGTATCATACAAACGAACAGGGTATTTAGGGATAAACTTATCATATTCTTCTTTATTTAATTGAAAATGATTCCATAAATCATTTATTCTCTCTGGCATCACACCTTGTATATTTTTTAAAAGTGATTGTGGGGGAATAAAATCTTCAATTATTTTTTCAGTAATAGTATCAATTTCAATTAAATCCTTCTCATTATCAGCAGTTAAATATATTGAATTTTCTAGTTTACTTCCTCTGATTCTATCGCTTATTACCATAGAAACTAACTGTTCACTATAATCATCTAATCCAGATGGTTTGTTTCTATCGTTTATGTAAGCCTTAAAACTTTCTGCATGATTAACAAGTTTCGCTTCAGATGAAGAAATCACTGGAAAAGATCGTTCATCGTTTAAAGGGTTGACTTTCCACTTTTCAATATCTATGAAGAATATATTTCCAGAAAAATCATTTCCCATTCTTCCCGCCCGACCCACTAGGTTCCAAAAATTAAGCTTGACTAATGGTTTTCGTCCTGATTCAGGTTGATACAAAAAAATGTTTTTCGCAGGCATGTTTACACCTTCTAATAAAGTAGAAGTACAACACACAATTTTTAATTCACCGGACTTAAATAATTCCTCAATTCCGGAACGAATTATTGGGGGTAAAGCACCAAAATGAAATGCTATACCACATCGAATAAAATAAGCTAATTCATAATGTTTTGAAATGTACTCTTCAATAAAATCTGCAAATTCATCTAGTTTTTCATTATTTAACACTTTGAATTCTTTACTCTCGATTAATTCGCGTGCTACGTTTGCCGATATCATTGGTTCACTTGAGTAAATAATAGATGTGTGATTATTCCATAATTTCAAAGCTACATTTGCTAATATAGTTGCCCTATTATTTTTTTTTATATTAAAAGGAATTTTACTAATTTCTATATTTTCATTGTTATACATCATCCTAACTTGTAATTCTTTAGGTTTTTTTACAACATTTATCATATTTTGATTCACAAGAGGAAGATCATTTTTTTCGAATTTGCTATTTTTCACTTTAAATATGTCGAGAAATTTTTCGGGATTGCTCACTAAAGGACTTGAAAACAGTAACTTTGCATCTGGAAAAATGGTTTGAATATTTTTTAATGCGCTTTCTAATAGTATGCCCCTTCCACCACTCTGAATATTATGCGCTTCATCAATAACAATAAACTTAACATTTAATAACTTAACCTTTTCTTTGGTACACAGTTGAAATAACCGTTCTTGAGTTAATACTAATATATTCAACCTCTGAGATTGACTTATAATACTATCAATTTCTGAAGAACAACCAATATAAATGTCTTTCAAATCTAATTCAATAATTTCTTTGAAAAAATCATTCATAACTTGATTTATTAATGCTCTAGTGGGAACTATATAAATAATAGTGCTTCCTAATTTTTGTTTACTAATGTAATCAACTAGATTTTTCATTAGTATAAAAGATTTTCCGGCAGATGTGGGAGCTGAAATACTAAGACCATCATGTAAATTAAACAGATCATATATCTTTTTTTGAAAATTAGTTAATAGATAAGTTTTATTTACGATATCTCTTTCATTTAAACTTTCCATAATATATTCTTCAATATAAGATATTCCGTATAAAAGTTCCTTATACTCCGAAATTTTATTTTTTGTTTCAAGTAAATTTATAGCTGGATAATTACCAAGCTTTCTAAGTGTTAAAATAGAACTTATAAATATTCCCTTATTTGAACTAACTGAGGGTAAAGAAGTTGCAATTTCTAACGCTAATGATTTATCAGCCGTATTAGAGGAGAGCGCTAAAACACTAGCGGTTTCCGCCAATGTTTTCATTTCCTCATTAGATAAAAATTTATTTGTTGAAGAAAACAAGTCTTGTTCAATTTGCATTATCTTTAACTTTTTCAGTGAAGCCTTAATTTTATTTTCATCTACTTGATTTAATATTTGTGTCAAACTCATCTAATATCCCATCCTCCTAGTTAATTTCATCAAAAAACATCCTTTCGAAATCTTCAAGAGTATTAAACGGAAGTGTAAACCAATTTATTTTAATATCTTTTAAGTAATTATTTTTTTTTAACCTCTCATATATAAATTTTTCATTATATATACACTCTTCAATATATTTTTTAGAAATAATGTTTTCGATAATTTCTTTGGAAAACCCCTTTTTCTCAACATTCTTTAAAAAATTTGAATCATATCCAGTTAAAATAGTCATCTCTAATAATATTTCATTCCAATCAGTGCCTGATTTTTTTAAACTTATTAATTGCTTTTTTAAATTTTCTGACTCAATTTGATCATAAAAATGTTCATCTATAATAAGAACATCATGTTTTATATCTATGCAAAATATTGCAGCTTCAATTGCATCATTTATAGCTGTCTCAAAATCAGAGTTTAATTTTCCCTCACCTATAAATATAGTTAATTGGCCCTCATTATTTATTCCTATATGTAAATCATTAAAATTCCTAGTTTCATTTTCGATGCTGATTCTCTTAATCCCTTTTGGAGCTCCAAAAACTCCTTCAATCAACATCCAAACTAAAAGTGATCCTAATTTACCTTGAGATTGTATATGTGAAAAAGCTTGCCTCATTTTTTTTGTAATGACATGAGGCTTCATAACGCCATTATTCATATCTTCGGTGTCTATTAAATTAAATGCATAATCTGAAATTGAAGATACTAAATATTCTACCAGCTGTTTAGTTTTTGGCTTCCCTTGAACGTCATATTTAATGTGGTAAGAATTAATCAACAAATTTAGATTTTTATTGCTACCAACAAATTCAACTTTATTAAATAATTCTTCATTATTTTTTTTATGTGTAGCAAGTCTATCATTTATATGATTCGTTTTTGCTCCAAACGCTGTATTTACTTTCACTCCATTGCTCTCAAGAAAAGTAGCCATTTTACTTATGCTGATAGCTTTGATAGGTGAATCTATAATACTAGACTCCTGAGCTAATACTACAGCCCTGATTTCATCATCTACAAGAATCGGTGCTCCTGATAATCCATAAAGACTTCCCCATTCTTGTTTTATGTTTTTCCCACTCAAATGTAAATCATAATTAGTTGTCTCATCAAAACTAGAATTTTGATAAATCTCACCTTTTATGTAACAAAATTTACTGCCTTTTGAATCATAATCCCAATCGAGAGGATAGCCTACACACTCCCAATTATCTTTTGAATTAATTTTTTTACTATTAAGAAAAGGGAGTGTGTCTATGAAAACAGGCTCATTTAATTCAAGAATCGCAATATCAAATTTTTTATTTTCCGCCTTAACTATAGCGTAAATTTCCTTGGTATAATCACTGTTTTTCAAGCTATAAAATTCTAATTTAACTTTCGCACCACTAACACACTCATCCTCAACCGCATGCCTAGCAGTGATAGCCAATTCTGAACTAACTAAAAATGCAGTTGCTTGTTTATGACCAATTAATTTACCAGTAATTTGATATAAAACCTCACTCATGTTGAAAACACCTCAATTCTAGGAAAATATTATATCTCAATATTTGTAATCTCATATGAAGTACCTTCTTTAGGATCATTTGTATACAATATTTCGTAATTAAATTCTTTTTTCAAAGCATCAAGATTTATTTCACTATAAATTTTAGGCTTATAATTAAAAAATATTTTTTTCTTTTTATTTTTATCATTCGAAATAATTCTACAAAAAGTCTCAAAATCAGGATGATTTTTTTTCATACCGTTTGTAGAAATTAAATATTTTTTTGATTCTATTAAATTCAACAATGATTTGCTCGTATTATGTTTACTACCGTGATGAGAAATTTTTATAGCATCAAAATATAATTTTTCATGAGGGTACCTTTGAATTTTCTTTAGGTTTTTTTCAATTGTCGCAGAATGCGAATCACTCAAGAAAAGAATTTTTTTAGATTCGTATTCTAAAATAAATGCAATTGAGCTACCATTTTTCGGACTAGTATCAGCATCAAAATTCTGATTTGCAACTTCCTCAATATTATTTAATTTTCCTGAAACACCACTCACAGTCCGTTTTTTTTTTCGAAGTTCAATCTGTCTAGATATATAAATTTCAAAAGCTTCGTCCTCTAAATTTTCAGATATTTCATTCATTCCATTCCACTTGCAAATTTCTTCATTCCAAACTTGATACAAATTATTTAAATCTTTATTATCTGGTGACAAAAGTGTAATTTTAACTTTATCGTTTATGAATATGCTCTTTAATCCTTTTGGAGATTGTTCTACCACAATAGCTTGATGGTTGTACGAACTATTCCATTTTTTAGAATAACCGTTTTGGTATAGTAATCCTGAAAGTGTTGATCCCTGTAAATAACTTATCTCAGATATCTCTCTAACTCCTCTTTCTTTCTCATGTCCTTTCATTATTATTTTTGAAATTTCTTTTTCTGCAGGTAAAGATTTTTGTTTTGTATCTTGTATCTTACTTATTCCATAGTCTTTTTTAATGTGTTTAAGGCTGTTGTGCCAAATTTCTTGTATTTTAACTATTTTCTCATCTTTGTTCTCTTCTAAGAACTTTATCCCACCTAGTATGTGATCTTCATCAATATGAGTGAAAACAAGTAAAGATATTGTTTCACCGCACTCGTTAATCTTTTGTATCTCCTTTTTTATACAATTATCATAAGTGGATTTGAAACCCATATCAATCAAGATATGGGTTTTCTCTTTTCCATAGCAGGTTACCAAAAAACTATCACCATACGAGGCAGGAAACATTTTTATATTAACTAAGCTCATAATTATTCACCTTATTATTTTATATTTTTTGATTTCAGATTTATTAAACCATAATTTATTTTAAATATATGTAAACCATCTACAATTCTATCATTCTGAAGGGTTAATTTGGTATTAAAAAAACACCCATATTAAGTAAATTAAGATATTTAATGATTTAAGAATTTAACAAATTAAAATAATAGTAAAGTAAGGGGTAAGATATAAGTTCAATACATTGATAGTACATGCTTCTATGGGTATGGTTTAGCAATTAAGTGTCAATGTGACACTACCAATATAAGACGTTTTTCTGAATATAGTTGGATAACTGATGATATGCGACCTATAAAAACGCGAACGAATTCATGTGATTTAGAAAAATTATGACCGAGAGCTTCTTTGTGCACAGATTCTACTTGTTTAAGACGGAAGTGATGCGATTCTTGTGAATTAATATAAGTTGTGGAATAGCAAAAATCGAAGAATTAATTTTATGAGGAGTTATGCTTAGAATCAAATATGTTATCAAAAAGAGAACTAAAAAGAGGACCACCTATGCATAACATATGCAAGGATGACCCCCTTTTTTCATTCGACTTCTTACAACAGAACACCTGAAGTCAGCTAAACTGTATAATCCTTCGTCAGATCACTTCTTCTCTTGTTGCTTCTGCAAATACGCTTCACGAAGCTGGTTCAATCGTTCTTTCTTGTTCGAAACAGTCGGCTTTTTCCCGTCTTGATATTTCGCCGCAGCTACTTTGCTTCTCTTGTCTAATTGATATTTTCCCATGCACTTCACCTTCCTTTCTTTGTGGCTTCAATCAAAAGCAAAGACCCTCTAATCTCAATGAAATTAGAAGGTCTTCATGAAAATCATTGATCGCAGTCTTTACAGACTGCTTCAAAATGGAGACGGCGGGAGTCGAACCCGCGTCCGAAGGCATCGTAACGTATGCTTCTACGTGTGTAGTTTATCTATTGAATCTCGATGTGACACTGCCGATAAACAGGCGTTGTCGCATCCAGTCTGTTTCATCTCTTCTTCGCGCCCTCAGACGGCGAGGTTGAAGCGTAGCTTGCTTAGTTTGAGACCCTGAAAGTCATCCACACAAGCGATGGATGTCAGGATCCGCAGGGCACTTAGGCTGCTGCGAGTTGTGTGTTAGTTTTGCCAGTTATAGGCGTTTGCGTTTTAACGAGGCCGACCCCTCGACACGCCACATACGACCGACCTACCCCCGTCGAATCCATAACGTCCCCGAGGTGGTAATTGGTACTCCATTTAATATACCACAATTAGGATCCGTTGTCAGTATTTTTGCCGATCGCGCATCGCACGGTCGACGTCACGCTTCGCGTCTTTCTTCTTCAAGTCCTCTCGTTTGTCGTACTTCTTCTTCCCTTTTCCGACGCCGAGCAGGCACTTGGCGAACCCGTTCTTGATATAAACCTTGAGCGGGATGATCGTGTAGCCGTCACGCCCTGACGCTCCGATGAGCTGATTGATTTGCTTCTTATGCAACAATAGCTTCCGGACGCGGAGTGGGTCATGGTTGAAGCGGTTCCCCTGTTCGAACGGGCTGATATGACAGTTGTGAAGCGTCGCCTCGCCCCCGTCGAACCGGACGTACGCATCCGCGATGTTGATCTTCGATTGACGGACCGATTTGATTTCCGTCCCTGTGAGCACCATGCCAGCCTCAATCGTATCTTCGATCGCGTAATCGAAGGACGCCTTGCGGTTTTGGGCGAGTGCGTTCGAATCTTTCTTCTTGGCCATACACATTCAGTCCTTTATCTACAAGATACGGAGGAAGGGACAAGCCCTTCCCCGTCAGCGACGTTTCTTCGCACCTCGTTTGGCGTCGCCTTTTCGTTTGTGCTTGTCTTTCTTCTTCAGGTCGAGTGCCGAACGGCCTTGGGAAGACTTCTCCCCGTCTCGTTTCGGTTTCTCACCTGGTTTGCCCGGCTTGCCAGGTCTTCCTGGTTTGCCGCGCTTCTTCTTGTCGTCCCGACCGCGACCGCCACGACGGTCTTTCTCGTCCTTCTTCGGACGACCGCCTTTCGCTTTGATCGTCGTCGGTTGGCGACGGCTTGACTGTTCCCGTTTCGGCATGCCGACGACCGTGAAGTCGATCGTCCGCTCGTCTAAGTTGACGGCATCGACTTTGACACGGACGGCGTCCCCGATGCGGAATTGACGTTTCGTCCGCTCGCCGAGCAACATGAGCTGTGATTCGTCGAAGTGGTAGTAGTCATCCATCGACTGGAGACGGACAAGCCCTTCGATTGTATTTGGAAGCTCGATGAACATCCCGAAGTTCGTGACGCCGGCGACGACACCATCGAACTCTTCACCAAGATGGGCTTCCATGTATTCGGCTTTCTTGAGCGCCTGTGTCTCGCGCTCTGCGTCGACCGAGCGACGTTCCCGTTTCGATGCCTGTTCGGCGATCGCCCCGAGACGGTCCTCGTACTTCGCGATCGTCTTCTCCGACAAATCGTTGTTGAAGACGTACGTGCGCATGAGACGGTGGACGATCAAGTCCGGATAACGACGGATCGGTGACGTGAAGTGCGTATAGAAGTCTGTCGCAAGTCCGAAGTGACCGAGCGAGACGTCGTCATATTTCGCCTGTTGCATCGAACGAAGCATGATCGTACTGATGACCGGCTCTTCCGGTTCTCCGTCGATCGCCTTCAAAATCTTTTGAAGCGTCTTCGGTTCGACTGTCTGCCCTTTGATGCGTTCAATATGCACGCCAAAGTTTGCGACAAAGTCGAAGAAGAAGTCGAGCTTGTCCGGTTTCGGATTATCGTGGACACGATAGATGAACGGCACGTCCATCTTGTGGAAGTGTTCCGCAACCGTCTCGTTGGCTGCGAGCATGAACTCCTCGATCAACTTCTCGGCGACCGAACGTGGACGAAGCACGATATCTGCCGGCTTCCCTTCCTCGTTGACGACAACCTTCGCCTCAGCGAAATCGAAGTTGATGGCACCGCGCGAGTTACGACGTTTCCGAAGCACTTCCGCGAGCTCGGCCATGAGGTCGAACTCACCGATGAACGGTTCGTACTTTTTCAACGTCTCTTCGTCATCACGTTCGATGATCTCACGGACGTTCGTATACGTCATCCGCTCCGTCGTCTTGATGACACTCGGGAACAGATCATGGCGAACGACCTTCCCGTTTTGCGGGGAAATCTCCATGACGCAGCTGAGCGTCAAGCGGTTGACTTGCGGGTTGAGGGAACAGATTCCATTCGAGAGTCGGTGCGGCAACATCGGAATGACGCGGTCGACGAGATACACACTCGTCCCACGTTCGAACGCCTCAACGTCTAGTGGTGAGCCCTCTTTCACGTAATGCGAGACGTCAGCGATATGGACACCGAGCTCGTAGTTGCCGTTATCAAGTTTTTTGACGTGGACGGCATCGTCCAAGTCTTTCGCATCTTCGCCGTCAATCGTGAAGATCGTCTCGTCACGAAGGTCGACGCGTCCGATGAAGTCTTTCTCGTCCGCCTCGTCCGGCACCGCGTTCGCCTGAGCGATCACGTCCTCCGGGAACTCCGTCGGGATACCGTGCTTATAGACGATCGACAAGATATCGACGCCAGGGTCGTTCTTATGCCCGATGATACGGACGACGTCACAGGCACCGGCGAAGCGTCCGTCCGGATACTTCGTGATGCGCACGACGACTTTATGTCCGTCAACGGCACCGAGTGACTTGTCCGGGTTGACGACCGGCCAGAAGTTGATGCGTTTGTCATCCGGCTCGATGAAGGCGAACTGGTCGAGTCGACCACTCGGGAGCGTATACGTCCCGACGAACTCAGAGAGTCCGCGCTTCAGTACTTTCAATAAAATCCCTTCCGTCTTGCCACGGTTGTCCTCGCGTTTTTTGACGAGGATCGTATCGCCATGGTAGACGTCCTTCAGTTGGTCGGGCGGCAAGAACACATCTTCCGCTTCCCCTTCGACCGACAAGAAGCCGAAGCCGCGCTGGTGAATCGAGATGATCCCCGCGACTTGTCCGAGCGTGGCGAGCGTCCCGTAACGGTTCGTCCGCGTCCGGCCGATGGCGCCCTCTTCCTCGAGGGCATTCAATGTGCGGATGAGCTCTTTAAAGTCATCCGTCGACGCGAGCTGTAATCGCTCGGTCAGTTGATCGACAGAGAGCGGTTTCTCGCTCGCCTGTAAGATCTCTAGTAATTGGTCACGTAAATTCAACGTGACACCTCCTTCTTAGACTGACCAGTCTAACGTTTCGAGAAAATCGAGCACGTCCTGGTGCAGTTTCTCTTTTTCTTTGTCGAGTGTGATCACGTGTCCCGAGTTCTCATAGATGAGCAACTCTTTTTGGAACGTGTTGACCGCCTCGTAAATTTGATTCGCCGATTCCGGGTCGATCATGTTGTCTTTGGCGCCTTGGACGACGAGTGTCGGGACGAAGATGTCCTCAAGCTTCGACGCCGTGTCGCGGACGAAGGCACGGAGGTCTTTCAATGTTGGCATCGGTTTGAACTCTGCCATCTCCTGCTCGATCTGTTCCGGCGACTTTTCTTCTCTACCCTTATATTCTCGGGCATATGCCTGGACTCCTTTATACAAGCGGTCCTCGGCATCGATTCCCGTCGGTGCGCACATCGGGATGACCGCCTTGACGTCTTTCTCCTCGGCGAGACGGAGCGACATCACGCCACCTAACGAGAGTCCGCAGACGACAATCTCCTCATGACCTTTGTCGACGAGCGTCTGGTAAGCGTCCAAGACGTCTTCCCACCAGTCTTTCGGTCCATATTGGAGTAATTCTTCCGGTGGGACGGCATGACCACGATAGATCGGTCCCATACATGTGTATCCTTCTTTTTGAAGGAAGCGACCGAGCATGCGGACATCCGCGCTCGATCCAGTGAAGCCATGTAACATCAACACGGCACGTTTTCCGCCCTCGAAGAAGAACGGTTTTGGTGCTGTCACTTTCATTTTATCTGTCATCTCCTCGTATCTACATTATTCCCAAAAAATAAATCGAAAAAACAAAAGCTGACCGCCTCACGTGAAAATCGAGAACGATCAGCCTTATCATCATAATGATGCGACTAGTAATCCTAAAATGAAAAACAAAGTGCCTAGTACAGCTGCAGTTCGGTTCAAAACAGCATCGAAGCCGCGTGCTTTCTGGCGTCCGAACAACTGCTCCGCGCCACCTGCAATCGCTCCAAGACCTTGCGACCGACCTGACATGAGCAGTACGACGACAATCAATAAGACAGCCACGACAAGTAGGCTGATTGTAGCGATCGTTTGCATAGTAGTCAGTTCCTCCTTCTATTTACACGCCTTTTATTATATAGAAGTTATCAATAAAACACCAGCATTCAAATTATCGGGACGGGTAGCTGAATCCTTCCCCGATGACTTCCTTCACCTGGTGGATGACGACGAAGGCACGGTCGTCCGTCACTTGGACGATTTTTTTGAGTGGTGCGATCTGACGTTTGTCGACGATCATATACAACATGTTCTTATCCTGCTTCGTATAGTAGCCATGTCCATGAATGATTGTCGCCGAGCGTCCGAGCGTCTCCGTCAAGACGACGGCGAGCTCTTCTTGCTTGTCGCTGATGATCGTGACGGCTTTACGGATGTTGAGACCTTCCGCGACGAGATCGATGACCCACGAGCCGATGATAATGGCGATGAGCGTATAGAGGACGACTTGTTCTCCTAAGAAGAAGCCAGATGTGGCGACGACGATCGCATCGATGATGAACATCGATACGGCGACACTCAAGTGGAGATAGCGTTCCATGAGACGGGCGATGATGACGCCCCCGCCGGTCGTCCCACCGACACGGAGCACCATGCCGATTCCGACCCCGATCATGATTCCGGCATAGACGGCCGCAAGCAGTTTGTCCTCGGCAGGGCTGCCCCAGTCATGTGTCAGACTGAGGAAGAATGACGTCGCGATGACGGCGATGACCGAATAGACCATTGTCCGACGGTCGAGCAGCTTATAGCCGACGATAAAGAGAATCCCGTTCCCGATGATCGACGTGAGCCCGAGGTCCCAGCCGAATACGTAGTACAGGATAATCGTGACCCCGAGCAGACCACCTTCCGAGAAGTCGTTCGGTACGGTGAAGTAGTTGACCCCGAACGAGAGAATGAAGGAGCCTGCGATAATCCAGGCGATGTCCTTCACCGAGATGGTTTGTAGCTTGCGCCATACTTGTTGGCGCAATAAATGTTGTTGTTGACGTTTCATAAATGTCCTCCCTCCATAGAAAAAAGACCGCGGCAAAAGCCGCAGTCTTAAGATTGTACTGGCTTTGGCGCACCGTCTTTCATAATCGGCAACTTGCGCTCCGCGGCGTTCGCGTAGACGTTCAAGAGTGCCTCTTTTTCCAAATCCCAGTTATATTTCTCACGCGCGGTCTTCGTGTTCTCTTTGACACGCGCATAGAGTGCTTGGTCTTCAATCATCCGGTTGACGCCGTCCGCGATCGATTGTGGATCGTGCGAATCGACGAGCACCCCGACATCGTTCCCCGCAACGACCCGTTCGATTTCAGGGAAGTCACATGAGACGACCGGTACTTCGGCCATCAAATACTCAAACAATTTATTCGACGAGGCCGAGTAGTGGTTGAAGCAGACGTTGTTCAATACTTGGAAGCCTAAATAGGCATTCATCGTATAGTAAGGTAACGCTTCGACCGGTACTTTGTCAATCATCTTGACGCGATTGCCGACCCCTTCCGTCTCGATCAACTGTTGGATCGTCGGTTTGAGTTTCCCGTCCCCGATCATGACGAGCGTGCCTTCTTTGAAGTCTTTCGCCGCGAGCACGAGCTGTTCGAGACCACGTCCCGCTTGAATGCCCCCTTGATACAAGAGGATCTTCTCGTCTTTCGGCAAATCGAGGAGTGCATGCAAGTCCTTGCGGAGCGAGAAGTCGAGCGGACGGTAGAACGGATAGTTGTGGAGCACGTACGGATAGAACCCGTACAACTCTTCGTTGTGCGCTGCACGCGTATGGTTCTCGACCATCATCGTATCGACGAACGGCAAGAGCCAGCCTTCGAGGTTACTTTGAATATAGCCGTAACCCGTACGGTCCGTCTGTACCTCGTGCGAGTCGTAGACGATCCGACCTTTGTTGAACACTTTTCCAGCAAGGAGTGCCTGCGGGAGCGTGTTCAAATCGTTCGCATGGTAAAAGTCATACGATTTTTTCGTCGAAGCGAACACCATCTCGAGCATCGCACTCGCGTTGACGATTTGCTTACGCACTTGCGGCAACAAGACCGTCCCGATGGCCGCTCCGAGCGCGAGCATCGTGAACGGCGCAAGTAAGAACAACCCGGCACCGACGAGTCCCGCACCGATTTGGCGGGTCCGTTTCTCGCTCACCCATTGATACGTCTTCTTCGCGAACTTGAGCGCGTTGACGAGAATCGAAGGTTGACGCTTCACGCGGATGACGCGGAAGCCTTCCGGACGCATCTCTTCTTTTGAAAGCTCTTTATTTTTCGGATCTTGAAGCGCGATCAAATCGACTTCATAGCCTGCCTCGGCGAGTGCCGAGCACTCACGAAGGACGCGCGCATCATTCGTAAAATGGTTCCATACAAACATACATACTGACTTCATCGTGTTTCCTCCATCACTAACTGTTGTACGACTTGATCTAACACGTCGATATTCTCTTCCCAACATAAATTCTCTTTGACGTAACGAATCCCGTTCGCCCCGAGTGCCTCCCGTAAATCCGGTCGGTCGAGGAGCTTCCGTAGGATCCGCTCGATCTCATCGATGTCACGTTTCCGTGACACGTAGCCGACTTCCGCCGCTTCAATGACATTCGCCGCATGGCCTGACACTGCTGCGACAATCGGTTTGCCGACCGCCATATAGTCGATGAGTTTCCCAGGGATGACCGTATCAAACACTTCTTGCTCGATCAGACTGACGAATGCGACGTCCGCATTTTTAATTGCCTGAAACGCCTCTGTCCGTGGCATCGCCTCGAGGAACAAGAAGTTTTGGAAGCCACGGTCTTTGATCGTCTGTTTCAACTCTTCTTTCCGATAGCCGTAGCCGATCAATTTGAAGTGGACCCGTGGCTCGTCCCGGAATCGCTCGGCGAGTTCGAGTAACAACGACACATCTTGGGCAAGACCCATGTTCCCGGCGTATAAGATTTCCATCCGGTCGTCCGGTGGGATCGTCCGCTCGAGCGTGCGCTCCGCTTCCCGGATCGAGTTCGGCATGTAGTGAATCTTCTCGTTCGGCACACCGCGCTGACGAAGATAGCTGCGGAACCCTTCCGAGTTGATGATGACTTCATCGGCGACACGATACAGTCGTTTCTCCATCCAAAAAGCCGGCGTGAGCACCCAATCGTACTTGAAGACGCCGACACCTTTCACCGATTCTGGCCAAAGGTCACGGACGTCCAAGATGAACGGGACACGATACTTTCGTTTCGCATAAGCACCGACAAACGCCATAAAAAAAGAAGGGGTCGTCGCAAAGACGACGTCTGGCTTCAATTCGAGCTTACGGACTTCCCGGATCCCTTTGACCATCTGTTCAAGGAATAGGAAAAGACGACTGACCATGTTAGACGTATGTTTCCGTTTCTTCGTGATGAGTCGCTTGATGAACGGTTGGTCGTTTAACTCCCGGTCGTTCCAGAAGCGGTCGTCCTGATACATATCAAAGCTCGGATACGAAGGGGCGGCCGTGATGACCTCGACTTCATACCCGCGCTGCTTCATCAAATGCGTAATGTTTTGCATCCGGTTGCCGGCACTGCCGATTTCCGGATAATAGTTTTGACACACCATAAGCATTGTTTTCAAAAATAACACACCTTACTGTTGATCAAGTTCGTCCACAAGCCGTTTCAATAGGGCATGGACGTCATCTTTTAAATCAGGATCGCTGAGCGCGTGGCAA
Organism: Exiguobacterium sp. BG5(2022); assembly: GCF_031844365.1. GTDB lineage: Bacteria > Bacillota > Bacilli > Exiguobacteriales > Exiguobacteriaceae > Exiguobacterium > Exiguobacterium profundum. Next base: position 1,332,377 of record NZ_JAUZVB010000001.1, read on the forward strand.
ATCGTCGTCTCGACGAACCCAATCGGCTCTCCGACGTCGTAACGTCGACCGTCAAATTCGTAGGCGAAGACCGTCTGCGCCTCATTCAAGCGTGCGATCGCATCCGTCAATTGAATCTCGCCCCCGGCTCCCGCCTCTTGTCCCGACAACGCCTCAAAGACGTCCGGTTTCAAGATGTAGCGACCGAGGATGGCGAAGTTCGACGGGGCCTCATCAATGGGCGGTTTCTCCACGAACGTCCGCACCGGGATGAGCTTCCCTTCGACGGCAAGCGGGTCAATTATACCATATCGGTTCGTCATTTCATACGGGACACGCTGCACCCCGATGATCGAACGATCGTGGGCCTCATATTGGTCGATCAACTGCTTCGTTGCCGGCACATCGGATTCGATAATATCGTCCCCGAGCAAGACGGCGAATGGCTCGTCTCCGATAAACTTCCGGGCGCACCAAATCGCATGACCGAGACCTTTTGGCTCCTGTTGGCGTATGTAGTGAATGTTCGCCAAATTCGAGGAATGTCGGACCGATTCGAGCAAGCGCGTCTTCCCTTTCGATTCGAGGTTCTGTTCCAGTTCGAGCGCACGGTCGAAATGGTCTTCAATCGCCCGTTTGTTCTTCCCCGTGACGATGATGATGTCCTCGATGCCTGAAGCGACGGCTTCCTCGACGATGAACTGGATCGTCGGCTTGTTGACAATCGGCAACATTTCTTTTGGCATGGCTTTCGTGGCAGGAAGGAAGCGGGTGCCGAGACCGGCGGCTGGGATGATGGCTTTACGTACTCGTGTCATAAGCATGGGCTCCTTTACTCGTTATGTAGAGAGTATACCCAAATTTTGTGCAAACTGACACAAAAGAGAGGTCATGACAATGTTGTCATGACCAATCGTCATTCCGGTGCGATTTGAGATAGTACCAAATGCCGAATCCAATGAGCAATACCAAGAAAAGAAATCCGAGCATCATCACGAAAATCGCCTCCCCATTCATGCTTCATTTTCTATATTCCCGCTTCAGATTGTTTCAGAACCACTTCTGTCCATGCGTTCGAATAAATCGAAGTTCCTCTTGGTAATGATCGTAATGTCCTTCGTCAATCATCTTTTGGAAGGCGACGTCTCCTTCCGCAGCTTTTCGTTTCATCAAGAGACAGAGCGCTTCAATCCGTCGTTGTAACATATCGAACAAGTCGACCTCCGCTTGCTCCCAACCATAGGCTTCGAGAAACAACGATACACGCTCTTTATAGATCGCATCGTCTCGATCGGCATCATAATAGATGACTTCCCCTGTTTCAGCTTGATGGCGACGACTGAGCGGAACGAACGTATAAAGGGCATAGACGATATCCCAAGCTCTCGGACCTGGCGCAGCCAAATCAAAGTCGATGATTCCTGCCACTTTTCCTTCATGGAAAATTGTATTGTAGACAGCGAAGTCGTTATGACAGATGACCTCTAACGGTTGTGGTGTGTGATCGATTGGCTCCCATTCGGATGTCCATTCAAAATCGATTGACGCATCATGCAGTCGTCTCATCAAGCGCGCGACGTCTTGAATCGCCTCATCAGCCCACATATAGGATTTAAGAGGATAGTCTGCCGTCTCCCCCTCGATATAAGTGAGCACCTCTCTTCTTGTTTCATCGATACCGACAAAGCGTGGCACGCCAGACAGTTGCTTCGCCTCCAAATGCTTTAAATAGCAATGGATGCGTTCACTCCCCACTTTTTGCGAACGATAGACGTAGTTCCCTTTTCGATGAACGATGGATACGTTCCCGCCACTCAACCTTTTTTCTTGTTCATTCGATTGGTCCATCCAATCTCCCCCTACTTTTTATCAGTCACGTTCAGTATACAACACGAGGTCTCAATGACTAAGAAGTTCGACACAGAGCGTTCGCGTCCGTCAAAGCGGTACCGTGACTCTTGCAGGAAAGCATCGGTGCCGCAAAGACGGATAGACGACCAATCAGCTTTTCCACCGTTGATTAAACGGATATTCCACACACAAAAAAACAGGCCCGCCGATTGGCGAGCCTGAAACAATCAATTATTTTTTGAGGTTGTAGAACGACTTGATACCGTCGTATTTCGCTACATCGCCGAGCATGTCTTCGATGCGGAGAAGTTGGTTGTATTTCGCGATACGGTCTGTACGTGAAAGTGAACCAGTTTTGATTTGTCCAGCGTTTGTCGCAACAGCGATGTCTGCGATTGTCGCGTCTTCTGTTTCACCAGAACGGTGTGAGACAACTGCTGTGTAACCAGCTTTTTTAGCCATTTCGATCGCGTCAAATGTTTCTGTGAGCGTACCGATTTGGTTAACTTTGATGAGGATCGAGTTTGCGATTCCTTTTTCGATACCTTCAGCAAGTTTAGATGTGTTCGTTACGAAGAGGTCATCCCCAACGAGTTGAACTTTGTGTCCGATTTTATCTGTGAGAAGCTTGTGGCCATCCCAGTCGTTTTCGTCACAACCATCTTCGATTGAGAGGATTGGGTACTTGTCAACGAGCTCAGCGTAGAAGTCTACAAGCTCAGCAGTTGTGAGTGACTTGCCTTCGCCAGCGAGTTCGTATTTACCAGTTGATTTATCGTAGAACTCAGAAGATGCAACGTCCATTGCGAGGTAGACGTCTTCACCTGGTTTGTAACCAGCTTTTTCGATCGCTTCAAGGATAACTGTGATCGCTTCTTCGTTAGACTTCAAGTTTGGTGCGAAACCACCTTCGTCACCGACAGCTGTGTTAAGACCCATACCAGAAAGAACTGATTTGAGGGCGTGGAATACTTCAGCACCCATGCGGAGCGCTTCACGGAATGTTGGCGCGCCGACAGGCATGATCATGAACTCTTGGAAGTCCACGTTGTTGTCCGCGTGCGAACCACCGTTGATGATGTTCATCATTGGTGTTGGAAGTGTCTTCGCGTTGAATCCACCGAGGTATGTGTAAAGTGGGAGACCGAGCTCATCTGCTGCTGCGTGAGCTGCTGCCATTGACACACCGAGGATTGCGTTAGCACCAAGTTTCGCTTTGTTTGGCGTACCATCGAGTTCAATCATTTTCGCATCGATTGCGTTTTGGTCGAATACATCGTAGCCGATAAGTTCTGGTGCGATCGTGTCGTTCACGTTCGCAACTGCTTTCAAGACACCTTTACCAAGGTAACGTGACTTGTCGCCATCGCGAAGCTCAACTGCTTCGTGCTCACCTGTTGATGCGCCTGATGGGACGAGGGCACGGCCGAAACCGCCGTCTTCTGTGAAGACTTCTACTTCTACTGATGGGTTACCGCGTGAATCTAAAATCTCGCGTGCGTAAATTTCTGTAATCATTGACATGAAAAATCGCTCCTTTTCGTTTGAAAAATAGTTGTATTATTTTGTAACGATTGACGAACCAGTCATTTCAGCTGGTTGCTCTCCACCGAGAAGGTGAAGAAGCGTTGGGGCGAGGTCGCAAAGTGCGCCGTCGAGAACTGGTTTCAGTTCGACTCCCTCTTTTGTGACGATACACGGAACAGGTTCCGTCGTGTGCGCCGTCATCGGTGAGCCATCCGGGTTCGTGACGATGTCCGCGTTCCCGTGGTCCGCTGTGATGATGGCCGCGCCACCTTTAGCAAGTAATGCGTCCACTACTTTACCGAGGCATTCGTCGACCGCTTCGATCGCTTTCTTCGTCGGCTCAAGCTTCCCTGAGTGACCAACCATATCCGGGTTTGCGAAGTTGATGATGTATGCATCATACTCATCTGACTCGATACGCTCGAGCAAACCGTCTGTGAGCTCATATGCGCTCATTTCTGGTTGCAAGTCGTACGTCGCGACTTTCGGTGAAGGGACGAGGAGACGATCCTCACCTTCAAATGGTTGTTCTTTTTGTCCGTTCAAGAAGAACGTGACGTGTGGGTACTTCTCTGTTTCTGCAGCACGGAGTTGTTTGTACCCTTGTGCAGAGAGCGTTTCCCCGAGTGTGTTTTTCAAATCTTCCGGTGGGAAGACGATATCCGTGTCGACCTCATCCGAGAACTTCGTCATCGAGACGAGCAAGATGTTCTCTGGATGTTTGCTTGAGAGTTCGAAGCCTTTGAAGCCGACTTTCTCTTTGAACACTTTTGCGAGTTGGATCGCCCGGTCCGGACGGAAGTTGAAGAACATGATGGCATCGTTGTCCTGGATTGTCGCGACCGGCTTGCCATCTTTTTCGATGACAGTTGGTAACACAAACTCATCCGTCAAATCGTTCTCGTAAGACTTCTTGAGAACTTCGACTGGGTCCGTGCCAACTTCGCCTTTACCGTTTACGAGGACGTCGTATACTTTCTCGACGCGCTCCCAACGGTTGTCGCGGTCCATGGCATAGTAGCGACCAGACACGCTAGCGACTTGACCGACACCGAGTTCAGCAAGCTTTTCTTCTGTTTCCTTGAGGAAACCAGCTCCTGATTTCGGATCACAGTCACGGCCGTCCGTGAACGCGTGAATGTACACTTTTTCGATGCCGTGGAGTTTTGCGAACTCAACGATGGCAAACATGTGATTGATGTGCGAGTGAATCCCGCCATCTGATACGAGACCCATGATATGGAGGCTCGAATCATGTTTCTTCACATGACCTGCCAAATGGTTCATCGCCTGACGGTCGAATAACGAACGGTCTTTGATTGCGTTGTTCACGCGTGAGAGTGACTGATAGACGACTCGGCCGGCACCGATGTTCAAGTGACCGACTTCCGAGTTCCCCATCTGTCCTTCCGGAAGACCGACGTACTCGCCTTTTGCGTTTAAGAGCGTATGTGGATACTGCTCCCAGTAGCGATCGAAGTTCGGTTTGTTCGCAGCCATGACTGCGTTTCCGAACGATTCGTCACGCATCCCGAAACCATCTAAAATGATGAGTGCGACTGGTCTAGCCATTTAAATCGCCTCCAACAATTTGAGGAACGAAGCGGCTTCAAGTGAAGCACCGCCGACGAGTGCGCCGTCGATATCTTCCTGTGCCATATACTCTTTGATGTTCTCTGGTTTTACAGATCCACCGTACTGGATGCGTACTGCAGCCGCTACGTCTTCACCGTAAAGACCTTTCACCACGTCGCGAACATATTTACAAGAGCTTTGTGCGTCTGCTTCGTCCGCTGATTTCCCTGTACCGATTGCCCAAACTGGCTCATACGCGATGACGAGTTGTTTGACTTGGTCAGCAGAAAGGTCAGCGAGACCGCCTTCGACTTGTGTTTTGATGACTTCTTCGAACTTGTCGCCTTCGCGCTCCTCGAGTGTTTCACCGACACAAACGATTGGCGTAAGACCGTGTTCGAACGCTTTTTTCGTTTTGCTGTTGATGAACGCATCCGACTCACCGAAGTACTCGCGACGTTCTGAGTGACCGAGGATGACGTAAGTCACGCCGAGGTCAGCGACCATCACTGGGCTGATTTCGCCAGTGTAAGCACCGCTATCTTTGTCGTACATGTTTTGTGCACCGAGCTTCAAGTTTGACCCTTTAGCTGCTTCTACCATTGGTGCGAGGAAAAGTGCTGGAGCACCAATCGCTGCATCTACTTTGTCAGTAGATGGGATGTTGTTTTTCACTTCCTCAACGAAAGCAACAGCTTCCGAGAGTGTTTTGTTCATTTTCCAGTTACCTGCAATAATCGGTTTACGCATCGATAACCCTCCTCTAAATTACTTGTCGTTCAACGCCTCGACACCTGGAAGTTTTTTGCCTTCCATGAATTCGAGTGACGCGCCGCCACCAGTTGAGATGTGACTCATCTTGTCAGCAAGACCAAACTTGGCTGCCGCAGCTGCTGAGTCACCACCACCGATGATTGAGTATGCATCGCTGTCTGCAAGCGCTTGAGCGACACCTTTCGTTCCGTTTGCGTATTTATCGAGTTCGAATACGCCCATCGGTCCGTTCCATACGACAAGTTTCGATTCGCGAATCGCGTCCGCGTAAAGTTCGACTGTCTTCGGTCCGATATCGAGACCCATGTGATCCGCTGGGATCGAGTCGATATCGACTGGGCCGACATACGTTTCTTCGCCGAATTCTTTTGTGATGACGCAGTCGACAGGCATCAAGAATTTCACGCCTTTGTCTTCTGCTTTCTTCATGAATTGACGAGCGAGGTCAAGCTTATCCTCTTCAAGGAGTGACGTTCCGACTTCGTGCCCGAGTGCTTTCGAGAACGTGTACGAGAGTCCGCCACCGATGATGAGTGTGTCAACGATGTCAAGAAGGTGGTCGATGACCCCAATCTTATCCGCTACTTTCGACCCGCCGATAATCGCCGTGAACGGACGGTCTGGGTTTGAAAGAGCTTTACCGAGAACTTCAAGTTCTTTTTCCATCAAGAGACCAGCAACGGCTGTGTCCACGTGGTGCGCAATCCCTTCAGTTGAAGCGTGTGCACGGTGAGCCGCGCCGAACGCGTCGTTGACGTATACGTCAGCAAGTGCTGCGAATCCTTTTGCAAGTTCAGGGTCGTTTTTCGTTTCACCTGGGTAGAAACGAACGTTCTCTAAAACGACGACATCGCCTTCAGAGAGGTTAGCGACCGCTTCTTCTGCGACCGGACCGTATGCTTCTTCGACGAGCGGTACATCTTTTCCGAGGAGTTCAGCGAGACGCTTCGCTACTGGAGCAAGTGAGAACTCAGGGTTCTTCTCGCCTTTTGGACGGCCGAGGTGGCTCGCAAGGACGAGTTTCGCACCACCGTCAAGCAAGTGCTTGATCGTTGGAAGTGCGGCTTGGATCCGAGTTTCGTCTTGGATGACGCCATCTTTGAGTGGAACGTTGAAGTCAAC